>DASSBK010000221.1:0-35787 GCA_035698825.1 Gemmatimonadota bacterium
AACGACGGCGCGGTCCGGTCGGAGGCGGGCGACGTGCTGGCGGCGACCGGCGCCGCGGACGCGGACATCGACTGGCTGGAAGCCTTCAACCAGCTGGGCGCGGGGTTCTCCGGCTCGGCCCGGATCGGGATCCTCGACACCGGTGTGCGATCGACGCACGCGGACCTGAGCGGCCGCGTGCTCGCGCAGCACGACTTCTACAACAATGACCCGGACGCCTCGGACGATCAGGGACACGGCACGCACGTGGCCGGGATCGCCGGTGCGCGCGGCGGCGACGCGACGGGACTCTCGGGAGTGGCCTGGGGCCCAAACATCGGGTTCGTGGTCGCCAAGGTCTGCACGCCCACGTTCTTCGGTCTGAACGCCGAATGCCCCAGCTCAGCGCTGGCCGCCGGGATCACCTGGGCCGTGGATCGGGGAGCGAACGTCCTCAACATCAGCCTCGGCGGCACAGAGCCCTCGCAGACCGAGCAGCTCGCACTCCAGTACGCCCGCGACCACGGCGTGCTGCCCTTCTGCGCGGCTGGGAACAGTGGACAGCAGGGCGTGCTGTGGCCGGCGGCGTTCCCGGAATGCATCGCCGTCAGCGCCACGGATTGGAGCGACGGCCTGGCCAGCTACTCGAACTGGGGGCCGGAGGTGCGGCTGGCCGCGCCGGGCGGTGACTCCGAGAACGCAAGCGGCTACAGCCAGATCGCTTCGACGTGCTTCTCGAGCGACGTCGACTACTGCCTCAAAGCCGGAACCTCCATGGCGACGCCACAGGCCGCCGGTCTGGGCGCGCTGCTCTACGCGATGGGCCTCTCGGGGGCCGAAGTGCTCGAGCGGATGGAGTCGACGGCCGACGATCTCGGCGACCCGGGAATGGACGACCGGTTCGGCCACGGGCGCATCAACGTCTGGCGCGCGATCAACGACCTTCCCGCGCCGCCTCCGAACCCACCTCCGGCGGCCGACTTCTCCCATTCCTGCTCGGGCGGCGATTGCGCATTCACCGATCTCAGCTCGGACAGTAACGGGACCGTGGTCGGCTGGAGCTGGACGTTCGGCGACGGTGGTACGTCGAGCGCGCAGAATCCCACGCATGCGTACGTGTGCGGCGGCACCTACGCCGTGACGCTGCGAGCGACCGACGACGGTGGGGCGATCGGGACGGCGACCCGGAGCGTGTCGGTCAGCGTGCCGGCGGTGGGAGGCGGGCCCGGCGAGCCGGGCGCGATTCCGGGGCTCACCCTCTGGCTCCGCGCCGATGGGCTGACGGGCCTCGCGGACGGCGATCCCGTCGCGACGTGGCCCGACGCCTCGGGCTCCTGCAACCACGCCACTCAGGCCTCGGCGTCGAAGCGACCGACGTTTCGCGCCGCACAGGTGGCCGGGTTGCCGGCGGTGTCCTTCGACGCCGCCGACGACGGGATGGAGACGCCCGTCGATCCGCCGCAGACGACCACGATCGTGGCCGTGTACGCCTCTCGCGCCGGCGCGACCGGCCACGTGCTGAACGGTGGGTTCAGCTTCTTCGAAGGACCGTACGTCGGCCGCTACCGGGCATACACCGGGAAGTACCTGAATGGGCCTGCGACGACCGCCGGCCGCTGGATCGTCCAGGGCTTCCGGCAGACGAGCTCCAAGGCCGAGCTGTGGATCGACGGGACCGAGGTCACGAGCTCGAACAAGACGGTGAACCCGGGCCCGCTAATGCTCGCCCGCCAGGGAACGTACAGTCAGGTGCTCGACGGCGCGCTGGCCGAGCTCCTGGTCTACGATCGCGCGCTGACGGACGCCGAGCTGGACCAGGTCCATGCCTGGCTCCACGATCGCTACGTGCCGCCGCCCGTCCCGAACAAGCCACCTGTCGCCGACTTCACGTGGACGTGCACGCACCTGTCGTGCGTGTTCGAGAACACGAGCACGGATTCCGACGGGACCGTGACGGAATGGAGCTGGACCTTCGGCGACGGAGGGACATCGACGGAGGAGGATCCCGAGCACGACTTCGCGGCCGCCGCGCCGTACCAGGTGACGCTGACCGTGACCGACGACGACGGGGACACCGCGTCGGTGACGAAACCGGTTGCGGTCGAGGCGCCACCCGACCCGGGACCCTTTGAAGATCCGGCGTCCTTGCCGGGACTGGTGCTGTGGCTGCAAGCGGACGCCCTGACAGGTCTCGCCGAAGGGGCACCCGTGGTCACGTGGCCGGACCGCTCGGGCGCCGGCAATCATGCATCGCAGGCCGTCGCCTCCAAGAGGCCACGGTACCGCGGCGGTGTCGTCAATGGGCTCCCGGCGGTGCAGTTCGACGCCGCCGACGACGGAATGACCACGCCCGCGGATCCGGGAACGCCCGTCACGATCGTCGTCGTCTATGCGTCGCGCGCGGCCGCTTCGGGCCATGCGCTGAACGGCGGCTTCAGCTTCTTCATGGGCCCCTACGTGGGGCGCTACCGGAATTACACGGGCCAGTACGCCACGGGCCCGAGCGTGACGGCGGGGAGATGGCTGGCCCAGACGATGCGTCAGTCGGCGGCGCTGGCCGAGCTGTTCGTCGACGGGGTGTTCACGGCTTCGACCACGCGGACCGCGAACCCCGCGCCGCTCAAGCTCGCGCGCGAAGGGTCATACGGCGCGATCCTCGACGGCTGGATCGCCGAGGTCATCGTCTACGACCGCGCGCTCGACGACGCCGAGCTGGCGGATGTGCATGAGTGGGTGCGCCACCGCTACGCCTTGGAGTAGTCGGATGATGAAAACGGCCCGCCTGCTGCGTTGGGCTCCTCGTTCTTCCTGCGGCGTGGGAATCACCACGCCTAGGAAGAGCCTCGTCGCCCGCCTTGCATCCGGGCCGTTTTGATCATCCTCCGCGGGTGGGGCAGGCAGGCATCGCTCGGCAGCGAAGTCGCGAATCGGATGCGGGGTCGGGCGCTGTCGTCGAGGCGGATCAGATAGCGGGATCGCTCGCTCGATCGGCCGTGGCGCTCATCTGTCGGCGATGGCGTTCGCGCCGGTTTCCCGCCACCGCCCGCCCACACAGGTCGCGGCGATTGCGCGGTCACCCGAGCCGAACACCCAGGCGTCGAGAAGCGCCCCTTCGTCACAGTCCCGGAGCTCGGGGGCGTCGAGGTCGAGCGCGGTGAGGTCGGCCCAGTAGCCGCGCGCGATCGCGCCGGCCGGAATGTCGAGCGCGGCGGCGCCACCCTGCGTGGCGATCGCCAGGAGCGACCGCCCCACGCAGCCCTCTTCGTCGGCCAGGACGCCACGCTTCTCGCGGCGGAGCCGCTGGCCGTACTCCAGCCAGCGCATCTCCTCGCTCATCGCGATCCGCAGGTTGGAGTCCGTCCCCAGGCAGAGCCGATCCAGGTGACCCGTCGCATCCGCGAGATCGGGGATGCCGTCTCCGAGATTCGCCTCGGTCAGCGGGCAGATGCAGACCGAACCCCCCGCCGCGACGAAGCTCTCGAGGTGCTCGCGAGCGGTGTGTGTGCAGTGGACCGCCGTGAGGCCTTCGAGCGAGGAGAGCGACCGTGACAGCAACGCGATCGGCGGCTCGCCGTACGCGGCGATGCACTCCTCGATCTCGCCGCGCTGCTCCTCGACGTGCATGTGGACGGGCAGCGCGCGCCGGCGAGCCTCCGCATGGACGGCGGCCAGGTCGTCGAGAGTCGCCGCGCGGATCGAATGGGGCGCGACGCCGAGCGACTGGGTCGCGGGATCGATGCGCTCGGCGATTCGATCGAACCGCTCCCAATACTTGGCGACCGATCCGACCGCGAACCGCCGCTGCGCGGGCCCGAGCGGCCGCCCGATCCCGCCCGTCTCGTAGTACGACTGCAGGAGGACGAGCCGGATCCCGACCTCCGCGGCCGCGTCGAGGACGACCGTGTCGAACGAGCCGTCCCTCTCGTCGGTGGCATGGTGGAGATAGTGGAACTCGCCGACCGCCGTGATCCCGGCGTCCCGCATCTCCCGGAAGGCACGCACGCAGAGATCGCGAAACCGGACGGGGTCGAGGGATCCCACGAGCTCGTACATGGCGTCGCGCCAGGTCCAGAAGCTGCCGGCTCCGGACGAAAACCCTTCGGGGCGCCCCCGGAGGCCGATCTGGAAGGCGTGGGAGTGGGCATCGACGAGACCCGGGACGAGCGCTCGGCGCGGGAGCCGCCGGGTGGGCGTCGCCTCGAGCGCGCCGACCGCTTCGATGCGCCCGGCCTCGTCGATGGCGATCCGGACCCCGCGCTCGAATCGCGAGCCGGTCCACGTGAGATCGGCCTCGAGGACGGCAGCGGGGGTCAGGAAATCCTCTTGCACCAGCGGTCCACCGCCCGGACGAGCGTGTCGTGCGCCGCCGCCAGGTCGGCGAGTGGGATGAACTCGTTCGCCCGATGGGCCACTTCGATCGATCCCGGACCCCAGATCGCGCACTCGAACCCGAGGCGCTGGAGCCAGCCCGCGTCGGTGGCGAAGGACACGCTCTCCGCCGCGGGCGAGGACGGATGCATCGGCCGGGCGGCCTCGCCCTCGAGCCACTCCCAGAGGTCCGATCCTTCCTCGAGCTCCGCGGGCGGGCTCTCGGCCGTCATCTCGAGCCTCCACGTCGCGTGGCCGGCCGCGCGCTCGACCGCCTCGCGAACCCGCGCGACGAATTCTCCGGAGTTCATCCCGGGCAGGAGCCGCGCGCCGAGCTCGATCTCGCACCGGTCGGGGATCACGTTCGCCGCCGCGCCACCGTCGATCCGTCCGACGTTCAAGGCCGCGAACGGAACCTGGGGGAACGCGTTCGCGCGCGGCGGGCGCTCGCCTTCGAGAGCCCGCCGCAGCTCCTCCAGCGCGAGGACCACCCGCGCGGCGGGCTCGATCGCGCTCCGCCCGAGGTGCGGCAGTCCGCTGTGGGCGGCCTTCCCCTCGACGACGATGCGGACCCGCAGATGCCCCTTGTGGACCCGCGCGGGAACGAGCGAGGTCGGCTCGCCGACGATCGTGCGCCGGGGAAGCGGCTCGGGCGGCCCACCGGACTCGAAGAGCCTTCGTGCGCCGCGGGTGCCGACTTCCTCGTCGTAGGTGAACAGGAGCGCCAAGGGGCGGTCGAGGCGCTCGGGGTCGGCCTCCAGCAGCGTCCGGATCGCCAGAGCGAGGAATCCCTTCATGTCCGCCGTGCCCCGGCCGAAGATCGCGCCATCGCGCGGCGCCGCCTCGAAGGGATCGGACTGCCACCCGGGTTCGAGCGCCGGCACGACGTCGGTGTGGCCGCAGAGGGTCAGGCCCTCCCGGTCCCCCCGCAGGGGACCGGCGACGATGGCGAGGTTTGCCTTCTCCCCGTTCTCCGACGGCATCCGGTGGATCCGCAGCCCGCGCCGGTCCAGGCATTCACAGACGAAATCGACGAGCGGGAGGTTGCTCCGCGAGCTGGTGGTGTCGAAGGCGACCAGGCGCTCCAGGATCTCGACGTCGGACAGACGCGGCACTACGCCTCTCCGTCCGCGCCGTTCAGGGCCTCCAGGAAGGCGTCGCCGTACCGCTCGAACTTCACCGGTCCGACGCCGGTCACCTCGAGCATCTGGCTGCGGTTCCGCGGCAGCCGCGAGGCCATCTCCCGCAGGGTCGAATCGTGGAACACGACGTAGGCGGGCACGCCGCGCGAATCCGCCAGCTCCCGCCGCAGCGCGCGGAGGCGCTCGAACACGACCGGGTTCTCCGGCTCGGCCTGCGCGCGGGCGCCGGAGGGGGCGGTGCTCCCGCGCGCCAGATCCTCGACCGCCACGCCGGCGCAGACGTCGCACGACCCGCCGCAGGCCGCGATCTCCTCGTCGAAGTGCTCGACGATGGCGCGGTGGCGGCACTCCCGCGAGTCCGCCATCTCGAAGAGGTCCACCGTGGCCCGCCGCTTCTCGGCTCGCTGATCAGGGTCGGGGATGGCGTCGAGGAACCGCTCGTGGAGTCTGACGTCGGCCCACGAGTAGAAGAGGAAACATTCGCTGGAAAGTCCGTCGCGTCCCGCGCGCCCCAACTCCTGGACCCACGACTCGACGTCCTTCGGCATGTCCCGATGGATGACGAAGCGCACGTCGGGCTTGTCGATCCCCATGCCGAAGGCGATGGTCGCGACCACCACGTCCGCACGATCGCGCGCGAACGCCTCCTGGTTGGCGTGCCGCTCCGCCTCCGGCAGCCCGGCGTGGTAGGGAACGGCGGAGACCCCCTTCCGACGGAGCCACTCGGCCGTGCTCTCCACCGCGCGCCGCGACATGCAGTACACGATCCCGCTCTCGCCGGAGTGGCGTCGCACGAGCGTGAGGATCTCCCGCCGCGTGTTGCCTCCGCCGCCCTTCTTCCGCACCCCGATCCACAGGTTCGGCCGGAAGAACGAGCCCTTGAAGCCGGCGGGGCGCCGCATGCCGAGCTGGCGCAGGATGTCGCGCGCGACCCTGCGGGTGGCTGTCGCGGTGAGCGCGAGCACGGGGATGTCGCCGAGGCTCTCGCGAAGCCCCGCGAGCCGCCGGTAGGACGGACGAAAGTCGTGTCCCCACTGGCTGATGCAGTGCGCCTCGTCGACCACCATGAGGGACAGGGGGCATCCGGCGAGGAGATCCCGGAGCCGGCCCTCCAGCGCCTCGGGCGCCAGGTAGACGATCTCGTAACCGCCCGCCCGCAGGGTCTCGAGGCGGCGCCGGCGCTCGTCCCGGTCGAGCGTGGAGTCTATCCGTGTGGCGCGGAAGCCGAGATCGGCCAGCGCGTCGACCTGGTCCTTCATCAGGGAGATGAGGGGGGAGAGGACGAGCACGGTGCCGGGCAGGATCCGCGCCGGCAGCTGGAACGTCAGCGATTTGCCGCCCCCCGTGGGCATGACCGCGATGCAGTCCCGCCCGGCCAGCACCGCCTCGATGACCTCGCGCTGGCCCGGAAGGAACGCGTCGAACCCGAATACCCCGCGCAGGACGCCCTGGATGTCCTCCGTCACCGGACCGAGCCGCCCCCCATGGAATCAGACACGAAGCAAGCGCCGGGCCCGAATCATTTGCGGAACACCTTGTACCCGAAGCTGCAGGGCGAGACCGAACAATCGTACATGTTGACCCAGAGTATGTGCGGACCGCTGGCCGGAGCGGTGAAGATGAGGACCGGATAGGCGTCGTCGAGCGCGTCGCTAGACACTTCGGTTCCATCGGTGTCGCTGAGAGTCAGGTCGAGATCGTCGCAGTCGGCGTCGCAGACGCCCATGATCATGTACTCCACGCCGCCCGCCAGATCGATCTCCAGGCCGACCGCTGCTCCGGCGTCGAGGAGACCGACGATCATGTCCTCCTGATCGGGCCGGTAGCCCTCCGTCGACATCCGGTCCTGCACCGCGTCGAGCTGGGCTTCCAGGATGGTGCGATAGGAGCCCTGAGCGTTCGTCGCCTGCGCGAAGGCGAGCAGCAGGATCGGGACGAGGAATACGAGTCGCGGCATGCGCTTTCTCCTCGGGTGCTGTGGTTTGGCTGCGGGGGACGACTAGGGGAATATAGTGGGTTTTGAATCCCGGCCGTGGCCGCGTCGTCAGGGGAAGGCGGTCGCGCCCGGACGGCCACCCATCCATTCAACCGAGGAGAATCGATGACCCGTGTGACGATGGCATTCGTGCTGTTCGCGGCCATGGCGGCGCCCGCACCGGCGCCCGCTCAGGAAAGCGAGGACGCCGCGGTCATGGCGGTGGTCGAGTCGATGTTCGACGCCATGCGCGCCGGCGACAGCGCCGCCATGCGCGCGGTGCTCCACCCCACCGCGACCCTTGCCAGCGCCTTCGTCCAGGAGGGCGTGCCCACGCTCACCCGCGAAGAATCGCTGGACGGCTTCGTCGAGGCGGTCGGCACCCCGCACGAAGAGGTCTGGGACGAGCGGATCTGGGATGCGGAGGTGCGGGTCGACGGGAACCTCGCGACCGCCTGGATGAAGTACGCGTTCTACGCGGGTGACGAGTTCAGCCACTGCGGAGTCGACGCGTTCCAGCTCTTCAAGGATGTGGACGGCTGGAAGGTCTTTCACGTGGCGGATACCCGACGGCGGGAGGGCTGCGAGACACCGGAAGGCTGAATCGAAGGCCGCCCGGGCGCCGCGGGCGTCGGGCGGGGATCAGGGCACGGACACCGGCACCTCCGACCAGGTCCTCCGGAGCTTGCCCGTCCGGGGGTCCCTGCCCGGCGGGATCGGGGAGAGCTCGACCGAGACGTGCGGCAATCCCCGCGCTCGCAGGTACGATCGTACCTTGCGTGCCATCTCTTCCCACACCGCGCCGCGGTCGGCTCCTTCGGAGAAGTTCACGCGGAAGGTGAGCACGTCTTCGGCGGTCTTGACCATCTGGGTTCCGGGACCGATCCCGGGGACGGAGCCGAGGAGGCCGATGATCAGGGCCATGGGGAGGAGCGCGACTTCCCGCTCCCCGTCCCGGAAGAAGAGCGTGTCGTGCTGCCTCCCTTCGACCTGCACGGCCGGCAGAGGGCTCTCGCACGGGCAGGGGTCCGGCCTCACCGTCACCCGGTCCCCGAGATCGTGGCGTATCACCGGCTGGGTGCGGTTGGCGAGATTGGTGACGAGGGCGGTGTGGCTGGTTTCGCCGGGAGGCACGGGGCGAAACGCTTCGTCCACGGGCTCCAGCACGGCCCAGTCGGCGTTGACGTGGAGCCATCCCTCGGGACACTCGAACCCGAGGGCCAGGAACTCCGAAGCCGCATAGGAGTCGCGCAGCGGGCAACCGAACGCCGCTTCGATCCGGGCGCGGGCCGCCGGCTCCACCCATTCCGACACCGAGACCGCGAGGACGATGTCCAGGGAGAGGCGCCCCTGGAGCTGCTCGACGGCGAGGCAGTCGAGGGCGGTGGGATAGCCGACGAGCGCGGCCGGCTGCCAGTAGTCGAGTGCGCGAACGATGCGCGAGACGGGCTTCTGGATGGAGAGCGTGCTCGAGCGGACGTTGGCGAAGGAGCCCAGCGGGCTCGGCCGCCGCACCATGGCGGCGCTCGCGTAGTGGCTGTTCGTCGCGATCACCGACGCGACTCGGCCGCCCCGGCGGCCCAGGCGGACCGCCCCGCGCGCGCCCAGCCAGGACATCCAGCCGCGGGTCAGCCAGAGAGCCCAATACACGTCCATGGCCTCCTGGTCGGTCACGAACAGCGACTTCTTCCCCGAGATGCCGGAGGAACGGCAGACGGAATAGCGGTCGAGCCACGGTCGCCCCACCCGCGCACGATCCTGCATGTATTCCCAGACCGCCTCGCGCGTGATCGCCGGCTCGGTGACCGTCTCGTCGAACCCTTCCACCCATTCCTGTTTCGTCACGGGGGGAAGATCCGCCAGGCGGGCATTCCCCGGGATGCCTCTCCAGTGGCGCCGATAGAAGGAGGTCCGCCGGGCGTACGTCAGCATCTCGGCCAGCCGCCGATCCCTGCGCGAGGCGATCGCGTCCGGGCCGCCTGATCGTGCGCGCAGGGCGTCCCACGCGACCCGGAGCAACCTGGCTCTTCTTCCCATGGCGTCCCTGTCGAGGTATTCGGTGCGAGCCGTGAGAATATAGAATGGACTACCGTAGGGCGCGCCCGATTCGGCCATTCGAAGAGGAGGAACCCGATTGCAGTACCGGAGGCTGGGACGATCCGGAGTCCGGCTGAGCGCGGTGGGGCTCGGCTCGTGGCTCACGTACGGAGGCTCGGTCGAGGAGGCCGTGGCACGGCGCTGCATCGAGCGGGCGCTCGAGCTCGGCGTGAACTTCATCGACACGGCGAACGTGTATGACCGCGGCAGGGCGGAGGAAGTCGTGGGGCGCGCCCTGTCGGCGTATCCCCGCGAATCGTTCGTGCTCGCCACCAAGGTGTACTTCCCGATGGGCGAGGGCCCGAACGACAGGGGGCTGTCGAGAAAGCACGTCTTCGAGCAGTGCCACCGGTCGCTGCGCCGGCTGGGGGTCGACTACATCGACCTGTATCAGTGCCACCGCTGGGACGCGGAAACGCCGCTGGAGGAGACCTGCGGGATCATGGACGACCTGTCCCGCCAGGGGAAGATCCTGTACTGGGGAGTCTCCGAGTGGTCGGCGGCGCAGATCCGCGAAGCGGTCGAGCTGTGCCGGGAGCGCGGATGGAGATCCCCGTCCAGCAACCAGCCGGAATACAACGCGCTCCAGCGTGCGATCGAACGTGAGGTCCTGCCGACTACGCGCGAGCTCGGCATGGGGAACGTCGTCTGGTCACCCCTCGCCCAGGGGATCCTGACCGGGAAATACCGCTCGCTCGCCGACGTCCCGGAAGGGAGCCGCGCGGCCGGGCCGCAGAGCGGATTCATGCGCCGATACTGGCGCGCCGAGGTTCTGGAGGCCGTAGGTCGTCTGGCTCCGCTGGCGGAGAAGTCCGGATGCTCGATGTCCCAGCTGGCGCTGGCCTGGTGCCTGAGACGTCCCGAGGTGACGAGCGTCATCGTCGGGGCGACGTCCACCCGGCACGTGGACGACAACGTGGCCGCGGCGGACAGGGAGATCGATCCCGCCGTGCTCGAGGAGATGAGCCGCATTCTGGACCCCGTTCTGGCGCCCACCATCTGATCCGCGGGCTGGAAACGGGAGGGCCGCCGGGGTACCCTAGGAACGTGCCCCGCCTCGATGCCAGACGCGCGGTTCCGAGGATGCGCCCGGAAGCGGCTTCGGGCGCGGCGCTTCTCGCCCTCGCGCTCGCCTGCGGCTCGGAAGACCTCGCGCCGACCGTGCCGGAAGGGCCGGAGAGCCCGCAACCGATCGTGGGCCGGATCGGCGAGCTGGCCTTCTCCGCCGAGCTCCTCCAGCCCTCGTGGGATCGCCTCGTGGGGCGGATTACGCTGACCAATCCGACCGGCGCGCCGGTCGCGCTCCGGTTTCCCGATACCTGCGTCGTGCTCCTCCGCCTCTACCGTCTGGTCGACGAGCAGCGCGTCGTCGACGCCCACAGCAAGCGGTGTCAGCCGCTGCCGATCGACGTCACCCTGGGTCCCGGCGAGTCGCGCACGTTCGAGACGAACGTGACGTTCTTCTTCGTTTTGGGAAACGAAATCCCCGAGGGGCGATACCGCGCGACCCTGTACCTGCGCCCCGATGGCTCCGGCGAGATCGAGGTCGGCGTCGGGCTGCCGCGCCTCATCCGGCCGGACGAGGAGCAGGCGTGAGGCCACGGCTCCTGGTCCCGAGCGCGGCGCTCTGCGCGATTCTCGCGCACGCCGTTGCTGCCTCCGGCCAGGACGTGGCGGTTCCGGGTCCCGAGACCGAGATCGTCGATCTCACGTATTCCTTCGGGCAGTCCACCCTCTACTGGCCCACCGCGGAGCCCTTCGTGCTGGAGGTCGTGAGCGAGGGCGAGACGGAGTCGGGGTGGTACGCGGCGAAGTCCTTCTGCGCGGCGGAGCACGGAGGCACCCACCTCGACGCGCCGATCCACTTCGCCGAGGGCGGGCGCACGTCGGCCGAGATCCCGCTCGAGGACCTGATCGGAGACGCGGTCGTGATCGACGTGAGCGCGGCCGCGGCCGCCGACCGGGATCTCGAGATCGGAGTGGACGCTCTCGAGGCCTGGGAGTCCATGAACGGGGCGATCCCTGCGCGCGCGATTGTCCTCCTGCGAACGGGATGGGGCGAGCGCTGGCCCGACGCGGAGCGCTACCTGGGGACCGCGGCGCGGGGTCAGGAGGCCGTGGCCGACCTCCATTTCCCGGGTCTCTCGGGGGAAGGCGCCGCCCTCCTCGTCGAGCGGGGGGTCCGGGCGGTGGGAATCGACACCGCCTCGATCGATCGCGGTCAGTCGACGGAGTTTCGCGCGCACCGCGTCCTCGCCGCCGCGAACGTGCCCATCTTCGAGAACGTGGCGAATCTCGACCGCGTGGTCCTGCGCGGCGCCACCGTCGTCGCCCTGCCGATGAAGATCGAGGCCGGCACGGGCGGGCCGCTTCGGATCGTCGCGCTCCAGCCCCTCTTTCTCCCCGGCGCTCCCGGTGAGTGACTCCGGCGGCGTCGTCGAACGCCGCATGGCGGGGCTCACCGTCCGGATCGATCGCCTCCTCTGCGTGGGCTTCGGAGACTGTATCGACGAGGATCCCGAGTCCTTCGAGCTGGACGGCGAGGGCGTGGCGGCCTTCCGCGATGCGGGCGGGGTCGACCGCGAGCGGATCGTGCGCGCCTGCGCCGCATGCCCGGTGGACGCCCTCACCGTCCTCGACGGGGATGGAAGGCAGCTGGCGCCGTGAGCGGAGGATCCGAGCGCCGCCGGATCCGGACCTACCACGAGGTCGCCGATCCCGGAGCCGAATCGGTCGTCGGCCAGGTGGTCGAACAGCGTCGGCGGCTCCGGGAGCGGCTGGCGGGAGTGGGCCGGCTGGTCGCGGTCGGGAGCGGAAAGGGGGGCGTCGGGAAGAGCGCGATCAGCGCGAACGTCGCCGCGGCGCTGGCCGCGAGCGGCCGGGCGGTCGGCGCCCTGGACGCCGACCTGGACGGACCGTCGCTGGCGCGGATGCTGGGCGCCCGGGGCGGTCTGGCGCGCGGCGACAGCGGATTCCGGCCGGCGAGGGGGGCGGCCGGCGTCGGCGTCGTGTCGATGGATCTCCTGGTCGCGGAGGGCGCCCCCGTTCGGTGGCGCGGACCGGAGGAGCACCGGTTCGCGTGGCAGAGCGTGATCGAGACGGGAGCGCTCCGCGAGTTCCTGTCCGACGTCGAGTGGGGCGCGCTCGACGTCCTCGTCCTGGACCTGCCGCCCGGCACGGAAAAGCTCGCGCGCCTGATCGATCTCGTGGGATCCCCCGACGCCGTCCTCATCGTGACGACTCCGTCCGAGGCCGCCCGCCACGTCGTGGCGAAGAGCGCGCGATTCCTCGAGGACGCCGGAGTCCGGGAAGTGGGGCTGGTGGCGAACATGGCGACCTGGAGCTGCCCGCACTGCGGCGTGGCCGAGCCCCTCTTCGCCGCCGACGGCGCCCGCCGGCTGGCGCGGGATTCCGGCCTCGAGCTCTGGGCCGAGGTGCCGTTCGACCCCCGGATCGCGGCCGACACCGACGAAGGCATGCCGATCGTGCTGAGTGCGCCCGAGCGCCCGGCGGCGCGCTCGCTCGCGGCGCTCGCCGAGCGGGTGGCGGCGCCGTGAAATTTCTCTGCATCGGGTGCGACGCGGTGATGGATTACGTGGAGCGGCGGCTCCCCGGAGACGGGACGATGGCCGTCGTCTACGCCTGTCCGGCCTGCGGCAAGGAGACCGCGATGCTCGCCAACCCGATGGAGACGCGCCTCGTCAGCGGCCTGGGGATCGAAGTGGGCGGCAGGAGCGTGCCGCCCGAGCCGCTCGAGCTCGTGCGGTCCTCCGTCGAGGGGCTCGAGGAGCGGGCCGAGGGAGTCGCCGAAGCGGCGCCTCCACGTCCGGGCGGGGTGCGCTGGAGCGAGGACGCGCGGGAGCGGCTCATGGCGGTGCCCTCGTTCGTCCGGGGGATGGTCAAGCGGATCTACGGCGAGTACGCGGCCGAGCGCGGCATCGAGGAGATCACGCCGGAGATCATGGATCGCGCCCGCTCCGAGCTGGGACTGGAGGGGATGTAGCGCGCGGGTGGAAGTCGTTTGACACGTTCCCCCACCGTTTTTATATAGGGGCGTCGCACAGGCAGGAACCGCCCTTGCAGTCGATTTCCCTTCGAAATCGGGTGGCATGTATCGAGAGATCCTCGTACCGGTGGACAACTCCGAGCACTCCGACTGGGCCGTCGACCGCGCGATCGAGATCTGCCGCCGCTCGGGCGGCCGCGTCACCGGCAACCACGTCTACGCCGCCCGCCTCCACGACGTCCGCTTCCGCCAGCTCGAGACCGGCCTCCCCGCACAGTTCCAGACCCCCGACGAGATCAAGCGCCAGCGGAAGATCCACGACAAGCTGATCGAGAAGGGCCTGCAGCTGATCTCCGACAGCTTCCTCGACCAGGTCGAGAAGCGCTGCGCGGCCGTGGGGGTGCCGGTGACGCGGCAACTCCTCGAGGGGATCAACTACGAGGAGCTGGTGCGCGAGGCGAACCGGGGCGAGGGCCGGCTTCCGAGCCTGATCGGCTTCGACCCCAACATCGCCGACAAGTACGACGGTGGCGCCACGGTGCGCGGCGACGTGCGCCTGGGGGAGGACGGCAGGATCATCGCCGAGGAAGAGGACGCCGACGAGAAGCTCGCGGGCAGCTCGGGCAGGAGCTACGACCTGGTGGCGATCGGGGCGCACGGCCTCGGCAGGCAGCCCCTGAGCCAGCTGGGCGGGGTGGTGGCGCGCGCGATCCGAGGCATCGAGAAGGACGTCCTGATCGTGCGGGACGACCGCCCGCTCGAAGGCGGTCGCTTCCTCGTCTGCGTGGACGGCTCGGCCTACTGCTACAAGGCGATGCGCGTGGCGCTGGAGATGGCGCGGGAATTCGGCGCGAAGCTCTACGTGGCGAGCGCGTTCGACGTCGAATACCACCACGTCGTCTTTCACAACATCAAGGACGTCCTCTCGGTCCAGGCCTCGAAGGTGTTCAAGTTCGAGGAGCAGGAGGAGCTCCACAACAACATCATCGACAAGGGCCTCCTGCGGCTCTGTCAGGCGAACCTCAAGCGCGCCGAGGTCATGGCCGCTGAGTATCCCGACATCGCGATCGAGACGCAGATCCTGATCGGCAAGCCGTTCCAGGTCGTCCTCCAGTGGGCGGAGGAGATCGAGCCCTCCCTGCTCGTGGTCGCGCGCCACGGGAGCCATCGCATCGACGGGACGGATCTGGGGTCCCAGGCGGACAACCTGAGCCGCATCGCGACGGTGAACACGCTGCTGGTAGGCACCACCGCGGTCCATCCCGAGGAGATCCCGTGGATCGAGGAGGACGGCGAGACGGGCCTCGAGTGGTCGCCGGACGCCGAGGTCCGGATCCTGCGGGTTCCGCCGTTCGCGCTCGGCATCGCGCGCAAGGCCGTCGAGGAGTACGTGCTGGAGCGGTACGGCGCCGCGGTCGGCGCTGGAGCCGGCGGGAACGGAAACGGCAACGGAACCGTGCCTGCCGACGGGAACGGGCACGCGCCGTCGAACGGGGACGGAAGACCGCGCGGCCTGCCGACCGTCACCGGCGAGCGGCTGGACGAGGCGATCCAGAAGCTCCTGCCGACCCACATGCAGCTCATCATGGGAATCGGCACGGCCGAGGAGCTCGCGCTGGCCGAGATCAAGGCCGAGGAGGCGATGAAGCGGACGCTCGTCGAGGGCAGCGACGTGGACGACGCTCCCGCGGTGCGCATGGTGACGGCGAAGTGTCCGTACACGGGGCACGTGCAGGAGCGGGAGTGGACGGAGAAGGACCCGGTCGTGTGGACGGGAGAAGCGTTCGAGCGACTGCGTCTGGTGCCGCTCATCGCGCGGCCGCTGGCCCGGAACACGGTCGAGCGCTTCGCCCGCGATCACGCCATGTGGCGGATCACGACCCGGGTGATGGACGAGAACAAGCAGGCGATGATCGAGGCCGACGAGTTCGACGTCGACACGATGCTGGTGATGTTCAAGGAGCTCCAGACCAAACAGCTCAGGGCCGCCGCGGAGGGCGTGGACGGACTGACGCCCGAGATGCGCCGATTCATCGACGAGGCGAAGGCCGCCGGCGTCACTCGCTGCCCCATCCGGGACATCGAGAAGCAGATCGACAAGTGCCCGGTCGATTTCAAGGCCGCCACGCCCGCCGAGGCCAAGGCGGCCGTCGAGGCCTTCCTGAATTCCGCCGCAGCCGCGGAGGACGCCCCATAGGGTGAGCGCGACACCGCCATTCGGGGCCGTGTCGGCGGATCGGGCCGCGCCGCGCAGGGACTGGGAAACGGACGTCGCGGTGCGCGCGGCGGGACCGGAGTTCGTGCCGCACGTCGTCGCCTGGAACCTGACCCGCCGCTGCAACCTCGAGTGCGCTCACTGCTACATCGCGGCGGGCGCCTGGCACGCCGCCGCGGAGGAGATGTCGACCGCGGACTGCCTGAGGGTCGTGGACGAGATCCTCGCGGTGAGCCCCGCCCCGATGCTGATCCTGAGCGGCGGTGAGCCCTTGCTTCGCGACGACCTGGAGACGATCGCCCGGCGGGCCGCCGACGGGGGCGCGACGGTGGTCGTGGGAACGAACGGCACGCGCCTCACGCCGGCCCGCATCGACTCGCTGAAGGCGGCGGGCGTCCGTGGCGTGGCGGTCTCGATCGACAGCCTCGACGGCGATTACCACGACCGCTTCCGCCACGGTGCCGGATCGCTGGACGAAACGCTGGCCGCGATCGAGCGGCTGCGCGAGGCGCGGCTCGATTTCGTGGTCCAGACCACCGTGACGCGCGGCAACCGCCACGAGATCGCGCGCCTCGTGGCCTGGGCGGCGGAGAAGGGCGCGGTCTCGTTCAACTGCTACTTCGTTGTGGCCACCGGTCGCGCGTCCGGGATGCGCGGGCTCTCGCCTCGCGAGAACGACGAGGTCCTGGCCGAGCTGGTGGCGCTGGGGAAGGCGTATCGGGGCCGGATGATGGTGCGCTCGAAGTGCCAGCCCCAGATCATGCGCCACGCGTATGCCGGCGATCCGGAATCGGGACTCCTCGACTACGCCACGCGTTGCCCGTGCGGCGTTCAGTACTGCCGCATCACGCCCGACGGAAAGGTCACGCCCTGCCCCTACATGCCGGTCGAGGCCGGAGATCTGGCGAGCGCGAGCTTCGGAGAGATCTGGCGCGAGTCGCGGGTCTTCCGCGAGCTCCGCGCGACGGAGCTCGGCGGACGCTGCGGACGATGCGAGTTCCGGATCGTGTGCGGGGGCTGCCGGGCGCGCGCCTACGCGGAGGAGGGGGACTGGCTGGCGGAGGACCCCGCCTGCTCGTACGAGCCGACCGGACGGGTCCCGGTCGTGGAGCCGCGGCTCGTGGCCCATGGCGCGCCGGCGGAGCGGACGCTTGCGTGGAGCGCGGCGGCCCGGGAGCGGATGGGCCGCGTCCCCGGCTTCGTGCGCGCCGTCGTGACCGCCCGCGTGGAGAAATACGCCGCGGAACGGGGATACCCAATCGTCACCGAAGACGTGATCGACGAGGTGCGCTCGGCGCTGCCGATCGACTTCGCCAAGAGGAAGCCGTTCTTCCTCGGGAAGGACCCGTCGTGACCCGGCGCCGGCTCGGCACGGCCGCGACGTGCGTCGCGTCGCTGGCGCTGGTGCTCGTGGCGGTCCACGTGGCGGGCGCGCAGGAGCCGGCGGTCGTCGGGCCGCGCGAGTACGGCTCGTTCCCGTGGATCGGCAGCCGGACCGCCGTCTGGATCGCGGCCGAGGTGCATCTCATGTTCGCCGCCTTCGTCCTCGGCGTGCCGATTTTCGCGGTCGCGGCCGAAGGCATCGGGATCTTCGGCGGGGACGAGCGCTACGATCGCCTGTCCAAGGAGTTCACGCGGCTCCTCCTCATCGCTTACAGCGCAACCGCGATGTGGGGTGCCGTCCTGGTCTTCTTCCTGACCACGCTCTACCCGCGGTTCTGGGCCCACATGACGGAGATCTTCGAGGTCTCGATGTGGATCTACGTGGGTCTGTTCTTCGTCGAATCATTCACGCTCTATCTCTACTACTACGGCTGGGACCGCTGGAAGCACGGGCGCGCGAAGATCGGGCACTGGACGCTGGGGATCCTGCTCAACCTCTGGGGCACCGCGGTCCTGTTCATCGCCGACAGCTGGCTCACGTACATGATGAGCCCGCCGGCGACAGTCACGCCCGACACCTCGCCGGCCATGGTCCAGTTCTGGAGCGCCTTCGCCAACGCCACCTGGATGCCGATCAACATCCATCGGCTGATCGCCAACGTGGTTTTCGGCGGCTCGGTGGTGGCGGCCTATGCCGGCTACCGCTTCCTCTCCTCGCGCACGGACGAGGAGCGCGCGCACTACGACTGGATGGGCTACGTCGGCAACCTGATCGCCATCGGCGCCCTGATCGTGCTGCCCTTCGCCGGCTACTACCTGGGCCGCGAGATCTACGAGTACAACCAGCAGATGGGCATCACGATGATGGGCGGCTTCATGTCCTGGCTGTGGATCATCCAGGCGTTCCTGATCGGGGTCCTGTTCCTGGCGGGCAACTACTACCTCTGGGTGGGGATGGGACGGATTCCGGGAGCGGAGCGCTTCCTACCCTACACGAAATGGATGCTGCTGGTCCTGATCATCGGCGTGATCGTGTGGTCGACGCCGCACACGATGATCGCCGACAGGGCCGAGCTCGAGGCGATGGGCGGCTCTCACCATCCGTTCCTCGGCGTCCTGGGCGTCATGAGCGCCAAGAACACCGCCGTCAACCTCATGATCCTGACGACGTTCCTTTCGTTTCTGCTGTACCGCCGGGCGAACCGGCGACCGGTCGTGTCGTGGACGCGGACGGGAACGATCCTCCAGGCCGGGCTGTTCATGATCGCGGCCGCGGTGGTCCTCTTCTACGGAGTGTACGGCTACTTCGTGAGCGCGATCGTCCGGATCGGGTTCAGCGTGTATCAGGTGCTGGCGGTCCTGGCCACGATCGTGGGGGTGATGGCGATCGACGTGGCGATGCTGCGGGGGTCGGAATCGCGCGGTGCGATCCGCTGGGGCCAGATGCCGCCGCGCTCCCAGTACGCGCTGTTCGTCCTGGTCGTCACGTTCACCTGGCTCATGGGCCTGATGGGGTTCGCGCGGAGCGGCATCCGCCAGCACTGGCACGTGTGGGAGGTCATGCGGGACACGAGCGAATGGGCCGCGACTCCCGCGCTGGGATACGCGGCGCAGATCATCAGCGTCTGCGTCCTCATCTTCCTGGGGCTGATCTCGTTCATCTTCTGGCTGGGCGGGCTGGTCGAGAAGCCCCAGCTCGTCCCCAAGTCCGGAGACCGCTGATGTGGGGCACGAACCTCCGGGTCCTCGCCGTCGTGCTGGGGACCGTCGCGGCTTACACGCTGCTGGCCAACGCGATCCCGCAGGTCGAGTCGGAGGTCCCCGAGGAGCTGACGTTCACCGGCGACGTGAGCCCCGAGCAGCTGATCGAGGCCGGGGAGGAGCTGTTCAACGGGGCCGGCGGATGCACGGCCTGCCACGGGCTCGGCACGCGGGCGCCGAACCTGCTGACCGATCAGGGCGGACTGGGCGCGATCGGCGCGCGCTGCGGACAACGCGTCGAGGGCGAGGACTGCAAGGCCTATCTGCACCAGTCGATGGTCGATCCGAACGCGTACGTGGTGGAGGGCTTCCAGCCGATCATGCCGGACATGTCGCGCACGCTGTCGGAAGCGCAGATCTGGTCGATGATCGCATTTCTGCAGAGCCAGGGCGGGGAGGTAACCGTCACCGCCGCCGATCTGCAGGCGGCGGCCGAAACGGAGCCCGGCGCGGCGGCGGGGACGGCGGCCACGGCCGGTACCGGCCCCAGCGCGACCACCGACCCCGTGGCCCTCATCCAGGAGCTCCAGTGCCTCGCCTGCCACAAGCTGGGCGCGGAGGGGCAGGAGGTGGGGCCGCACTTCGACGGCATGGGCTCGCGTCTGTCGCCCGACGAGATCCGGCAGGCGATCCTCGATCCCGCGGCCTCGGTCTCGCCGGGCTTCGAGCAGTTCGCCGGGGTGATGCCGCCGAACTTCGGCTCGCGGCTGACGGCCTCGCAGCTCGAGGCGATCGTCGGCTTCCTGGCGGCGCGGAAGTGAGGCATACGCCGTGAGGCTCCTGCGCCATCCGTTCTGGCAGGCGGTCGCGATCCTGGTGATCGCCTACCTCCTGATCACCTACGGGATCCCGTACCTGCCCGCGCTGATTGGCATGGAGAGCGCCCCGGTTCCCGGATCGGTCGTGCTGCAGTACATGGCGACCGTGCTGGTGGGGGTCCTGATCTGGGTCAGCGACAGCGACGAGCGGTGGAACCGATTCCTGGAGCCGATCCGATCGACGATGGTCGACGGCAACAGGCGCTGGCTGCGGCTCGGGCTCATGGTCGCGATCCCGCTCCTGGTCGGGCTGCTCGCCTTCCGTCAGGTGCGGCAGACGGTCGCCGCACCGCCCGCCCTGCGCTCGATCCACCCCGCGCCCCCCTCGTCGATCACGTTCCGCGGTCGGCCGCTGAACCTCGCGGGGCTCGACAACCCGCTCCGGGGGGACGGCTCGATCACGGAAGACTACGAGGAGGGCAAGCGGGTCTACTATCAGAATTGCCTCCCCTGCCACGGCGATGGGCTCGACGGGCGCGGCCATTTCGCGCACGGCTTCACACCGGCCCCGCTGCCGTTCAACGACTCCGGCACGATCCCGCAGCTGACCGAGAGCTTCGTATTCTGGCGGATCGCCAAGGGCGGCCCGGGCCTCCCCAAGGAGGGAACGCCCTGGAACAGCGCGATGCCGGTCTGGGAGGAGATCCTCACCGAAGAGGAGATCTGGTCGGTCATCGTCTTCCTCTACGAGCAGACCGGCGCGACTCCCCGCACGTGGGCAGAGGCCGGGGAGGGGGCTGAATGAGGTTTCCGGCGCGCATGGCTTGGCCCCTGCTGGCGGCCCTCTTCGTGGCGCCCGCGTCCGTGACCGCGCAGGACTCCCAGACCGGGAAGGCGGAGTACGACCGGTGGTGTGCCGGCTGTCACGGCGTGGACGGCAAGGGGGATGGCCCGGGTGCCGGGACGATGATGCCGCGGCCGCGCGACTTCACGACCGGCCGCTACCAGATCCGCTCGACGCCGAGCGGCGCGCTCCCCACGGACGAGGACCTCACGAGTGTGATCCTGGACGGGATGCCCGGCACCGCGATGCCCGGATGGCGGGACCACTTCGGCGAGCGCGAGGTGCAGGAACTGGTCGCCCACATCAAGTCGTTCTCGCCGTTCTTCGAGAGCCAGCCGGCCCCCGAGCCGGTGGAGATCGTGTCGGCTCCCGGAGCGGACGATGCGGCGCTCGCGGAGGGTCGGGAGTTCTACGAGAAGATCGAGTGCAACAAGTGCCACGGCGAGGCGGGCAGAGGGGATGGTCCGTCGGCGCCCACGCTCGAGGACGACGACGACCGGCCGATACGCGCCGCCGATCTCACCGAGAACTGGTTCTTCAACGGCGGGGGGTCGGTGGAGGAGATCCACGAGCGTCTGGTCACGGGCCTCAACGGAACGCCGATGCCTTCGTTCCAGGACCTGATCGCCGCCGAGTTCATGACCGAGGAGCAGTTATGGCACGTGGCGCAGTACGTCCGGAGCCTGGCGCCCGAGGAGCCCCCGGTCGTGCGGGAGGTCGTTCGCGCCGGGCGGGTGGAGGGCGATCTGCCGGCGTCGGTGGACGACGCCGCATGGGAGACCGCCGAGCGCTTCTACGTGCCGCTCGTCGGACAGGTAATCGCCCGCCCGCGCTGGTTCTCGCCCACCGTGGACGGCGTATGGGTCCAGGCGCTTCACAACGGTCGAGAGCTGACGATGCGCCTCGTGTGGCACGACCCGTCGGAAAGCCCCGATCCGGACTGGGACGAGTGGCGGGACAAGGTGCTCGCGCTGATGGCGTTCGCCGACGCGCCGGTCGCGGAGTCGCCCGATTCGGCCGCCGCCGAGGCACCGGCGGAGTCCGCGCCGGGGGGCGGGGCCGATACGACGGCGGTCGCCGCCGCCTCGCCGGGGGCACCCTTCCCGGACGCGTTGGTGGTTCAGTTCCCGCGCTCCATCCCCGAGGGCATGGAGCGGCCCTATTTCCTCATGGGCGACGATCGCGATCCGGTGTATCTCTGGCGCTGGGAAAGCGGACGGCAGGCGAGCGAGATGCTGGCGCGCGGGCTGGCGAGGTACGAGCCTCTCGGCGGCGCCCAGGCCGGAGCCGTGACGGCCGAGGCCGTGTTCGACCAGGGCGAGTGGCGACTCATGCTGCGCCGGACGATGGACGCGGAAGGAGTCGCGGATCGCCTCGGCTTCGAGCCAGGGCGCGCGATCCCGATGGCGCTGTTCGCGTGGGACGGGTCCAACGGAGAGACGGGAACGCAAGGGGCGATCGGAAGCTGGTATTTCCTGTACCTGGATCAGCCGACGGCGAGCACCGTGTACGTGACGCCGGTCCTGGCGACGCTGTTGACTGCGGCGCTGGGCGTGGTGTTGGTCAGGCGGGCGCAGCGGCGCGCGCGAAACGATGCGTAGGGTTGTCGCGAACCGAATCAAACCAAGGAGGACGCTGATGAGACATTCGATCGAGGCGCTGGCCGCGAGCTTGCTGGTCGTCGCGCTAGCCTGCGGCGGTGGCGGCGAGGAGGCGGACACCGGGGGAGACGTAGCGGTGGACGAGGAGGCGGGGCCCGCCGTCAGCCCGGACAGCGCGGCGACGATTACGGGCGTCGTGAACTTCACCGGCACCGCGCCGGCCGGGGAGCCCATCGACATGAGCGAAGAGCCGACGTGCGCGGAACAGCACACCGAGCCGCCCATGAGAATGCAGGTCGTTGCGGCGGACGGAAAGCTCGCCAACGTCTTCGTGTACGTGAAGGAGGGGTTGGGTGACCGCCGATTCCCGGTCTCGCAGGAAGGGGTCACGATCGACCAGCGGGGCTGCGAGTATCATCCGCACATCATCGCCATCCAGACGGGACAGGATCTGATCGTCAAGAATTCCGACGGGATCCTGCACAACATCAACACGCAGCCGTCCGTGAATCAGGGCTTCAACGTGAGCCAGCCGGTGGCGATGGAGACCACCAAGACGTTCACGTCCCCCGAGGTGATGATTCCCGTGAAATGCGACGTGCACGGGTGGATGGAGGCCTTCATCGGCGTGCAGGACCATCCGTACATGGCGGTGAGCGGCGCGGACGGAACGTTCACGCTCGAGAACCTGCCGCCGGGCACGTATACCATCGAGGCCTGGCACGAGCTGTACGGCACCCAGACACAGACCGTCACCGTCGCGGCCCAGGGGACGGGTCAGGTCACGTTCGACTACTCGAGCGATATGGCGGGCAACCCGGTGCCGATGGGGGATCCGATCGACCTCCACGAGCACGACGGGCACGTCCGGGTCGCGTCCGCGGGCCGGTAGCGTGCGCGCCACGGCGAGGGGGGAGTAATGGACTGGGGCTGGTTGATGTCGGAGCCGGCTTCGACGTTCGGCTCCAAGATCGACTCCATCTACTATGTGATCCTGGTGATCACAGGGGTGATCTTCGTGCTCGTGGAGGGCGCGCTGATCGTGTTCCTGTTGAAGTACCGGCACCGCGAGGGTCGGCGGGCGGAATACTCCCATGGACACACCAAGCTGGAGGCGGTGTGGACGATCATCCCCTTCATCCTCGTCATGGCGATCGCCTGGATGAGCATGGATGTGTGGCTCGAAGCGAAGATCGCGGATGGCCATGCGCCGGCGGACGCACTGCCGCTGCGCGTGACGGCGAAGCAGTTCGAGTGGAATGTCACCTATCCCGGGCCCGACGAGAAGCTCGACACCCCCGACGACTTCGTGAAGAGGAACCAGCTCCACCTTCCTGTGGGCAGGGCCGTGAGGGTCGACCTGGCCAGCGAGGACGTGATCCACTCGTTCTTCCTGCCTGTGTTCCGGGTGAAGCAGGACGCGGTACCCGGCATGGTGATTCCGGTGTGGTTCGAGGCGACGAAGGCGGGTGAGTACCCGCTGGGCTGCGCCGAGCTGTGCGGTCTCGGCCACTACCGGATGCGCGGCTCGGTCACCGTGCACGAGGCGGCGGCGTTCGACTCGTGGGTCGCTGAGGAGGGATCGGCGCCGGCCGCGGAGACGCCGGCGCCCGCGGACACCACCGGTGGCGGGGCCGAGGCAGCCGAAGCCGCCGCGGCCCCGGGCCACGATCATCAGCAACCATCCAGCGAAGGAGAGGGGCGGGCATGAGCACGGTGCCGATCGAAATCGGGCATCCGTCGGTTCAGCACTGGGCGGAGCCCGGCCACGCAGACCACAGGTCGTTCCTGCGGAAGTACATCTTCTCCACCGATCACAAGGTGATCGGGTGTCAGTTCCTGATCATGAGCCTCACGTTCCTGCTGATCGGCGGGTTGCTGGCGATGCTCATCCGCTGGCAGCTGGGCTGGCCGGGAACGGCGGTTCCGGGCGGCGCGATCCTCGGGGATGCGAAAGCTCCCGGGGGGATCATCCTGCCCGAGTTCTACAACTCCCTGGTCACCATGCACGGCACGATCATGATCTTCTTCGCGATCATGCCGCTACTCGTGGGCGTGTTCGGCAACTGGCTGATCCCTCTCCACGTCGGTGCGGCCGACATGGCCTTCCCGCGGCTCAACATGGCGTCGTTCTGGACCGCCCTTCCCGCCGGGGTGATCATGCTGAGCAGCTTCTTCGTCACCGGGGGATCGGCGGCGGCCGGCTGGACGGCCTACGCGCCCCTCTCCGCGAGCCCCGAGCTGAGCGGCGTCTACATGGGGCAGAAGCTCTGGTGTCTCAGCCTGATCGTGCTCGGATTCTCATCGCTGATGGGCGCGGTCAACTACATCACGACGATCGTGAACATGCGCGCTCCGGGCATGAAGTGGATGCGCCTGCCGCTTCCGATCTGGGCGCTGTTCATTACCGCGATCCTGGTCCTGCTGGCGATTCCGGTCTTGACCGGAGCGCTGATCCTGCTCCTCTTCGATCAGACGATCGGGACGACGTTCTTCCTGCCGAAGGACGGCGGACAGCCGCTCATGTGGCAGCACCTGTTCTGGTACTTCGGGCACCCCGAGGTCTACATCCTGATCCTGCCGGCCATGGGAATCGCCTCCGAGGTCATCTCCAATGGCTCGCGGAAGCCGATCTTCGGCTACAAGTTCATGGTCTACGCGATCGTCGCGATCGCGTTCCTCGGCTGGATCGTCTGGGGGCACCACATGTTCCAGAGCGGCATGAACCCGCTCCTCGGCGGCGCGTTCATGACCTCGACGATGATCATCGCGGTGCCCTCGGCGATCAAGGTGTTCAACTGGCTGGGAACCATCTACCGAGGAGACATCCACTTCCACGTGCCGATGCTGAACGCGCTCGCGTTCGTGGCGATGTTCGTGATCGGCGGGCTGTCGGGCGTGTTCATGGCGTCGACGCCGGTCGACATCTACATCCACGACACGTACTTCATCGTGGCGCACATCCACTACGTGCTCTTCGGCGGGAGCCTGTTCGCGATCTTCGCGGGGATCTACTTCTGGTATCCCAAGTTCTTCGGGCGGATGCTGAATCCGACCTTGGGGAAGATCCATTTCGCGTTGACCTTCGTGTTCTACAACGCGGTCTTCTTCCCGATGCACAACCTGGGGCTGGACGGCATGATGCGCCGGATCTACGACCCCAACCAGTACGAATACCTGGCGCAGTACCAGCCGATGAACACGTTCATCTCCGTGTCCGCGCTGCTGCTGGGGGCATCCCAGCTCATCTTCCTGTTCAACTTCCTGTGGTCCCTGCGCGGGGGGAAGAAGGCGCCGGCGAACCCCTGGAACTCGAATTCCCTCGAGTGGACGCTGCCGTCGCCGCCGCCCCACGGGAACTTCCCGACCATGCCCACCGTCTACCGGGGGCCCTACGAGTACAGCGTGCCGGGACGGGAGGCCGACTACTGGCCGCAGAGCGAACCGCCCGGAGAGCCGGAGCGAAAGGCCGCCCATCGGGAGGAGGTGCACGCATGAGCCACGGCGCCGCGATCTCGGCCACGCACCCGATGGAGGGGATGAAGGTCTACAACCTCAAGCTCGGGATGTGGGTGTTCCTGCTGTCGGAGGTGATGTTCTTCTCGAGCCTGATCGGGGCCTACATCATCCTGCGGTTCGCGCACCCCGAGCAGTGGGCGGAGCCCAATGTGGTCCTCAACGTTCCGCTCACGGGTTTCAACACCTTCATGCTGATCTGCAGCTCGGTGACGATGGTCAAGGCCTTCGCCGCGATCGAGCACGGGGATCAGGCGGGCCTCAGGAAGTGGCTGATCGCGACGATCATCCTGGGCTCGGCGTTCGTCAGCATCCAGGTCTTCGAGTACATCAAGCTCGCCCACGAGGGGTTCGTTCCCGTCGCGGCGAGATATGCTGCCGAGGGAGGTCCGCTGTACGGTTCGACGTTCTACACCATGACGGGCTTCCACGGCGCCCACGTCACGATCGGGGTGCTGGCGCTGATCTTCACGACCATCAAGGCGTTCCGGGGGAAATACTCGGCGACGGACTACGGCGGAGTGGAGATCATGGGACTCTACTGGCACTTCGTGGATCTGGTGTGGATCATTCTTTTCACAATCGTCTACCTGATTTGATCAGGGCGCGTGAAAACGGGCCATCTGCTGCGTTGCGCTCCTCGTGCCGGCCTGCGGCGTACACTCCGGTACGCCTCGGCCGTCCCTCGTCGCGCGCCTTGCATCTGACCCGTTTTGACGCGCCTCCAGCAGCGTCAACCTCACATCGGTCCTGAGCGGGGAGGAGCTTGATGGCGGACGAAACGCACGCGGTGACAGGGAGGAAGAAGCCGAACTACTACCTGGTGTGGCTGTACCTGCTGATCCTGACGATCGCCGAGGTGGCGGTCGCGTTCATGTCACACCTGCCCGAGACGTGGCTCATCCTGCTGCTGCTGTTCCTGGCGGTGTGGAAGGCGGCCTTGGTGGCGATGTACTACATGCACCTCAGGTTCGAGCCGCCGAGGCTCGTGATGATGGTGCTGGCCCCTATCCCGCTCGCCATCCTGATCACGGCCACCGTCGTCACGATGGAGATCCGCTGATCCGGGGCGGCAGTCGATGAACCACGACGTCATGACCGGCATGCTGTGGGCGGCGCTCTTCATGGTGGGCGTGCCTCTGGCCATCGGCGTAGGCGTCCTGGTCGCAGTGCTCCGGCGGCGCCGCGGAGACGACAGCCCGGCGCCCGGCGCCTGAGCAGGTCGTTGCCGGGCTCCTCGCTCATCCCCTTCCACAGGGTTCTGATCGCGACCGCGATCGTCTTTTGCGCGGGCTTGTCGTGGTGGATGTTCTCGATGAGCGGGGAGGGCGGCTCGACGCCCTTCGGGCTGCTCGGCGCGGTCTTCGCGGTCCTCGCCGTGGTGCTGGCGATCTACCTGTGGAATCTTCGACGCGTGCTGGGCTACCGGGACGAGCGGGGCGAACGCGGCCCCCGCCGCTGAGCCCGCTCGAGCTCCAACTAGTCCTCGTTCCAGATCCTGTTGAAGTGGGTCAGGATCCGGGGATGTCGATACCAGAGGTAGGCCGCCATCGCCCCCGCCGCCAGAAGATTGGCGACCGCCACGCCCCAGAAAGCGATACCGCCGAGCAGGGGCTCCCCCATCGCCAGCAGGAAGATCTGGAATGCCGTCTCGAAGAAGACGAACAGGAACACGAGCGCAATGCCCAGCGGCGGGACCCGCTCGATCTCGCTCACGAGGAACGACGCCACCAGGCCGACACCGATGAACGCGGCATGGTGGACCAGCGTATACGCCGCCACCATTCCGGGGTCGACGGCCCGATGACCCGCCGCCGCATGCGTCCCCTTGAAGAGTACTGTTCCGAGCAGGGAAGGCGTCCACAGAGGGACATGCTGGATCGTGTCCAGAAGCAGGAACCACGCGGCCACGACTCCGGCACCGATGAGGCCGGTGATGAACCCCTCCATCAGGGTCGTCGAGACCGACAGTGGGGGGACGGCGTGCGAAGCGGCGGCCGTGCCTGGATGTTCGTGCTCGTTGCCCATTCCTTCTCCTGCTCGGTTCAAGAACGACGGACTTCCAACGCTACATGTGGGCGCCCGATCCGATAGCGCCGAACAACAGCATCATCGCCAGAATGATCACGGTTGCCACCACGATTCCGCCCGCGAACACGGTTGTAAGGATCGGCCGGTCGAACTTGAGGTGCATGAAGAACATCGCGACCAGTATGAACTTCGCCGCAGACAGGACGAGCAGGAACGGTACGATGACCGAGTGGAGCAGCGGCACGTAGAAGACCGCGACCTCGAGCATCGTGAGGATCCCCAGGACCACCGCGATCAGCCAGTACGTGCTCTTGCTCGCGTGGCCCTTCGACGATTCCGATACGGCGTGCTCGGCCATGATCTCCCGCTACTGAATGAGATAGACGACGGTGAAGATGACGATCCATACAACGTCCACGAAGTGCCAGTACAGCCCCGCCACCTCCACGTCGAGACTCCGCTCCGGGCCCAGAGTCCCGCGCAGCGACATCACCAGCAGGGTGATCATCCAGACGACCCCCACGGTCACGTGCGCCCCGTGGAAGCCGGTCAGGACGAAGAACGTGGCGCCGAAGAGGTTCTGCTGGAGCGTGAGGCCTTCGTGATAGAAGTGCGAGAACTCGAACACCTGGCCGCCGATGAACAGTCCGCCGAGGAGGATCACGCCGCCGAGCCAGATCCTGGTCATGCGCCGGTCGCCGCTCTGCACTGCGTCCAATGCGAGCACCATCGCCAGGCTCGACATGAGAAGGACGAAGGTCGAAACCGACGTGAGCGGGATATTCAGGATCTCCGCGGGGGTAGGGCCGACGATGCTCTTTCCCTCGTACGAGAGGTAGGTCGCGATGAGCGATCCGAAGAACATGCACTCGGAGGCGATGAACACCCACATCGCCATCTTGCGGCTGGGAACCCCGAAAGTCGTGGCGTGCGGATCCATCAGCGACCTCCGGTCGATGCGGGTCCGAACGAGGGATGGCCCAGTCGCTCAAGCGGCTGGAACGCCCAGCGGTAGACGCCGAACACCAGGACGGCCACGCCGATCAGGACCAGCCACAGGCCGACCAGCGCCCCGCCGCCCATGAGCGCGAGGCCGAGGGCGGCCAGCACGGGCCAGCCCGACGGCGAAGGCAGGTCGACCCGCACCGGAGGCGTCTCCGGCTGGGCGGGGGTGCCTTCCTCCTTGGTGTGCGTCGAGATGTCCCTGGTCGGCCCGTGCTTGTGCAGCCAGAAGGGACGCGCGCTGTTGACCGCCGGGACGACCGCGAAGTTGTACTCCGGCGGGGGCGAGCTCATCGTCCACTCGAGGGTGGCGGCATCCCACGGATCGCCGACGGCCCGCGCGCCCGACGCGGCGCTGCGGATCGCGTTGACGAAGAAGACGAGAACCGACACGGCGATCACGAACGCTCCCACCGTGGCGACCTCATTCCATCGCTCCCAGCCGAGATCGGCGGCGTACGTATAGATCCGGCGAGGCATCCCGTCCATGCCCAGGAAGTGCATGGGGAAGAACGTCAGGTTCATTCCGATGAACATGAGCCAGAAATGGAGCTTCCCGAGCCCCTCGCCGATCATCCGCCCGGTGATCTTCGGCCACCAGTAGTAGATCCCCGCGAACAGGCCGAAGATCGTTCCTCCGAAGAACACGTAGTGGAGGTGCGCGACCACGAAGTACGAATCGGTCTGCTGGATATCGACCGGCGGGGAGGCGTGCATGATGCCGGAGAGTCCACCGATGATGAACAAGGCGACCATGCCGACGGCGAAGTAGAGCGGCGTCTTGAACCGGATTCTTCCACCCCACAGCGTCGCTATCCAGTTGAAGACTTTCACACCGGTGGGTATGGCGATCAGCATCGAGCCCAGCGAGAACGCCGTATCGGCGACGGCTCCCAGCCCGGTGGCGAACATGTGGTGGCTCCACACGCCGAAGCCGAGGAAGCCGATCAGGATCCCCGAGAAGATCATGAACGGTGCACCGAACAACGGCTTGCGCGAGAACGTCGGCAGGACCTCGGATACAACCCCGAAGGACGGCAGAATCAAAATGTAGACTTCAGGATGACCGAAGATCCAGAACAGATGCTGCCAAAGGATCGGCGTTCCGCCCGCCGTGGGGATGTAGAAATGCGTGCCGAAGAAGCGGTCGAACAGCAGGAAAATAAAAGCCACGGTAATAGCCGGGAACGCCAGCAGCATCAGCACCTGGGTGATCAGGGCCATCCACACGAAGAGCGGGGTCCTCATCAGCGACATTCCAGGAGCGCGCATGTTGAGAATCGTGACCGTGAAATTGACCGCCGATGCGATCGACGCGATGCCCATGATCTGCAACGACAGCAGCCAGAAATCGATTCCCATGCCCGGGCTGTACTGCTTCGAGGTCAGGTTCGCGTAACCGAACCATCCGGCGTCCGGCGGGTGGCCCGCAAAGAATGATAAGTTGAGCAGCAGGCTGCCGAACAAGAAGGTCCAGAAGCTGAACGCGTTGAGACGCGGGAATGCCACGTCGCGCGCGCCGATCATGAGGGGGATCATATAGTTGAAGAGAGCAGCCGAGAGTGGCATCAGGACGAGGAAGATCATCGTCGTGCCGTGCATCGTGAAGAGCTGGTTGAACGTATCGGCCCCGACGACCATTCCGTCCGCGGAAGCGAGCTGCAAACGAATGATCAACGCCTCCACGCCGCCGACGACGAAGTACAACAGGGCAGTGACACCGTACAGAATTCCGATGCGCTTGTGGTCGACGGTCGTCAGCCACGATCGTAGCCCGCCCGCGTAGATCGACTCGTGCCCTGCTTCCGCCGTCGCGTGGGAACTCATCTCAACCCCTCCAGGAACCGTACCAGGTCATGGATCCTCTGCTCGTCCAGATTGAGATCGGGCATGAGGGCGCCGGGCTTCACACTGTCGGGTGTCCGCAGCCATCCCGCCAGGTGCTCTGGCGTGTTGGGGATCAAGGACGCCGCGAGGCTCGTCCGCCGGCCAACGTTGGTGAGGTTAGGGCCGACCTTCCCCTGCGCCGGCGTTCCCGCGATCGTGTGGCAGGCGGCGCATCCGGAGATCAGGAACGTCATCGCGCCGGCGGAATCCGGAGCGGCCGGTGCGCTCATCGCGGCGGCCCACTCGGCGAACGTAGCCGAGTCGTCCACGAACACGCGCATCCGCATGTTCGCATGCGAGGTTCCGCACAGCTCGGCGCACTGGCCGTGGTACTGGCCGACCTCGGTGGGCGTGAACCACAGCCGATTCTCCGATCCCGGATTCAGATCGCGCTTGCCCCCGATCCGGGGAACCCAGAAGGAATGGATGACGTCGGCCGACGTGAGGGTCAGGTTCACGGTGCGGCCGACCGGCACGTGGAGCTCGTTGGCGGTCACGAACCCCAGCTCCGGATACTGGAACTCCCACCACCATTGATGCCCGATGACGGTGATTTCCATCGGATCTCCACCGGGAGGCGGGCCCTGCATCACGAAGACCGTTCGCACCGTCGGAATGGCGATGAAGAACAGGATTGCGGCGGGTACGAGCGTCCAGGCGATCTCGAGCGCGGTGAAGCCGTGAACCTGGCTGGGGGCTCCCGATTCGTCGCGGCGGCTCCTGTACCGCAACAGGGCGTAGAGCAGAAGCAGCTCCACCACCACGAAGATCCCGAGCGTCCACCAGATCAGGTCGCCGTAGACGTCTGACCCCAGGCGTCCGAAGTCCGAAACCGGCCTCAGGGTGCGCCAGTCCGGCCCGGTCCCGCATCCCGCCAGAAGCATGGGGAGCGCCGCGAGGAGCGTCTTTCGGAAGATCGACCGTTCGCGACTCAAGGTTTCCAGCGGTGTCAGAAGGCGATCGAAAAAAGCACCCGCGGCCAGGAAGGGCGGTAGAGTACCGGTCACGAGGGGTCTCGTCAAGGGAACACGACGCACGGCGCAGGGGTCTAAGAAATGACGCTGGATTTCGGTCCGCTGTCGCATAAGTTCGTCCGTTCGAAGAAGGCCGGATCCGGGAACGATAGAAGGAGATGAAATGAAGCCTACGCATTCCCCCTCGCGTGCCGTGTTCGCGATCGCGTTCCTCGCGGCGGCGCTCTCGTCCGGTTTCGAAGCCACCCGCGCCGTCGCCCAGGAGACGGAGTTCGTCGTCGCGGTGCTGCCCTTCACTTCGCCGGACGATGGCGAGTCGAAGGATGTCCAGGAGGCGATGATCGCAGGGCTCGATCTCCTGGGCCCGTACACTCTCATCGAACAGGACGTCATCAACGACGCACTGGACAATGCGGGCCTCGAGCCCGGGCAGGAGATTCCCGAAGCGAAGACCCTGGAGATCGGCAGGGACCTGGGAGCCAAGATCGTTGCCCGCGGCAAGCTCTCGCAAAGCGGGGAGCAGTGGACGGCGGAGCCGGTCTTCGTGGAGGTCGGCACGCGGGTCACGCAGGAGCTGGGTCCCGTCACGGCGAACGACGCGAGTGACCTCGGCGAGCGCGTCGTCGAGTCGTTCAACTCGCGAAACCAGGCCGACAAGCACGTGATCTTCGGCCGGGACTATGCACGCTCGCAGGCGTATGGTCGGGCGCTGACGAACTTCAAGCAGGCGCTCGAGTTCGATCCCGAGCTGGCCCGCGCGTATTACTACATGGGGACCACGTACCTCGAGATGGATTCGCTGAACCCGGCCCTGGCGTCGCTGCAGAAAGCGGTCGAGATCGATCCCGCCTACATCAACGCCTATCTATCGATCGGCCAGGCGTACCTGGAGAAGGGCGACACCACCCAGGCCAAGGGATTCTTCGAAGAGCTCGCTGCCCAGAAGGCGGACGACTGCCAGATCCAGGTGGCGTACGGCTACGTGATGGCGAACCAGCTCGGAGAGGTCGACAAGGGTCTGCAGGCGTTCGAGAAGGCCAAGCAGCTGTGTCCCGACAACGCCGAGGCCTATCAGTACCTCGCGTACGCGCTGCCCGACACGCGTCGCGAGGAGAAGATCCAGAACTTCCGGAAGTACCTCGAGCTGACCGAAGGGAAGGCCACGGATCCCGAGGCGCTCCAGTACCTGTTCGGGCTCTATCTCGCCGAGGAGCAGTTCACGGAGGCCGCACAGACGATCGAGCAGGCGCTCGCCGCTGATCCGACGAACGCCAGCCTGCAGCTGTACGCCGGCATCGCACAGAGCAAGCTCGGGAATCACCAGCAGGCCATCCCGTACTTCGACAAGGCGATCGAGCTCAACCCCGACCTGCAGGACGCGTACCTGTATCGCGCGATTTCCAATCGGGAGCTCGGCAACACCGCCGCCTACGCGCAGGATCTGGAGCGCGCCGGCCAGGGGCAGTCCGGCGAGATCCTGGCGGGCCTGGCGCTCGCCGATGCGCACCGGGCCCTTCAGTCGGGCCGGGCGAGCGCCGCTCTGGAGGCCCTCTCCCGCGCGTCGGCGCTGGGCGCGAACTCCTGCGCCGTCTCGTACTATCGCGGCGACGCCTTCTACCGCATGGGCCGGGGGCTGGAAGGGGAAGACAGCACGGTCGCCCAGAACGAGCGCGCCAAGGAGATGTTCCAGACCGCGATCAACCACCTGCAGGGCGCCTGCGGGGAATACCAGGGCTACGCGCAGGGGCTGATCAACAACGCCAACCAGTACATCGTGCGCGTCGACGCCATCATCCGGAAGCTGAGCTCGAGCGGAGGCTGATCGTCGATCGAGAAGAGCGCCGGACCGCAAAAAGGGGCGGTCCGGTCGAAGGGAACGGACGGGTCGCTTCTCGTGGCGACCCGTCGGCGTTTCCGGGCCCGGAATTCGTTGACAGTGGAAAGGGGGCGCCGTACTTTCTCGGACCCTGCATCCCTATCGGCTGCTTCCATCTACCATGGCGCGGGGCGGTAGTTCAGTTGGTTTAGAACGCCGGCCTGTCACGTCGGAGGTCGCGGGTTCGAGTCCCGTCCGCCCCGCCATTTCCAGAAGGGTGCCGACCCCTCTGCCCATCCCCCTCGCCGTCAGACTCCCCGCCGCGCCATGAGCGGCGAACGAGTCTCGCTGGCCGGGGTCAGCCATCGAACGGCTCCGCTCGACCGGCGCGAGCGCTTCGCGCTCCAGCCGGACGCGGCCGCCCGCCTGCTCTCCGGGCTGGGTCCGGAGACGTTTCTGCTCGTCACCTGCAACCGCACGGAGCTCTACGGCTCCCGCACCGCCGAGGAGCTCGAGGCCGCGCTGCTCCATGCCGCGGGCGGGGGCGATCCCGGGGACCTCTACAGGAAGACGGGCAGGGAAGCCGTCGGTCACCTGTTCGCCGTTGCGGCGGGCCTCGATTCGATGGTCGTCGGCGAGCCTCAGATCCTGGGTCAGGTCAAACGTGCCATGGGAGACGCCGAGGGAGCGGGTGCCCTGGGGCCGGTCCTCGGCGAGCTGGTCCGGCGTGCGATCTCGGTGGGGCGCCGCGCGCGTCGCGAGACGAACCTCGGCAGGGGCCTGCCGTCGATCCCCAAGGTGGCCACCGGGATGGTGCGGCTGGTCCTGGGAGACCTGGCGGACCGGACGCTCCTCGTCGTGGGCACCGGCAAGCTCGGCCAACAGGCCGCGGGCCTGCTGCGCCGGTCGGGAGCTTCGCGAGTGGTCGTCACGAACCGCAGCCCCGAGGCCGCGATGCGCCTCGCGGACGAGATCGGGGGACGGTCGGCCCCGTTCGCCGACCTGGACGCGCTGCTCGTCGAGGCCGACATCGTGATCACCTGCACGGCGGCGGCCGCGCCGATCCTGACCCGCGATCGCCTCGCGGCCGCCATGACCGCCCGCCGCGACCGCAAGCTCGTTCTGATCGACATCGCCGTCCCCCGGGACGTCGAGCCCTCGGCGCGCTCGCTGCGCGGAGTGCGGCTCCACGACCTCGACGACCTGCGGGGCTGGGGATCGGCTTCCATCGCCCCCGAGACGATCGATCGCGCGCGGGCCATCGTGAACGAAGAGACGGCCGGCTTCCTCGGCTGGCAGGCGGCACGGTCGGCGGTGCCCACGATACGGGCGCTGCGCGAGCGCGCGGAGCGGATCCTGGAGGCGGAGGTGGGAAGCCGCGCGCCCGAGAAAGCGGAGGAGATGCGCGAGTTCGGCCGCCGGCTCCTCAACAAGATCCTCCACGAGCCGCTCGTTCATCTCCGCGACGGAGCCGCATCCGAAGGCGAGGCCTATCTCGCGGTGGCGCGCGATCTGTTCGGCCTCGAGGAGGGGGAGAACGGGGGCCCGCGGAGCGGGGAATGACCCTGCCTGCGGTACGCATCGGAACGCGGGGGAGCGCGCTCGCCATGGCCCAGGTGTCGCTGGTCGCCGGCCGGGTGCGCGAGCTCGGCTTCGAGGTCGAGGTGGTGACGATCCGCACGCAGGGCGACCGCGCCCGATCGGAGGGATCGATGATGCTGGAGAGGGGGGCGTTCGTGAAGGACCTCGAGACGGCGCTTCTTCGCGGCGATGTGGATCTCGCCGTCCACAGCGCCAAGGACCTGCCGGTCGCGATCGCCGGCGGCACGGAGCTCGCCGCGTTCCCGCCGCGGGGGGACGCACGGGACGCGCTCGTGAGCCGGGGGGACGTCCCGCTGTCAGGCCTCCCATCGGGAGCGCGCGTGGGAACGGAGAGCCCCCGCCGGCAGGCGTTCGTGCGGATGGAGCGCCCCGATCTCGTCGTCGAACCGGTTCGCGGCAACGTCGACACGCGCCTTTCACGGCTGGACGCCGGTGAGCGCGACGCGCTCATCGTCGCCGCTGCGGGCCTGGTGCGTCTCGGGCTCGCCGGCCGGATCGCCGAGACCTTCGCGTCCGACAGGATGGTTCCGGCGGTGGGACAGGGGGCGCTCGCCGTGCAGGCTCGCCTGGATGACCCGTGGGGCGCGCACGCCCGCCGGATCGACGACCGCCCCACGCGGATGGCGGTGATGGCCGAGCGCGCGTTCCTCGCGGCGATGGGCGGGGGTTGCCGCGCGCCGTTCGCGGCGCACGCCCGGTGGTCCGAAGGCCGGCTGACGATCGATGCCGCCGCGCTGAGGCCGGACGGTGGCGCGATCCTGCGCGACCGGCTGACGGGGTCCGAGGAGGAGGCGGCAGCGCTCGGCGAGCGCGCCGCGGAGCTCCTCCTG
>DASSBK010000222.1:0-2852 GCA_035698825.1 Gemmatimonadota bacterium
TCGGCGGCTCCCAGATCAGATTCGAGCACGCCGTCGTCGTTCCCGTCGAAGCGTCCCGTTAGCCGCGAATATGCCGCGCCGAGCGACAGCCGCGGGAGCGGGATCACTTTCCCCGTCAGCTCCCAGCCGTTCGTCTTCGTCGGCTCTCGCACGACCCGGAAGATCCCGTCGGCGTTCGGGACCAACCGCGATCCCAGATCGGACTCCGACTCGAAGTAGGTCACCCCGATCCGGCTCCATGCCGTCGCGTAGGCACCGCCCACCTCGACGTTGTCGGTCTTGATCGGCGTCACGTCCAGAAAGTCCTCCACCGCCAGTCCCTCTTCGGAAACCCCGCGGAGTACGCGCCCGACGTCCGGCATCGTGTATGCCTGCGAAAGAGTGCCGTAGAAGCGCAGCCCGGCGAGCGGTGTGACCACGCCTCCGATGTTCAGGAGCGGCTCATCGAAGCTCGGACTCCCGCCCGCCACACGAGTGCGCTCGAAGTCCGCGCGGTTGCCGGCCAGGGTCGTGAAAGAAGGAACGTCGAGACTGGCAACCTCCCAGCGAAGCCCGCCCGAGAGCGAGAGCCACTGCGCCGCGGGGACGTCGAGCTGCAGGAACGGCGCGTAGTTGTAGAACCGGGTCACCGGCACCCAGTTCCGGTTCGTCTCGACCAGCCGTTGGAACGTCTCGTCGCGCAGGAAGTCCAGCCCCGTCACCAGATCGACGGGGGTCCCCGCGAGATCGTTCCGAGCATAGGTGAGACGCGTGCCGAACTTCTCCGAATTGTTCTCGGACTGGTCGAAGACCTCGCCCACCGGGGCGATCTCCGGATCCTGGAAGGTATCGAACCGGCCCCCGCCGTAGAGGGCGGAGAAATCCTGGAAGTACGCTCTGGCGGAGAACGTCGCGCCGCCCAGGTCCTCGTTGGTGTAGCTGAGCGACATGGTCGTGACGTCGTTGATCGGCTCCGTCCCCTCCGGCGTGCCCTCGATCGAAACCGCGGGGACCCCGTCCGCCCGGTCGCCCTCGACACTCGTGAAATTCCCCCGCTGCGCGAGCCGGAAGTCGTTCACCATCAGCTCCAGTCGCTGAGCCCTCGCCATCTCCCATCCGACCTTGCCCAGAAAGTTGCGGCTCCACGAGTCGGCCACGTCGCCCTGCACGTTGTCGATCGCGATCGGCCGGTCCTCCGCGTCGAACTGCAGGCCGCGCCCCTGATAGCTGACCGACCCCAGCACGTCCACCGTGCCGAAGCGCCTCCCCGCCATGTAGTGCGCACGCCAGCCCAGGCCATCTCCCTCCAACCCATCGTTGCTCGTCGTGCCGATCGACGCGCGCTGCTCCCATGCCCCCGTGGCCGGCGGGCTCACCGTGACGTAGTTGACGATGCCCCCCGTCGCCCCAAGCCCCTGCGTCGCGTTCGCCCCGAATACCACCTCGATCCGCTCGATCGCGCCCATGTCGATCGTGAACCCGTCGCGCCGCCCGTCCCGCAGCGGATTCGATTGCGGCACTCCATCGATCAGGAACAGCGGCCGCCGCCCCCGGAAGCTCTCGCCCGCACTCGTCAGCTTCTGCCGCCCCGGCGAAAAGCTCGGGATCAGGTTCGACAGGATCTCCGTCGGGTTCGACGCAACCCCTCGCTGTACCGACAACTCCTTCGCATCCACAACGTCCACCTTGATCGGCAACGACGCCGCACTCGTGCCCGCTCCACCCCGGATCGCCGTCACCCGCAACGGCGCTAGCTCGATCGGCGCCTCCTCCCCGTGGATCCGCTCGGCCGTGTCCCGAACTTCCTGAGCCGAGCTCACTCTCGCCATCCCCACCACGCCTCCTCCGACGACCATCACCGCAGCAAGCCCTCTCAGAAATCGCATCTTTCCCTATGATTGCAGTTGAGAATCAATATCAAGCGAGGGGGAAGATGCGGGGTGGGCGGTGTGGGCGCAAGGGCGTGTCGCTCGTCGCGCGGGAATGCGGCCGCGAACCGGCTGGGGAGCAGGAAGATGCGAGGTTCGGGTGTTTCGAAGGGGGTCAGTGGGGCAGGGGACGATTGCCGGTCGAGCGTGCGGGTCTTACTCTTCGGGAGGGGGTGAGCGACCCGCTCGGGTGGGCGAGCCGGGCGTCGGGTCGGCGGCTTACGGGTTGGATCGGCTGGGGGTGGCGGAGCGAAGTGAGTTTTCGACGTGGTCGAGGTGGCTTTCGGGGTAGGGCGGTGGGTCCGAATCGTGCTAAAGCATCGGGGTCCCGGGAGCGAACGTCGGGGAGGCCGGAAATGGACAGTCACGGTTGAGAGAGCCGCATGTGGTTATTGAAGCTGGAATCGGTCGTGGCCGCGACGGACCTGAAGGAGGCATCGAGATCGGCGCTGAGCACGGCGGCTCGGCTCGCCGCGCTGGCGAGTGCGGCGCTCCACGTGGTCTTTGTGGAGGAAGCGCCGACGAGAGATGCGGAGGCACGGGTTCGGGAGGAGCTTGAGGTCGCGGCGCCAGGGGCGGGCGAGCCGGCGAGCGTGGTTGTGATGAGTGGTGACGCGGCGAGAGCGATCGTAAACCGGGCGGTGCAGGTGGAGGCGGACGCGATCGTTCTGGGGCCGCACGCGCGGGCGGTTCACCAGCCGGGGAAGATGGGCGGCACGGCGGCAGCGGTGGTTCGCAGTGCCTCGTGTCCCTGTCTGGTGGCCGCGCGGGATCTGCATCTTCCATTGCGGAACGTTCTCGCGCCCGTGGACCGCTCCGAGGCGGCGGAGGGTACGCTGTCGGTCGCGCTCTCGTGGACGTCGGCGCTGCGGCCTCGCGGGGGAACCGCCCGGCTGACGGCGTTCCACGCCTCGCCTGCGGGCCCCGAGAGAGAGGCCGCGAGCG
>DASSBK010000223.1:0-7384 GCA_035698825.1 Gemmatimonadota bacterium
ATCGGTGGTGACGCACCTGCCGTAAGCCGATCTCCGGGCGGCGGAAGTCCTGACCCGTAGACGAGACCTCGGTGGGACTGGACCTCTGGCACGAGTTCGTCCGTTTTTTCAGAACGCGAGGATCATCGGGGAGGCTTCGACGAGGATCTGGCCAGACCGGCGAGTGGCTTCTGCCACCCGCCGGTACCCCGGCCCTTGCCGCTAGACGCGGGCGTTCAATCCGTCCAGGTCGCGAAGGAGTCCGACCCCGTCAGCGACACGTTCGTCTGGTTCGTCCCGGCTGCGTCCATCACCCAGATCGTCTGGGTACTGCTTCTATCTGACGTAAAGGCGATGAACTGGCCGTCCGGCGACCAGGCGGGACGCGAGTCGGTAGCGGAGTTCGTCGTGAGGCGGACTTGGTTCGTGCCGTCCGCATTCATCACGTAGATGTCGAAGTGCCCGTTGCGGAAGGTGTCGAAGGTGATCAGCGTTCCGTCGGGAGAGAAGTCCGGAAAGCGATCCTCGGAGGTGTTGGTCGTGAGCCGCGTCTGATCAGAGCCGTGGGCGTCCATGACGTAGATCTCGCGGTTCCCGTTGCGTGTGCTCACGAACACGATCTGGGTTCCGTCGGGAGACCAGCTCGGGGCGCCGTTGTCGGGCAGCGTCGTGAGTTGCACCGGGTTCGTTCCGTCGGCGTTCATGACCCAGATGTGGGAGGCCCCGCTGCGATTCGAGTAGAACACGATCTGCGAGCCATCCGGGGAGAATTCCGGGTCGAAATTGAACTCCCCGGTGGCTGTGGAACTCGTCAGCTGGTCGGGGTTGGAGCCGTCGATGTCAGCGGTCCAGATGTTGCTTATTGCGGCGTTGTCCGAGAAGACGATCGCCTGCCCGTCCGATGACACGTCGGGTTGGCTGTCGTTTCCTCCTGACGTCACCTGCTCCTGATTCGAGCCGTCGGCATCCATGATCCAAATCCCGCCCCCGGAGCGGGCGAACAGGATCTGATCGGGGACCACGATGGCGGAGCAGGTGACGGCGAATGTGGTCTCGGCGGTCGCGCCGGCGCTCACCGCCACGGTCCGCGGATTGTCTCCCGCGACCGTGCAATTCGCGGCCACGTTCGAGAGCAGCACCTCGTAGTCGCCCGGCGTGAGGCCCGGGAAGCCGAGCGTGTCCTCGACGCCGATCGGTGTCGCCGCGCCGCCGCCGACGGAGACCGAATAGCCGTCCGGATCGAGGTCCTCGCCACTGGTCGCCGTAACCACGTCGAGAGCCCCTTCGGTCTCGGCGCACGTGATCGCGAACGTAGTCTCCGCGGTCGCGCCGGCGCTCACCGCCGCGGTCCGCGGGTTGTCTCCCGCGACCGTGCAATTCGCGGCCACGTCCGAGAGCAGCACCTCGTAGTCGCCTGGCGTGAGGCCCGGGAAGTTCAGCGTGTCCTCGATGCCGATCGGTGTCGCCGCGCCCCCGCCCACGGAGACTGAGTAGCCGTCCGGATCGAGATCCTCGCCCGAGGTCGTCGTGACCACGTCGAGCGCTCCGACCGTCGGCGGCAACGCTTCGCACGTGATCGAGAACGTGGTCTGCGCCGTCGCCCCGGAGGAAATGGAGACCGTCCGGGGATTGTCGCCGCCGACCGTGCAGTTGGCCGCGACGCCGCTCAGGGACACCTGGTGGTCTCCGAGGGCGAGGTCCTGCACCGTGACCACCGCGTTCGTCCCGACGGCTTGGGCGGATCCCCCGTCCACGGCGAACGTGTATCCGTCCGGATCCTGGTCGTCCCCGCTCGTGGCGGTGGTGATTTCGAGAGCGCCGTCGTCGGGCTCGCCGTCGTTCGCGAGACATGCGGCGATGATCGCCCGGATGTCGGCGAGGATGAATGCCAGCGACTTGCCGCGATAGGTCGGGAGGTGGAGGCGGAAGTTCTCCAGGATGCATCCGCGGTACCAGCTCAGGGAGAGGCCCTGGCGGGCCATTTCCTGCTGCAGGACGATTTCGGGATCGATCGGTCCGTCACCGGCGGGGGCCGTGGGTGATTCCCCGCAGCTGATCCACAGAGACGCGCACGCGACGACCGTCAGGAGCGTGCGGAAGAATGCGATACCTCTCGGCCTCATCTCATCTCCTCCGTGCAGGATGCTGTGCCCGTACTACGGAAATCCGCATCGACGCGCCCGGTAAGACCATTACTATGGTCAGATTTGACACGCAGCTACCACGTTCGATTCGTTCGTGAAGCCATCCACTCCACACCGCGCAAATCTTCGCAAGAAGCTTGCCCCCGGTTCCAGCGCGCCGCCGGCGCGTGCGCCGTGGCGACTCGCGTTGCGGACGACTATATCGTGGCGCTTCGTGGCCATTCGATCTCCATCCCTCCGAGCGCTCCTCGCGCTGGGCTCCGCCCTCCTGGCCGCGTGCGGAACGGAGTCCCCGGATCGGCCGGCTGCGGCCGTGCCCCGGCGTTCGCCCGTGCAGATCGCGCACTATCCACTGAGCGCGGATGCGGTCCCGGGTGCCGCGGACGCGGTATTCGACCGGGCCGTCTCACAGGACGGCGGGGGAAGCCTGAGAGTCGTGACGGGGGAACAGGGGGGCCGGCTGCGACTCTTCCGGCTCGAGAATCTCCCCCCCATCGAGGGAGCGCTCCTGTACACCGGCTTCCTGAAGAGCCAGGATCTCAGGGGAGCGGCGTACTTCGAGCTGTGGTGCCACCCCACCGAAGGGAACCCGGCGTTCGTGCGGGGCGTTCCCACGAGAGTGGCGGGAACTTCCGACTGGAAGCCGCAGGAGGTCTCCTTCCGCCGACCGGAGACGTGCAGCGATCCCGCCTTGGTGGAACTCAATGTGGTCATCCATGGCGCCGGAACGGTCTGGATCGACAACATCCGGCTATGGGACGTGGCTGTGGAATGATTGTTGCACGACGACATCGCCCGGGCATTCTTCCGGGATTTTACGGCTCGCTTTCCCGCAGTTTCCCCCGGCCTTGTGCGAGGAGCCCTACGGGGTGAGGATCGAACCCTTCGAAACACCCAGCCGTGCGGACCGCTTTCAGGCCCTCTGCGAGCTGAGCCAGGAGATGGCCCTCGTCGAGGACGAGTGGTCGATCTACCGTGTCGTCCTCGAGGTCGCCCGCAAGGTCCTCGATTTCTTCAACTGCGCCATCCTGCTGGTCGACGAGCAGACGGAAGAGCTGGTCATCGTCGACGAGCACGGCTACCCGGCCGGCACGCGCGGCATGCGGATCGCGCTCACCGGAGAGCGCGGCATCTCCCGCTGGGTTGCGGTACACGGGGAAGCCCTCTACGTGGCGGACGTCCGGCAGGACGATCGCTACGTGTCCGGCGTTCCGCAGGCGCGCAGTGAGCTCGCCGTGCCGATCAAGATTCGCGACCGCGTTCTCGGGGTCCTCAACGTCGAGAGCGACAAGGTCGACGCCTTCGACAAGGACGAGGCGCTTCTCCTGCAGGCGCTCGCCAGCCAGCTGGCCGTGGCGCTGGAGCTGAACCGCGCACGGGCCGAGCTGGACCGTCTGACGATCACCGATCCGCTGACCGGCGTCTACAATCGCCGCTACCTCGACCGCGTTCTCCCCACCGAGCAGGACAGGGCGGAGCGCTTCGATCGGCCGTTCGCGCTCATGATGCTCGACCTCGACGACTTCAAGACCGTGAACGATCGCTTCGGCCATCGCCAGGGCGACCACATCCTGGTCGCGTTCGCGCAGGCGCTGCAGCGCAACGTGCGTTCCATCGATGCGGTCGTGCGCTACGGCGGGGACGAGTTTCTGGTGGTGCTGCTGGAGACCGACGCCGAGGGTGCGGGGAAGGCGTGCGAGCGGATCCGAAAGCGGGTCGTGGAGGCCCTGGAGCGCTCGCCGGCCGTGCCGGACGAGGCAAAGATCGGGGTCTCGGTGGGCCTGGCCGTCCGCAACCCCGGCGAGAACATCGACGACAAGCTCGCCGAGGCCGACCAGAGGATGTACTCCGACAAGCGCCGGACGGAGGAGTGCAGGGAGCTGGATGGGGTCGCGCAGGCGCGCTGATCCCCGGCCGAGCCCTTTTCGATCCGTCCCCTCGCGAGTAGTTTTGGGCCTTCCTTCCCCGGAAGGCCCCATCGTCTAGTGGCCTAGGACGTAGCCCTCTCAAGGCTAAAACACGGGTTCGAATCCCGTTGGGGCCACCAATCCCGCCCGCGTCGAGCGTCCCCGTCCCTTCCCGAGCGGCGCGATCGTCATGATAATGACCCGCGGACCTGAGTTCCGACCGTCGCGTGGAGTCCCCTGGCGGCGGGCGTGGCCGGGAGCGTCTCGAAGGAGGGATTCCTGCCGATCACCCGTTCTGACCGTGTGTTCGGGGTCGTGGTGCGCCGGGACTGACGTGGCGGCGCGCTTCGTCGTCGACCTGGACAGCGTGCCCACGCCGCTGCCCCACGTGTGGGAGCACACGGTCGGCAGCGGCCACGCTCCCCTGGGCTTGCGGGCCGACTGGCAGGGCCAGCTCCGGAGGGCTCACCAGGAGCTCGGGTTCCGGCACGTTCGCTTCCACGGAATCCTTTCCGACATCGGGTCGCTGGTCCGCCACGAGGACGCCCTCGTCCATTCCTTCCACAACATCGACGTCCTCTACGACGCGCTGATCGACATGGGTGTCAGGCCTTTCGTCGAGCTCAGCTTCATGCCCTCTGCCATCGCCTCGGGGGAGCGGACCGTGTTCAGCTACCGGGCGAACGTGACCCCGCCGCTGCGCCTGGTGGACTGGGAGGCGCTCATCCGCAGGCTGACCGACCATTGGATCGAGCGCTACGGGAAGCACGAGGTTCGCAGCTGGTATTTCGAGGTGTGGAACGAGCCGAACCTGAAGGAATTCTGGGCGGGAACGCGAGACGAATACTTCGACCTGTATCGAGCCACCGCTCGCGTGCTCGAGGAAGCGGATCCCGAGCTTCGGGTCGGGGGGCCCGCGACGGCACAGAATGCGTGGATCCCCGAGTTCCTCGAGTTCTGCGGCCGCGAGGACGTCCCGGTGGGCTTCGTCACCACCCATCACTATCCTACCGACGTCGTCGGCGGCCCTGGCGAGGATCCGGAAGCGAGTCTCGCGAGAGTTCCCCGCGGCGTCCTCCGCACCCAGGCCCTGCGGGCGCGGCGCGAGGCGGGAGGGCGGGATCTCTACTACACCGAATGGAACAGCTCCGCGGCTCAGCGCGACCCTCTGCACGACCAATCCTACGCCGCGGCCTTCCTCGTCAAGACGGTTCTCGACGTCTGCGGGATCGTCGACGGATACGCCTTCTGGACGTTCTCCGACATCTTCGAGGAGGAGTACTTCCCGTCGCTTCCCTTCCATGGCGGCTTCGGCCTCCTGACGATCCACGGCGTTCCCAAGCCCGCCTACCGCGCGTTCGAGCTCCTTCACGACCTCGGCGAGGAGCGGTATGTGGTGGTCGGCGACCACGAAACGGTGGACGCCTGGGCCGTGAGGCGTGGCCGGTCCCTGACGGTCCTGCTCGCGAACCACGCCATGCCGCGCCATGCGATCGCACGCGAGACGGTGCGGATCGAGCTACGGGGAGCGCAGGAGCCGGGACGAGCGGTCATCCGGCGGATCGACGAGGAGAGCGCCAATCCCGTCGCGGCATGGCGCGAGATGGGCGCACCGGAATACCCCTCGCGCCGCCAGGTGGAAGCGCTGGGGGAAGCGTCGGGAATTCGCACCGAACCCGTCGCGATCGAAGGTCGGGAAGGGCGGATCGGCCTGACGGCCGAGCTTCCCCCTCACGCGGTCGCGGCGATCACGATCGGCGAACCATGAGCCTGAGCGCACGCCAGACTCGCGGACTCGATCGCCTCGCGCGGGACACCTTCCGCTACTTCTGGGATCTGACCAACCCGGACAACGGCATGGTCCCGGACAGCACGAAGAAGGGCTACCCGTCGAGCATCACAGCCACCGGCCTGGGGCTCAGCTGTCTCGTCGTGGCGGCCGAGCGCGGCTGGATCCCGCGGGCGAAGGCGGCCGAGCGGGTGAGGACGACTCTGCGGACCTTCTGGTATGGCCCGAAGGAATACGAGCTGCATGCGATCGGCCATCGGGGGTTCTTCTACCACTTCCTCGACATGCAGAACGGTCACCGATCCTGGGAGAGCGAGCTGTCGACGATCGATACGACCTTCTTCCTGGCGGGCGCGCTGACGTGCGGGATCTACTTCGACCGTGAGGACGCCGGCGAGCGGGAGATCCGCGCGCTGGCCGACGCTCTCTACCGAAGGGCCGATTGGCGGTGGGCCCTCGCGGGAGGGACAGCCGTGTCTCACGGATGGACGCCGGAGAAGGGGTTTCTCCGGTATCGCTGGCAGGGATACAACGAGGCGCTCCTGCTCTACATCCTGGCGCTGGGTTCTCCCACCCATCCGATCCCTGCCGGCGCGTACCGCGCGTGGGCCGAGACGTACAGCTGGAAGCGCATCTACGGGGAAGAGCTCCTCTATGCCGGCCCGCTCTTCGTCCACCAGCTTTCCCACATCTGGATCGATTTTCGGGGCATCCAGGACAGGTTCATGCGCGGCCGGGGAATCGACTACTTCGAGAACACCCGGCGGGCGACGAGGGTGCAACAGCGATACGCGATCCGCAATCCCCGCGGATTCAAGGGATACGGCGAGCACGTGTGGGGGATCTCGGCCAGTGACGGTCCCGGGCCCGCCGTATTGCGGGTGGCGGGCGAGGAACGGCGCTTCTGGGATTACCGCGCTCGCGGCGTGCCCTGGGGTCCCGACGACGGCACGCTGACTCCCTGGGCCGTCGTCGCGTCGCTGCCATTCGAGCCCGTTCTCGTCGCGGCGACGCTCGACGAGATCGACCGGCGGTATCCGGAGATGAGCGGCGAGATGGGGTACAAGTGCAGCTTCAACCCGACCTTCCCCGATTCGAAGTCCGAAACGAAGGGCTGGATCTCGGTCGGTCACTACGGGTTGGACCAGGGACCCGTCGTGCTCATGATCGAGAACTACCGCTCGGAGCTCTTGTGGCGCCTGATGCGCTCCTGTCCGTACGTCGTTCGCGGACTCCGGCGCGCGGGCTTTCGCGGCGGCTGGCTGGGTTCGTCCAGGTGAGCCCGCTGCTGCTGCGCGCGCTCCTGTCGGTGTTCTTGGGCGGTGCCGTGATGACGCTCTCCAGCACGAGCGAGATGTACCTCCGCGGCCGACCACCGAGCGAAACGCCGGGGGAAGCGGGCAACAAGCTCCTCGCCCTCTTCGGCGCGGGACCGCTCGAGGGGACGCGGCTCTCCCTGATGAGCACGTGGGTCCATTGGATCTACTCCACGGCCTGGGGTGTCGTCTTCTGGGTTCTCGTCGATCCTGAGCTGGGCGGTCTCGGTCCGGCCCCGGCCGGGCCGG
>DASSBK010000224.1:0-5006 GCA_035698825.1 Gemmatimonadota bacterium
ACTTCGACGAGAGCTCGTTCGAGAAGGCCTTCGAGACGTCGGACGTCGAGTCCGATCCGGTCTACGGCCTGCGGCTGGCGATCGGCGCCCTGGGCGGCTGGTCGCTAGACCTGGCGTACGGACGGACGAAGATCGACGCGCAGGACTTGCTGCTGTCGGGCGGTGACGTCGCGTTCTCGACCGAAGCCACGATCCAGCTGTTCTACGGCGCTCTCGACTGGCACCTGCCTCTGACGGGGCCGCTCGATCTGTTCCTGTCGGGAGGTCTCGGCGGGATCGACACGGACTTCGACGGCGATGGCGGAGGCACCGACGTGCTCCTCAACTACGGGGCCGGCGTCGCGATTCCGGTCGGGTCGCTGCGCGTGCGCGCGGACCTCAAGGATCAGGTCGACTTCTGCGAGGCACCGGAAGAGTTCGATGCAGACGCGATCGACGCCTGCTTCGATGACGACGCGCTCCACAACATCGAGCTGACGGGCGGGGTCGAAATCCCGCTGTAGCAGTGCAGCTCGGCCGGCGTCGCCGCGCGGTCAGCCCCCCAGGGCGAGACCGCGACGAGCTCTTCGCGTCCGGTAGTGGAGTTTCTCGAAGAGAATCGCGAGAATACCCGTCACGATGAAGTCGGCAAATATCGCGAATCGGCGTCGAAGAACCGCGCTCAAGGCAGCCGTCGCCGTGATCGGGATCGTCATCAGCGCGACATCGGCAGGCGCCCTCATGGATGGCGCGCGACTGGTCGAGATCGTGGGATTCTGGGGCTCGGCATTCGCTGCCGGTGCGGGGACCGTGGCCTTCGTCTCGGAACTCCGGAAAGGGGATGATCGATGAGGTGGATCGCGTTCGTGTCCCCCCTCGTCACTCTCGTCCTTCCGAGTGCTTCTGTGGCGCAGGGTGAGGTAGGGCCGCTCACCCGTCCGGAAAAGACGGATTACGTCGAAACCTCGTCGTACGACGACGTGATGACATTCCTGAACGCCGTCGAAGAGGAGAGCCCGGAGGTCCATGTCGGCTCCTTCGGCTACTCGTACGAGGGAAGGCGGCTCCCGCTCGCGGCCTGGGGCGCGGCGGCCGCGACGCCCGAGGCGGCGCGGTCGACGGGCAAGACCCGCGTGCTGGTCATGGCCAACATCCATGCCGGCGAGGTCGAAGGGAAGGAAGCGGTGCTCGAGATCCTGCGCGCGATCGCGAGCGGGGAGCACGCGGCGTGGCGCGACTCTCTCGTCGTCCTCTTCGCGCCGATCTACAACGCCGACGGGAACGAGCGGGTGCGGCTGGACAACCGGCCGGACCAGCTCGGCCCCGTGGGGGGAATGGGCCAGCGGCCGAATGCGCAGGGCTTCGACCTCAATCGCGACTACATGAAGCTGGAAACGCCGGAGGCCCGCTCGCTCGTCCGGCTGTTCACCGAGTACGACCCGCATGTCACGATCGATCTCCATACGACGAACGGCACCTACCACGGCTACCACCTCACCTACTCGCCGCCGCTGCATCCGGGCACCGATCCCGGCGTCGCGTCCTTCGCCCGCGAGCGCTGGCTGCCGCAGGTCACGGAGACGCTCGCCCCGCGCTGGTCGATGTGGCATTACGGCAACCTGCCGCGGGACGAGGGATTCGACGCGCCCCGCGGCTGGTACACGTTCAGCCATCAGCCGCGGTTCGGCAGCAACTACGAGGGGCTGCGGAACCGGTTCGGCCTGCTGTCGGAGGCCTACTCCTATCTCCCCTTCGAGGAGCGGATCGCGGTCACCCGCGACTTCGTCGTCTCGCTGCTCGACTTCGCGGCCCTGCACGCGGCGGAGATCCGGCGCCTCGCCGATGCCGCCGACGCGCGCGACCTCTCGGGCGCGGAGCTGCCCGTCCGTGCCGAGCACGTCTGCGGAGCCGAGGTCGAGATCCTGATGGGGGAGGTGGCGGCGGAGCGCCACCCCTACACCGGGGAGCGGATGCTGCGGCGCCTTCCGGTCCAGCGTCCCGAATCGATGCCCGACTGCACGTCGTTTCGGGGAACCGAGATCTCGCGCGTCCCGGCGATCTGGATCGTGCCCGCCGATCTCGAGCCCGCCATCGACCGGCTTGCCGCCCATGGCGTCAGGATGTTGACGCTCGTCGAACCGCTGACGATCGAGGTCGAGGCATTCGCGATCACGAGCTCGACGCAAGCGGAGCGCGAGTTCCAGCAGCACCGCGAGCGAACGCTCGAGGGGCGGTGGGAGGCGCGGACCGAGGAGCTGCCTGCCGGAACCGTGATCGTGCCGAGTGCGCAGCCGCTGGGGCGGCTGGCGTTCTACCTGCTGGATCCGCGCAGCGACGACGGCCTGGTGGCGTGGAACATCCTGGACGAAGCGCTGGAGGGTGCCGACCGCTATCCGATCCTGCGGGCCAGCCGACCGTCGCCTGCGGGTTCCTACCGCGAGGAAGTCCCCGCGCCGACGATCTCCTCCGGTCGCTGATAGGACATCGAGAGAATACAACAGTTGCGGCCGGGACCGAACGAAGCGCTCAGGAGGATCCGCGAGGTCGTCGGGTTCGGTGCGGGGCGGGCGGGAACGAACCGCGCCTCCCAGTAGACGAGAGAGTCCGCCTCCTGCTGGCCGAAGTCGGTCGGCGCGGTGAAGCGAATGTTCTCGCCGTCCCATGTCGCGTCACGGAAGTGGACGATCCACCACCGACCCCACAGCTCGAACTCGAAGAACCCCGACAGACTGCCCGGGTCGCGCTCCACGAGCGCGTCGAACCGTCCGGGCGGCGTGTCCGTGCGGGCCATCCACGCTCCGAGAACAGGTCGGGGATCGTCGTCGAAGCCTTCGAGCAGAGGGTTGGTGACGGCGCCCTCGCCGCAGGCGGCGAGAGCCAGACAAACGGCGAACGCGAACGGACCTGCGCGCATGGAATCGATGATATCGCCGAAGGGGACGGGCGGCTACGGGTCCTCGCGAAGCCTCAGGGCGTAGATCGACTGCCACGTACCACCGCCGTTGTCGGCGATCAGGAGAACGGACCTCTCGCCGTTCGCCAGCCGCGGCCCGAACGCCATGCCCTCGAAGTTCGACACCGGGAGCCCGAAGCGGCGCTCGAAGAGCAGGGTCTTCCGGGCGGGCACCCAGTCGCTTCGTCCGGCGAGCCCCGAGCGGAACGTCGGCCCCGACACGTCGGTGGCGTCCTCTACGTCGGCCAGGTAGATGCGGATCCGGAACTCGGCCAGGCCGGAAGGGCTGCCGGCCAGCCCTCTCTCGAGCACGAGGAGCCGGTCCTCGTCGAGCGGCAGGAGCGCGGAGAGCCCGCTCCGGTCCTCTCCGACGGCCCCCGGCGGGAACTTGATCGGGTAGGTGGTCGCGTCGGTCACGTACGCGATCTGCCTCGTGGGGCCGTCCTCCTCGTCGATCTCCTGGATGCGGACGATGGAGCCCGACGACGGCGAGGCGAGCGGGCCATCCATGGGTAGCGCCTCCTCGTTCGCCGTCCACATCGATTCGTCGTGCTCGTCGCGGCCGAGCGCTTCGAACCCGTAGTTGGGCCGGATCGAGTCGTAGACGGAGAGCGGACCCGCGTGGTCCGGGACGATGCGGCCGACCTCGCGCCCGGTCCCGGGATCCACCTCCACCAGAGAAGGCCGGCGCGGATTCCCGAAATCTCTCTCGTCGGCGATCCATACCGTTCCGCGCGCGGGATCGTAGGCGACGTCTTCACGGTCGGCCCCCTCCGCGCGCGCCGGGAGGGGCCGGCCCTCGGGATCGAGGAGCGGAACGGGCCGGCCGAACGTCACCGATCGAACCCGTCCGGTCTGTGGATCGACCTGGATGTCGAGGAAGTGGAGGGTCGCATGATCGTCGCCCACGGACACGTAGCGGTCGCCCGCGATTCGCGCGAGGCCGCTCAGCTCCTCGGCGCTGAGCCGCGGGTCGGCATTCCCTCCGCCGGTGAAGTTGAAGCGCCCGACGTCCACCAGCTCGACCTGTGCCGCGGCCGGTGGGACGGTGAAGGCCGCCAGGGCCACGGCGAGGAGGGCTAGGGCCGTGCGGTGAAGGACCGGCATGGCGGCATGATAGGGCGTCGCGGCCGGCGACGGCAGGTCAGCGGTCCAGCCACTTCGTCATGAGATGGCGATCGTGATCGACGAACCCGCGCCGCGCATAGAGCCGCTTGCCGTCCGTGTTGCCGTGATCGACCTCGAGATGGAGCGCACCGATCCCTGAGGCCCGGCAGCTGCCCTCCATGGCGTCCAGGAGGAGATTCCCGACGCCGTTGCCGCGCCAATCCGGTCGCACGTACAGCTCGTCGACGAATGCATCGCGCCCGCCGTACTCGAGGCTAAAACCGCAGCAGAGGATCCCGTAGCCCACCGCCTCCGCGTCCGCGCGCGCCAGCCAGGCTCCGCCGTGGAGCGGCTCGGACCAGAGCGCATCCAGGGCACGGCGGAGGACGGCCTGGTCGTACGGGAGCCGCTCACCATCGTAGAACGCGCGCATCAGCGGCAGCAACGCGTCGATGTCGCCCGGCGTGGCCGAAACGACCAGCACTTTCGTGGATCCGTTCACCAGCGGTCAGCCCGCCCGCAGAAACAGCTCATAGCGTTCGGCGAGGTACTCTCGATTCGGCTGGTCCTTGCTTTGACGCGGGAGAATCAGGGGCTGTCCCTGAAATCCCTGAAGCCCGTGGAGGAGCATAGGACCGTCGATTTCCTCGAGAATATCCATCCGTACATCGATCCGACAGTCCGGACGAATGCCGAGAATGTGCCGGTCGTACGCTGCATGGTGGAGCTTGCAGAGCGACAGCCCGTTCGAGACGACAGGGTCTCCTTGAGGGTGCTTATCGGGAAGGATGTGCGTCGCGTCGAGGAGTTCTCTGTGGCGAAGCCTGCAGATCGCACAGCATTCCCGATAAGCCCGCAGCACGCGTTCGCGGAACCGGGCCTGATGGAGCCGGTGGCTGGCCTGGACCGTAACATAGGCTCGACGAGCATCGGCGCCCTCGTCCCCGCTCAGAGATCCAGTCGCGAA
>DASSBK010000225.1:0-2267 GCA_035698825.1 Gemmatimonadota bacterium
TTCTCGCGTAGCATCCGGACGGGTTCACCGTCCAGCGCTCCGATCGCGCACCCGACCGAATCGAGGATCCGGATCCGCAACTGCTCGCGGGCCGCGTCGGGGATGTCCTCCCAGCGCGCGCGCGCGACGAATGCAGCCATCCGCTCGACATCGGTCACGACTGTTCTTCCTCCAGCGGGGGAAGCTACACCGTGGCAACCGGCTGTCTCAATGCCCCATGCCGGCGGCCAGTTCCGTCTCGCCCACCTGGAGAAGGCCGACGGCCCCCTTGTCGGCGTCCGCGAAGGCGTGGGTCACGAACGCGTACGCGCCCGCTCCGCTGGCGCCTTCTTCGAAGACGGCCTCGAACACCGCGCCGCCGCCGGCGGGGACACCATAGGTCTGGACCCCCGAGAGGGCATGCGACGGATCGCCGTCCGGATACACGCGGTCGAACACCGCGCCCACCACGTGGAAATCGCTCGACAGATTGGGACCCGCGTTGACCACGAAGAAGCGCACGCGATCCCCCAGGTCGACCTTCAGCGGATGGTCCTTGTACTGGAAGGCCTTACCGTTGAATACGACGTACCGCGCGTCCCGGTCACGGGCGGCGTCGATGTCGGGTTGGCCCGACGATTTCTCTTCAGCCTCGTCCTCTTCGACCTCGTCCTCGGCGGGATAGAACTCGCTCTGCACGATCACGAACTCCTCGTCCGCCTCCGTTCCCCAGCCGTCCTCCGGATCGACTATGATCGCCAGGTACATGCCCTGCATGATGTGCAGGAGCACCGGCGGCGTGCCGCAATGGACCATGAACACGCCGGGGTCCCGCGCGACGAACTCGAACGAGAGCTCCTGGCCGGGGCCGATCGTCCGAAACGCATCGTTCATGGGGATGCGCGCCGAGTGGAGGTCGATGGAGTGGCCCATGGGCGATTCGTTCACCAGCGTGATCCGGACCGTGTCGCCCTGGCGGACCCGCAGCGCTGGCCCCGGCACCGTGCCGCCGAAGGTCCAGCCCTCGTACGTCACACCGTCCGCGATCTCGATCGTCTCGTGCGTCATCGGGATGCGGAATTCCTTGGTGCGCGCAGGCGAGGGCACGGGCGCAGCCGCGTCGTGCGCCGGCGCTACCGCGGTCCGCGTGGCCCCGAAATCGATGCTCTGGATCGCATCTTCTTCCGGATGCATGACGAGCGCCCCCAGCCCCGTCAGGGTCGCCGTGGCGCCGATGATCAACTTGGAAATCGACATGTTTCCTCCTCAGACGGTATTCGATTCCTTGTGAAATATTTCACAAGCTCGACTGGAGAATAGCGAAAGGCGGAAATCCCGTCTGTAGGGAGAAAACCGAGCGGTCGTGTGGGGAAATCCCTTACTGGGGGGGCGCTCAGTCCCCTTTCAGCAGACCCACGCTGAGGGCGAACCGGACGAGCTCGGATCGATGGGACAGACCGAGCTTCTCCATGATCCGCGAGCGGTAGGTGTCGACCGTCTTCGGCGAGATGAAGAGCTTCGCGCCGATCTCGGTCGAGCTGAAGCCCTCCGCCGTCAAGGCCAGAACCTCCTGCTCGCGCGTGCTCAGCTTGTGAAGGGCCTCCGTGTGCGGATCGGCACTCCGGTACTCCTTGAGCAGCAACCGCGTGGCCTGTGCAGGGAGGTGCACCTCGCCGCGAGCCACCGCCTGGATCGCGCCGATCAGCTCGCTGTCGGCGCTGGTCTTGGTCAGATAGCCGCTGGCACCCGCCTCGAGAACGGGGATCAGATACTCTTCCTCGGCGTGCATGGTGAGGATGAGCACCTTCGCTTCGAGACCCAGAGCCGCGATTCGGCGAGTCGCCTCCAGACCGCCTGATCCGGGCATCGACAGATCCATCACTACGACGTCCGGCTTGAGGCGGCTCGTCAGGTCTACCGCCTCGTCTCCCGTCCTGGCCTCCCCCAGCACCCGGATGCCGGCCGCCGGATCCGCTTCGAGCAGGGCCCGGACTCCGGCCCGCAGGACCGTGTGATCGTCGGCGAGGATGACGTCGATCGACATCAGCGCGGAATCTCGATTCTGATCTGCGTCCCCGCTCCGGGGACGCTATCGATGGAAATACGACCACCGAGAAGACGCGCGCGTTCCCGCATGCCGATGAGACCCAGGCCGCGAGCACCGGAGGCGCCATCGACGGCCGGATCGAATCCGCGCCCGTCATCCTCGATGAGGACCGTCATCTTCTCCGCGTGGTCTTCGATGCTGACCCGGGCATTTGCCGCCTCTGCATGGCGGACCACGTTCG
>DASSBK010000226.1:0-5565 GCA_035698825.1 Gemmatimonadota bacterium
GAGCCCTCCCGTGATTCGCGACGAGCAAGACTCCCGCCTCATTCCGGTCCGAACCCAGGAGGAAATCCCTCCCCAGTGGCAGGACACGCCCGTCGGACGCCTGCTCGAGTACCACAACTGCGGCCGACCGTTCGACCACTACGATCGCGCAGCGCTCCTGATCGGGATGTGCATGGACCACAGGAACCAGTTGCGCGTGCCGGACCAGTTCGCCTACGTGCTCCGGGCCGGCGGCGCGAACCTGCGGCCGAGCGACTTCAAGGTTTCGTACGCCGTCGCCGTGGGCGGGGTACGGTCGATCGCGCTCATCGGCCACACCGAGTGCGGGATGTCGAATCTCGCCGCGCGACGGGAAGAGTTCGTCGCGGGACTCGTCGATGCGGGATGGAATCGCGACGAAGCCATGCGTCACTTCACGGAATCGATCCCCCGATTCGAGATCGGCGACGAGGTCGATTTCGTGATCAACGACTCCCGGCGGCTGCGTGCGCGGTATCCGGCGGTCTCGGTCGCGCCGCTCATCTACCTGGTGGAGGACCGTCGACTCTATCTCGTGCGGGAACCCGGTTAGGGACTCCGGGCCGCGGTAAGGAGCAGGCGCGCTAGGTTCGACGGGGAGCGGGCGGTTCGGCCTCGTCCTTGAGGCGGCTCACGAAGTGGTCGAGGTCCATCTGCCCCAGCTCGCCCTCGGAGTGCGAGCGCACGCTCACCTTCGAAGAGCCGACCTCCTTCTCCCCGACGACGAGCATGTACGGAACCTTGTGCATCTCGGCGTCCCGGATCTTGTACCCCACCCCTTCGCGTCGCTCGTCGACATGCGCGCGCAGGCTCCCCTTCCGCAGGTGCTCCGCGACGGTCTGCGCGTACTCGTTGTACGCGTCGCTGACCGGCACGATCCGGACCTGCTCCGGCGCCAACCAGGTGGGGAACGCGCCCCCGTAGTGCTCGACCAGGATCCCCATGAAGCGCTCGATCGAGCCCAGGATCGCGCGGTGGATGACGACCGGTCGCTCCTCGGTGCCTTCGGGGGTCGTGTAGTGGAGGTCGAAGCGCTCGGGGAGATTGAAATCGCACTGGATCGTCGACAGCTGCCACTTCCGGCCCAGCGCGTCGGTCACCTGGAAGTCGATCTTCGGGCCGTAGAAGGCGCCCTCGCCCGCCACCTCGCGGAACTCGAGCCCGTTCGCGACCAGCGCCTGGCGCAGGGCGTCCTCCGCGACGTCCCAAACGGCGTCCGATCCGATCCGCTTGTCGCCCCTCAGCGACAGGTCGATCCCGACCGCGAACCCGAAGACCTCCTCCATCACGTACTGGACGAGCCGGATCAGCGACGTGACCTCGTCCTGGATCTGGTCCGGTCGGCAGAAGATGTGCGCGTCGTCCTGCACGAAGGTGCGGACCCGGAAGAGTCCCGTGACGACGCCCGACTTCTCGTAGCGGTGGAGTCTCCCGAAATCGGCGTACCGGAGCGGCAGATCGCGGTAGGAGCGCTTCTGGGCGGCGTACACATAGGTCGACGCCGGGCAGTTCATGGGCTTGACGGCCATCTCGCGCTCGTCCGCCCCGGTGAAGAACATGTGCTCCTTGTAGTTCTCGTAATGCCCCGAGATGTGCCACAGCTCGACGTCGTAGATCTGGGGGGTCACGATCTCGTCGTGAGGCCAGCCGTCCGCGTAGAGCTCGCGCATGAAGCGCTGAAGCCGGTTGTAGATCCAGGCGCCCTTGGGGTGGAAATAGGGACTCGCCGGTGCATTCGGGTGGAAGCTGAAGAGGTCCAGCTCCTTGCCGAGCTTCCGGTGGTCGCGGCGTTTGGCCTCCTCGATCCGCGCCAGGTGCGCGTCGAGATCGCCGCGCTTGAAGAACGCGGTGCCGTAGATCCGCGTCAGCATCCGGTTTCGCTCGTTGCCGCGCCAGTACGCCCCGGCGGTCGTCAAGAGCTTGTAGGTCCCGAGACGGCCGGTGCTCGGGACGTGCGGGCCGCGGCACAGGTCGAGCCAGTCTCCCTGGCGGTAGATCGTCAAGGTCTCGCCCTCGGGCAGATCCTCGATGATCTCGACCTTGTAGGGCTCGCCCAGCTCCCCGAAGAGGGCCAGCGCGTCGTCTCGCGAGATCTCCTCGCGCACGATCGGATGGTCTTCCATGACGATGCGGTCCATCTCGGCCTCGATCGCCGGGAAGTCGTCCGGGGTGAATGGCTCGTCGCGCTCGAAATCGTAGAAGAACCCGTCCTCGATCACCGGGCCGATCGTGACTTTCGTGTCGGGCCACAGTCGCTGGACCGCCTGGGCCATGAGATGGGCGGTGGAATGGCGATAGACCTGGAGCGTTTCCGGGTCGCGCTCCGTCAGGATGCGGATCGCGGCATCGGATTCGAGCCGGCGCGAGAGGTCGACCACGCGGCCGTCGATCGCCGCCGCGTAGGCTGCCTTGGCGAGCCGCGGCCCGATTCGCTCGGCGATCTCGACGAGCGACGCGCCACGAGGCGCATCCAGCTCGGACCCGTCCGGCAGACGGACCTTGATCGTTCCGTTTCCGCTCATCGGTCGGTCGAAGCTACCCGCGCTCCCGTGGCCGAGCAAAACGCGCGCGGCGAATCATTTCGTGGGGCCGATCCAACCCCAGCGCCGGAGGTCTACCCGGCCGTCGGGCTCGAACTGCACCCCTTCGGCTTCCAGCAGCGCGCGCTGGAGCTCGGGCGGAAGACCGACCTTGGAGATCGAGATTCCGCCGCTCTTGTTGATGACCCTGTGCCACGGGACGTCGCTCCCGTCGGGAAGCGCATGGAGCGCCCACCCCACCGCGCGCGCGCCGCGCGGCTTCCCGCAGAGGGCCGCGATGTGGCCATAGGTGGTCGCCTTCCCCGGCGGGATCCGCCGGACCATGGCGTAGATCGCGGCGTAGAAATCGGAAGCGGAGCGGCTCAGCAGCCGGCGGCGGTGGCCCGGGCTCGTTCGGCGAGAAGGGCGGCGCACCCCTCGTAGTCCGCGCGTGGGAACCCCGTTTCGGCGGCGATCTCCCGCACGAGGCCCTGCGTTCCGACGACGGCCAGCCGGCAGGAGCCAGCCGCGGCCGAGGCCGCGTCGTAACGGGTGAAAGCCTGGGTCTGGGTGGCGGCGGAGAAGTCGAAGAGGTCGACCGACACGAACGGCGTGTCGGTCGCCGACTGATCGATGCAGACGTCCGCCTTCGGCAGGGCTCCGATGAGCGCCTCCGCGTCCCAGCAGGGGCACGTCGGAGCGCTGGCGGCGACCCCGGGGGATGCCGCGGCAACCGGCCCCGCCTGCCGCGGGGCGGATGGCTCCTCCCCGCAGGCGAGCACCATGGACGCGAGTGCGGCGAACGCCGTCAGTGCCTTCATCCGGCTCCTCGGATCATGGGTTCGCACGATCCGCCGATCCTATCCCCCGTGCTCCCGACTGTCAATCGAGCCGTTATCCACGAACTCCCCGACCATGGCGGCCAAGCCATCCGCAGCGGGGATGCGGGGCCTATAGCCCAGTTCATCCCGCGCCTTCGCGACGTGGAACGAGCGGTCGCTGAGGAACAGGTCGTAGCTGTGGAGACGCCGCAGCTTGAGGCCGAGATACCGGCAGAGCGCGAGGTCGATGTGGCGCGAGACTCGGAACGGAAGGGCTGGCCAGGGCCGCCTCGTCGTCCTCACCCCGAGCGCGCGCGCGATCGTCGCGACCAGCTCCCCGATCGCCAGTGGCTCCGCAGCAGCCAGGTTGTAGCAGCGGCCCTCGATCCCGGGCGTTTCCGCGCATCGCCGGAGGCCGTCCACGACGTCGAACACGTGACCCAGATGCCCGCGGTTCCGGCCGTCGCCGATCATGCGAAACCGGTTCGTCCGGATCGACCGGCAGATCCTCAACCAGTTGGTGGCGCCAGGCCCGTAGATGCTGGCCAGCCTCGCGACGACGACCGGCAGGCCCGTCTCTCGCGCCGTGTGCAGAACCGCCCGCTCGGCTCGCGCCTTGCTGATCCGATAGGGCGTGTCCGGACGCATCGGCGTCGCTTCGTCCGCCGGAAACCGATTGCGGTGTCCGTACACGCCGCAGGTGCTGACGTGCACGAATCGCCGCGCGCCCGCGCGGGCTGCGGCTGCGGCCATGTTCGCCGAGCCCTTCACGTTGACCTCTTCGATCTCGCGCTTCGAGGCGTTGCGGCTCGAAGTGACGGCCGCGACGTGGTAGACGAGTGCGCACCCTTCGGCCGCGCTCTCCAGCGAGTCCGGGTCGGTGAGGTCCCCCGGCACGAGCTCCATGCCTGGGGAGAGTCGGCCCGCATCCGTGCCCGGGCGGACGAGCGCCCGGGCACGGACACCGTCGGCGACGAGGGCACGGGACAGACAGCCCCCGATGAACCCGGTCGCGCCGGTCACGAGGATGCGTTCGGGCGGATCCACGCGCTACCGCTCGGGCGCTTGCCGGCGATCGAGTTCGGTTACGTATCGCATGCGCTCCAGCTCGAATGTCACGCGCCGCCGGGAAGCGTCGCCCTTGCCCCATACGTATCCCACGAGCTCTCCCGCCGATGCCGAGGCGAGACCCATCAGCATCGAAGGCAGCATCCTGACCAGCAGGCTCCGCTCGAGCCCGCTGCGTCGGATCCGCCGGAGGATTCGCCCTCCGCGAACGGCCGGGATCAGCGGGGAGCCCGCCACGTAGAGCAATCGGCGCCGCCAGCCCCAACCACCGAGGGATGCCCGATTGGCGCCGAATTCCCGGCAATTGAAGAATTGCGAGCCCAGGAACTGCCGCAACCGCGAGACGTTGACGTGGTTCGTGCGCGCCGCCGGCTCGTAGTAGAGCCTGTGCCCCTCGCGCATGAGGTCGACCTGAAGGGTCGTCTCGTTCTCGAGGAACCGGTCGAGCCTGGGCCCATAGGCCAACAGCAGATCGCGCTTGTAGGAAGTCTGGTGCGACGCGAGCGAAGCGGCGGGGCCCGGGTTGCGGGGCGCTACGAAGTCAGTGAAATCGAGGAACATGGCGGTCCAGCTCACGGCCGATTCCGGGTTGGCGTTCATCACCTCGGGGCCGACCGCGGCCCACGGACCCGCGTGCGCCTGTACCAGGGCCGCGGCCCATCCCGGTTCGGGGTAGGAGTGCTCTTCGACGTACACGACGACGGGACCGCGTGCGGCTCGCACGCACGTGGCCATCACCGGCCCCAGGCTGTCTATCTCCCCCACCTCCACGATTTGCCAGCCCCAGAAGCCGCCGAGTAGTTCGCGGTCGGGCTCGAGCCCCTGCTCCGACGGCACACCGATGACGATCTCGATCCGGTCACGGATGTCCTGGGCATGCAGGTGCTCGACGGTCTTGCGGACCGTCTCGAAGCTCCGCGGCGTGATGACAATGGCCGAGAGATCAGGCCGCGAGATTTCCGACATTTCGCCTGGTTCGTTCATTTACGACAAGAGTGCTCTCGCGAGACTCATCCGGCCAGCGGCCAGAGCCGCGGGACGAGCAGGATCCCGATCAGGTAGATCGCCACGGTGAGGAGCGCGCCTACCTTCAGGAAGTCGAAGAAGCGATAGCGGCCGGGCCCGTACACCATCATGCA
>DASSBK010000227.1:0-19697 GCA_035698825.1 Gemmatimonadota bacterium
AAGAAATTGAACGATCTGGACTGCTGCGCGATCATTATCGCGGGCTCGGGCATGATGACCGGCGGCCGGATCCTCCACCATCTGCGGAACCAGCTCTACAAGCCCGAGGCCAGCCTGGTCATCCCCGGCTACCAGTCCGAAGGGACGCTGGGCCGGCGGCTCGTGGACGGCGCCAGGCACGTTCGCATCTACGGGAAGGAGATCGACGTCCGGGCGAGCGTGCACACGATCAACGGGCTGTCCGCGCACGCCGACAAGGACGATCTGCTGGACTGGTTGGAGGGAACCGGAAATGCGCATGCATGGCTGGTGCACGGCGAGCCGCAGGTCATGAAGTCGTTCGCCGGAGTCCTGGAGTCGCGCGGCCGCGCCGCGACTCTGGTCGAGCGCGGTCGCGAGTACGACCTCGTCTGAAAGGAGATCCGATGTCTCGTTCGATCATGATCCTCGCCGCGCTCGCTTTTCTCGCGGCGGATGCCGCCTCTGCACAGGAGCCCGAAATGTCCGATGGCGTCCGGTACACGATCGGATGGTCGAATCCCGCCTCGCAGCTCTACGAGGTCACGGTGACCGCAAGAGCCGATGGAGAGCCGATCGTCTTCTCGCTGCCCGCCTGGCGGCCGGGCCGATACATCGTGCAGAACTACGCCGCCAACGTGCAGCATGTCCGCGCCGGCGACGAGCGGGGCAACCCCCTTCCCGCCGAGTGGATCGATCTCGACTCCTGGCGGGTGGAGCCGGGAGCGGCGTCCTCGGTGACCCTCGCGTACGAGTACTACGCGCACACGTTCGACGCCGGAAGCTCCACCCTCACGCCCGACGCGGCGTACTTCAATCCGGTGAACCTCCTGCCGTGGGTGGAGGGGCGGAAGGACGCGCCGGTGACGCTGACGATCGAGGCCCCCGCGGACTGGAGAATCGCCACCCAGCTCGACCCCGTCGCCGGTGAGGGCCACACGTTCTCGGCTCCGAACTATGATCGACTGGTGGACTCGCCCACGATCGCGGACCCCGACCTGGTCGTGTGGGACTACGAGGTGGACGGCGTCCCCTACCACCTCGTGTTCCGGGTCGTCCAGGGGGAGCTGAACCTCGGCGAATACACGCAGGAGCGAATCCTCGCGGACGTGGCGAGGATCACCGAGGAGGCGGTCGCGATCTTCGGCGAGGCGCCGTTCGACGAGTACTGGCACCTGTTCCAGCTCGTCCCCTATCCGTTCGGCCACGCCGTCGAGCACGAATCGAGCGCCTCCTACGTCATCCAGGACATCGCCTTCAGCAGCCAGGACTACTATGACGGCTTCCTCTCGATCCTGGCGCACGAGTTCTTCCACGCCTGGAACGTCAAGCGCGCCCGGCCGGCGGCGATGTGGCCCTACGACTACTCGGCGCCGCAGCTGACGCGGCTGCACTGGGTCACCGAAGGGGTTACGTCGTACTACGAGAGCATCCTGCGGAGGCGCGCGGGGTGGATCGACGAGGAGGCGTTCTTTCGGGAAAACGCCAACGCGATCGACGCGCTCCAGAGCACGCCCGGCCGGCTGGTGACGAGCGCCGCGCTGTCTTCGCTTACCGCCTGGCACAGCGGATACGGGGACGGCAACCCGTACTCGAGTGTCTCGTTCTACCTGAAGGGCTCGATCCTGGGCATGCTGCTCGACCTGACGATCCGCGACGCCACCGACGGGTCCGCCGGGCTGGACGACGTGATGCGGCTCCTCATGGAGCGCTACTACGCGCAGGGCCGCGGCTATCCGGAGGACGGGTTCCAGACGGCGGCGGAGGAGGTGGCGGGCCGGTCTCTCGAAGAGTTCTTCGCCCGGTACGTCGACGGGACCGACGAGCTACCGTATGCCGAAACGCTGGAGGTCGTGGGGCTCGAGGCGCGGCAAGTGGCCGAGGCGGACGCGCCCGCGGCGACCTTCGGCTGGCGCCTCCGGAAGCAGGCGGACGACGTGACGATCGTCGGCGTCCTTCCCGACTCCCCCGCGCTGGCCGCGGGGATCATGCGCGACGACGTGCTCGTATCGCTGGACGGCGAGCCGGTCGAGTCCGCGGACATCGGCGCGTTCCTCTCCGGGCACTCCCCCGGCGACACCGTGACGGTCACCGTCCGGCGCCTGGGGGAGGAGATCGAGCGGCCGGTCACGCTGGGGGACGGCGGCAACCTGCGCTGGACGATCACCCCGGTCGAGGCGCCGAACGAGCGGCAGCTCCGGCTGCGGGAGGGGTGGCTTTCCTCGAAGGTCGGCCAGCCGGCGCCCTGACCGTCGCGCGCGCGGCCTTTGCGGTCGCCTTTGCGGTCGCCTCGGCGTCTCTCGTCCTGACGTGCGCGATCGGGCGCGGGACGTATAGGCCCGAGCCCTGGCTCGAGGACCTCGATGCGCTCGAGGCCCACATGGGGCGCGTCTACGCGAACCTCGAGTGGAGCGTGGAGCGCCGCGGTATCGACCTCCCAGAGCTCGACCACACGACGCGCGAATTGATTCGCTCCGCGGGCTCGGATGGCGAAGCCGCCGAATCGCTCGAGCGTTTCGTCGAGGCCTTCCGCGACCCGCACTTCGGCATCGAGCGCCGGCGATCCCCCTGGATCGCATGGGCGTTCCGGCTCTACGGGGACGATCCCTCGCACTCGTCCGGCTCCGTCTCGCTTCCCGCCCGCACTTCCGGCCGCGACGCCTGCGAGGCTCTGGGGTACCGGGATCGCGGCCATGGATTCGACTTTCGGGTGGAGGACCTCCCCGGCTGGTGGCCGCTGCAGGGCGACGGGCCGTTCCCTGCCGGCACGTTCTCGCTGCCGGACGGCCGCCGCGCGGGCCTGCTGCGGATCGGCCACTTCGGCGAGAACGGCTACCGCGCGGAGTGCGTCGAGGCGTGGGAGTCCGAGCGCCACCTGGCGCCCTGCGACGACGACTGCCTGAGCGCCTTCCGACGGCGGGCGAGCGACGCCCTCGCGGGACGGGTGGCCCGCCGCGTGGAAGCGCTCGACGCGGCCGGCGCCTCGCTCCTCGTCGTGGACGTCACCGGGAATGGCGGAGGGAGCGAATGGGTCGATCCGGTGACACGAATCTTCAGCGCCCGGCCGCTGCGCGCCATGCGCGCGACGGCCGTGCGTGTCCCGCGCGCGATCGAGCCCATCGAGTCGCGGCTGGCGGCGGTCGAGGCGGCGCTGGCGGATTCTGCGGTCCCGGGGACCACTCGGGAGCTCCTCGAAGTCGCGCGCGAGCGCCTGGCAGCGCTCCTGGCGGAAGCCCGGGCCCCTTGCGAGCGGTCGCCGCTCTGGCACGGGCAGGCGGCGAGTTGCAGCCAGCTCTTTCAGGCGCCCGACTACGCCACCGGCGTCTTCGATTGGCTCCCGCCGGGCGCCTTGGCCGGCGTCGCCGATTCGATCGCCGAGGAGCTCTACTCCCCGTTCGGGCGCGACGTGCCCTCCGGCGTCTGGACCGGGCCGCTGTTCGTCCTGGCGGACGGCGGAAGCGCCTCGGCCACCGAGGCGTTCATCGCCATGCTCAAGGACAACGGCGCCGCGACCGTGATCGGCGAGCGGACATACGGAGCGGGCTGCGGCTACCTCGACGGCGGACTGCCGCTCGAGCTTCCGAACAGCGGGCTCGAAGTGTGGATGCCCGACTGCGCGCGGTTCCGGATCGACGGGACGAACGAGATCGAGGGGATCGATCCCGACATCCCTGTGCCGTGGTCCGACCTCGGCGGCTCCGAGCGCGCCCGGGCGCTGGTCGCGGCGCTCGCTCGCCGCTGATCCCACCGAAACTTCCCCTCCCTTCGGACCGTAGGGCGAGCCATGAAGGGCGTCCTCACCCTATGGATCCTCCTGGCCGGCACCGCAGCCACGGCGCCGGTCCGAGCCCAGGAGTTCGACCATCTCGACGTGAACGGGCACCGGGTCGCGACGACCCATGGGCTGGCCCTTCGCTTCACGGTGCCTTCGCAGCTGCAAGCCCTCGGCGAGACCCACTTTCGCGAATCCTACGGAGGCCCGTCGTTCGACGTGTCGGCAACCGCGTTCGCCAGTGACTCCGTGCTCCTGGCCGTCCACGCCGAGACCCACACGGACGGCTCGGGAGGTCTCGACTACTCCGAGTACCCTGCCGACACGCTCGCCGGCTGGCCGCTCCACTCGCGAATAGACTGCTTCGATCTCCGGGAGGTGGCCGCCGAACACGTCGAGGGCAACGGGTTCCTGCGGTTTCTGCACGGGGCGGGATTCGATTTCGACCGCGCGCTGGTCCTCAAGCGCCACTACCTCGTGAACGAGGAAGGCACGGCCGAGGTCGTGCTGAGCTATGGACGCACCGTGGACGCATGCGGAAGCGGTGAGGTGCCGCCCGACGTGGCCACGGAGGTTTCCCTCGCCTCGCGCCGGGCCTTCGCCGATCTGCAGCCCGACTGACGCCTGCCCGGCGAGTCAGTCGGCCGTCTGCGATCCGTCCGGCTCGACGAGCTCCTTCGAGCGGTACACGACCTTCCCGCCGACCATCGTCAGCACGGCCTCGACCTCGGCCAGATCCTCGGGGGGAATCGCCCAGGGGTCCTCGGACAGGACGACGAGATCGGCGGCGTAGCCGGGCGCCAGGCGCCCCTTCCACGACTCCGTGTTGTCGGCGTAGGACGATCCCGACGTATATGCCGCGAACGCCTCATCGAGCCCGATCTTCTGTTCGGGCACCCAGCCATCCGGATGCGCGTCGTCCAGGGTGCGGCGGGTGACGGCGGCATAGATCCCCAGCATCGGATCGAGCGGCGCCACCGGCCAGTCGGTTCCGAACGCGAGCGGCACGCCGGCGTCGAGGAACGAGCGGAAGGCGTACGTCGTCTTCGCCCGCTCGGGTCCGATCTTCCTCTCGGCCCAGCGCCCGTCGTCGATCGCGTGGTAGGGTTGGACGCTCGCGATCACCCCGAGCGCGGCCATGCGCGGGAAGTCCTTCGCGGCCATGTGCTGGGCGTGCTCGATCCGCCACCGTCGATCGCGATCTCCGTTCCGGGCGGCGATCCCCTCGTATTCGTCGAGGACCATCGAGATCGCCGCGTCGCCGATCGCGTGCGTGACGAGCTGGAACCCTGCGCGGTCGGCGCCCTCCGCCCGTGCGCGGAACGTGTCGGGAGGGGTCATCATGGGATCGAGGTACCCGCGGTACTCGGCCTCCCCTTCGTACGGCTCGAAGAAGTACGCCGTCGAGGCCCCCAGCCCGCCGTCGGCGAACGACTTGAGGCCGCCGACCCGCACCCACTCGTCCCCGTCCCCCGTCTTCCGGCCGCCGCGCGATTCTTCTTCCCACGAACCGAGCCATCCCTGGCACGTGAACCGCGCGGTCAGCCTGCCCTCCCGCGCGGACTCCTCGAGGAGGCGGATTTCGACCTCGCCCGGGTCGTAGCACAGGTCCTGGAGCGTGGTGACGCCCAACCGCGCGGCGTGGGCGAGCCCCGCGTCGAGCGCCTCGCGGTACTCGTCTTCCGACGGGCGCGGGATGACCCGCGTCACGAGCCCGGAGGCGTCGCGGAGGATGCCGGTCGGCTCTCCCGCGGGGTCGCGGTCGATCTGGCCGCCGGCCGGATCGGGCGTGTCGCGGCCGACGCCGGCCGCCTCCAGCGCCAGCGAGTTGGCCAGCCCGATGTGGCCGTCGGGCCGAGCCATCCACACGGGGTTTCGCGGGGTCGCCGGGTCGATCAGCTGTCGCGAGGGCAGCGGGTGGCCGGGCCACCGCTCGTGGTCCCAGGAGGCCGTGAGGACGATCCAGCGCCCGGGCGGTTGCGTCGCGGCGAACGCCTCGAGCCGCCGGACCAGCTCCTCGGGGGTGTCCGAGCTCAGGAGGTCCGGCGCCAGCACGGCGGACGCCCCGTCGAAGAAGTGCGTGTGGGCGTCGTTGAACCCGGGGACGACCCGGCGCCCGCCGAGATCGATCCGCGTCGCGTCCGTCGGGGCGTCCAGAGGCGAGGCCTCCGTTCCCACCGCTTCGACGCGGCCGTCCACGATCAGCAGGCTGTTCGCCTCGGGGTGCGTCGAATCGTTCGTCCAGACCCGGGCGTTCTCGAGGAGCGTAGGCGGAGCCTGCGCGCGGGCAGTCATCGGAACCGAGGCGGCGATCGCGGCCAGGAGCGCCGCGCGGAGAGCACCACTCACATGCCCCCGGTCATGACGCGCGAGAGTCGATCGGCCACGTCCTCCAGGAGCGTTCGATCCAGATCGTCGAACGCGTCCAGCTCGTCGGAGTCGATGTCGATCTCCCCCAGCACGCCGTCGTGGCCCATGATCGGTACCACGATCTCCGAACGTGTGGACGGGAAGCAGGCGATGAACTCCTCGCGCTCCGACACGTCGGGGACGATCTCGGTGCGGCCGGTCGCGGCGGCCAGCCCGCAGATCCCTTCCCCGACCTTGATCGTCGTGTGCTCGGTCTCCTCCTCCCCGGCCCAGGCGGAGAGCACGAGCTCGTCCCCCTCGATCACGTAGATACCGACCCACGAGTAGTGGTCGAACCGCTGGTAGAGCTCCGCGCACACGAGCTCCTGCGCGTCGATCTCGTTGACCGAGGCCTCGAGCTGGCCGCGGATCGCGGAGCGAGCTTCGGCGTAGACCTCGGGGTCGACCTCTGGGCGTGCGCTCATGAAACCCTCCTCTTCGACCGATGCGTCGACTCCGCGAGTCCCGCCGAAATGGCGGACCGCACCCGCTCTACCAGATCGTCGATCTGCTCGCGTCCGACATCGCGCGTCTCGACGGCGGGCCGGACGCTGACGTGGATGGCGCCCGGCAGGATGTACCAGGAGCCCTTCCGCATCAGCGCATCGCTTCCCAGGATCGCCGCCGGCAGAATCGGCAGGCCCGTGTCCAGCGCGAGATGGAAGCCGCCCCGCTTGAACGGCAGCAGCTCGCCCGTCGTGCTCCGCGTGCCCTCGGGCATGATCACGAACGAGACACCCGCCCGACTCTTCTCTGCCGCGCGCTTCAACGTCTCGATGGCGGCCGCGCGGTTCTTGCGGTCGATCGCGACGTGCCGGCTGACCCGATAGGCCCAGCCGAACACGGGCACGCGCAGGACCTCCTGCTTCCCGATCCAGCGCAGGTCGCGTCCCCGGCCGAGAAGATAGTGGAGCACCGGGATGTCGTACATCGAGCGGTGATTGGCCATCACGATGTACGACCGTCCGGGCTCGACGTGCTCCAGGCCGTCGACCGTCAGCCTGACGTTCGACGCCCGGAGAATGGCCCACATGTACGCCATCTCGATCGCGCGCGGGAAGCGTCCTTCGGGGGCGATCAGCGAGCCCGGGATGTGGAGCGCTCCGACGATCAGCGTGAACAGCGAGAGCAGGGCCCAGCACCCCGCCGAGCGGACGACCGCGTAGACCTTCCAGGCGATCGTGTCCCGGCGACGATTCAATTCCGGGCGCGCGACAGCCGGACGGCCCAGTCGGAGAAGCGACGGGCGATCGGATGGCGTGGATGGGCCAGCACGAACGGGGTGCCCTCGCGCGTCGCGCGGCCGACCCGGCGATCCTCGGGGATCGTCCCCAGCTCGGGGCAGCGCAGCGCCAGGTTCTCCTCCACCACCGAGCGGAACCGGTCGAGGTACTGCCGCTCCTCGCGGTCCCGGACGCGGTTTAGGACGAGGAGCGGAGCGTCGTACTCCAGGATCCCATCGACCTCCGGCTCGAGATCGGGGAACCCCTCTCTGAGGCCGGCGATCAGCGCGGTGATCGTCCGGTCGGGAACGGGCTCGTCCCCGGCACCGCGGTAGTACTCGAGCACGAAGTGGAGCGCCTCGCGGCGATCGCGGAGCTCGGTCAGGATCCGGCGCAGGACGTAGTTCTTGAGGAACCCGTACGCGTTGTGGAACGCGGTCGACTCGGGGTTCGTCACCACCAGCTTCACGTCGCCGAGGAAGAAGAAGTCGAGCGTCACGGGGGTGGCCCCGGCCTGGAGGTCGAGCAGCACGTAGTTCGCGTCGAGCCCGACGAGCCCGCGGATCAGATCGAGCTTCCGGTCCCGCAGAGGGTCCAGCGCCGTGACCATGTCGAACGAGCCCGCGGCGTAGCGCAGGTTCGGAAGGCGGGTCGGCTGGAGGATGTCCCCCAGCGATTCGACCCGCCCGTCGATGAAGTCGGCCAGCTCCCTCTCGGGGTGCGGCTCGCCCAGGAGCAGGTTGAGATTGGAGCCGCCGAGATCGAGATCCACCGCGACGACGCGGGCGCCCGAGCGCGCCCCGCCCTGCGCCAGCGAGAGCGCCAGGCTGGCGGTGACGAACGACTTCCCCACCCCGCCCTTCCCGCCGCCCACCGCGATGAAGACCGGACCCGATCGCGTTTCCGCCATCTAGCGTCCCGGCGGCCTGTGGCCGATCAGGCGGATCGGGATGAGAGGATCTCGTCTTCCAGCAGGACCTCGAGCTCGTCGGCCAGCGTGTCGATGATGTCGCCGTCCAGCGTGTAGCGGCCGAGCACGCGGATCCGCCCCAGGGCGTCGCGCGGCGACAGCCCTTCGCGGTAGGGGCGCGGGTGGCTGAGCGCCTCCAGCGTGTCGCACACCGCGAGCAGGCGCGCGTCGGGATCGATGCTCTCCCCGACGAGACCCGCCGGATATCCCGTTCCGTCGATCCGCTCGTGCTCCTGGAGGACGATCCGCGCCATCCCCGGCGAGACTCCCGTGATCTGCTGCATCTGGCGGTAACCCGCGTCCGCGTGGGGGCGGATCACGCGCTCGAACGTTTTCGGTGGGAGCCGCATGGAGACGTCCCAGGTCTCGCGCGTGTCCAGCATGCCGATGTCGTGGAGAAAGGCGACCGTGCCGAGGTCGATGACGTCGCTGAGGGCCCCGCGCCGCGTGTCGGCGGTCAGGAGCGTCAGGATCGCCACGTTGACGTGGTGCCGCTCGAACCACTCGTCGGGAGTGGCGCGGAAGGTCTCCGGCAGGAGCGAGCCGGGGTCGGCGCGCAGCCGTTCGAGCAGGTCGTAGAGCGCGTAGCGGATCTGCCCCACGTCGATCTCGGCGAGAGGGTCGGGCGCGCGGAAGATGCGCCGCGCGAGGCCGAGGGCCGTGTGATAGATCGCCTCCGCGGGAGCCCGGGCGGGGATCGGATCCTCGACTCGCGGCTCGGGGATCGCGACGCTCGGTCCGGCCGGAACCGGCTCCTCTTCCCGCGTCCCGTACGACGGCTCCGGGCACGGCATCTCTTCGGCCGGCGCCCCGAACCCCGCAACCTGAGCGGCGGGCTCGCCATCCAGTCGCGCGGCCTCGGCCTCCTCCGCGGGGGCCGGCGGGGGCGTGGGCTCGTGCTCGGCGGCATGGGGCGGGGCGATCTCCGCCGCCGACGAGAGGAAGTCCTCGCCGAGGGGAATCGGCTCGACGGCAGCGCGGCGCTTCTCGGCGAGGCGGGCGCGATCCTCGCGGACGCCGTCCCGGAGCGCCAGGATGCTCCGCGGGAACGCCATGCCCGCAGCCACGAGCCAGGCCACGCCGGGCTCGCCCTCGTAGAGGGCGGGCTGGAGCTCGCACGGGGCCGCTTCCTCCCAGGCGTCCCGGACGAGCCTCTCGAAGTGCCCTCGGCCGCCGCCCTCCAGCCACGCCCGCGGGGCGCGGACCAGCGGCAGCACCGCCTGGGCCTCGGACCATTCGAAGCCCGAAGGCTGCCAGGACGCGGCCTCGTCGGCCAGCCGCTCGAACCAGGGCTGGGCGTCGCGGGCGCAATCCTCCACGGACAGGTCGAGCTCGCGCCAGGCGACGAAGCCGGGCGTCGACAGGAAGCGGACGAGCGACTCCGACCCGAGGCCGCGCACGGCCTCCCCGAGCTCCTCGCCGGCCAGGCCGACGAGCTCGCGGAGGCGGGAGGCGACGACCCGCGGATCGCCGGAGTCGAGGGCCGAGTCCGACGGAGGCTGAACGAGCAGGACCCCGCAGCTCGCCCCCTCGAGGAGCGCGTTCACGGCGACCAGGGCGCGCGCCCGCCGGTCCGGGCTCGAGCGGATCTCCGGCAGCCTGGCGATCGCCAGCCGGCTGACCCCCGGCGCGGCCTTCACCATCCGCTTCATGAGCGTGGCCAGCATGACTCCGGCGCCGGCCGACACATCGGCGGCCACCATCATGAGGTCGCAGTCGGCGTCGGCCGCGAGCCCCGCCTGGAGGTCGGCATCGGAAGACAGCGCGCGGGCGAGCGACGCCCAGCGCCCGGCGGTCCGGCTCTCGACCTGCAGGTGGTGGACGCGGCTGGGATCGAGCCCCGTGCGGCGTACGGACACCGCGCTGTCGATTGCGCGGGCATCCAGCCCGCTGTCGCCCAGCAGCTCGGCGATCCGCGTGCCCCATTCCCCCAGCCCCGTGACGCGAACCCGCAGCTCCGCCAGAGGGGCCTCTGGCGCGGACGGGTCCTGACGGTCCATGGATGTCATCGAATGGTCCTTTCTTCGGATGGCGAGCGGGACTCCGCGCGTCGGCCGAGAAGCTTACGCGCTCGCCCGTTTGTCGGCCACGTCTTCCGGCTGGAAATCGTGGAACGCACCCGCCTGCGGCACGGTCACGGGCCCGATCCCCGCGCCGCGCAGCTTCGCCGCGAGCGACTGCGCCTGCGGTTCTTCGCCGTGCACCAGGAACACGTGCTCGACCGTCCTCTGGCAGGATCTCGCGAACGCGACCAGCTCGCCGGCGTCCGCATGGCTCGAGAACGCGCCCACGTCCACGACCTCCGCCTCGACCGGCACGTCGATCCCGAAGATCCGCACCTCCGGGCGGTGCTCGACCAGCTGGCGGCCGAGCGTGTTGCGGGCCTGGAAGCCGACGATCAGGACCGTGTTCCGCTCGTCCTCGATGTTGTTCCGGAGATGATGGACGATGCGCCCAGCCTCGCACATCCCCGACGCCGAGATGATGATCGCGGGGCCTTCCAGGTAGTTCAGCGCCTTCGACTCCTCCACGTCCGCCACGTATCGCAGCGTTCGGAACCCGAACGGGTCGGAGCTCTCCCAGAACGTGCGCGCCTCGGCGTCGAAGTGCTCGGGATGGAGCTTGAAGACCGCGGTGATGTCGGCGGTCATGGGGCTGTCGACGTAGATCGGAATCGGCGGGATCGCGCCGTCGAGGAGCAGGCGGTGGAGCAGGTACACGACCGTCTGCGCCCGCTCCAGGGCGAAAGCCGGGATCAGGATCTTGCCGCCGCGGGCGACGGTGCGGTTCACCACGTCCGCCAGGCTCGTGCGCATGCTGGAGACCGCCGGATGCAGGCGATCCCCGTAGGTCGACTCCATGATGAGGACGTTGACGTCCTCGACCCGGCTCGGATCGCGCAGGAGGGGCATCGATCGGCGGCCCAGGTCTCCGGTGAAGCAGAGACGGGTCCGGCGTCCCGTATCGCAGTCGAGCACGACGATGGCGGACCCCAGCACGTGCCCGGCGTCGCGCAGCTCGAGCTGGAGGCCGGGACCCAGCGAGAGCGGCGCGCCGTAGTCGATTCCCACGAACTGGTGCAGCGAGTCGATCGCCTCGGCCTCCGTGTACAGCGGCTGCAGCTCCGGCTCGCCGCGGCGCCGGACCTTGCGGTTGTACCACTCGGCGTCGCGCTCGTGGATCCGGCCCGAGTCCCGGAGCATGATCGCGCACAGGTCGCGGGTCGCGTGGGTGGCGAAGATCGGCCCGCGGAACCCCTGCGCGACCAGCGAGGGGATGTTCCCCGAGTGGTCGATGTGCGCGTGAGAGAGGACCATCGCCTCGATGCCGCGGGGATCGAACGGGAAGTAGCGGTTCCGCTCCTCGGACTCGCGGCGGCGGCCCTGGAAGAGCCCGCACTCGAGCAGGATCCGGCGCCCCGCGACTTCGAGCACGTACATGGACCCCGTCACGGTACGGGCGCCGCCGAAGAAGAAGATGCGGATGGGAGGCCCGGCGCCGTCGGCGGGCCGGACCGTCAGGAAGGAGGGGCTCAGGGGCGTCGAGGCGATGAGGCGACCCGGCACCGAAGAGGTTCACGAAGGGCCCGGCGGAGCACGGTGACGACACGTCGGGCGGCAGCCGGCCGAACGATAGCGGACAGACGACGGTTCCACAATGATCGGCGATCGAACCGCTAGAGTCAGCCAGGACGCGGACCGCGGAGCCCGCGTCCGGCCGCGCCCAGTACGAGCAGCCCGCCAAGGACCGCGATGATCATCGGCGCCGACGGGAAGTCGTAGCGGAACGAGAGCCAGATCCCGAGGAACACGGCTACCGCCGCGGACACCATCGCGACGCCGATGGCGGAACCGAGACGTCGGGTGGAAACGAGACCCATCGCGGCCGGGATCACGAGGAAGGCGAACATCAGGAGGATCCCGATCGCCTTGATCGCCAGCGCGATCCCCACGCCGAGGAGCAGGTAGAACGCCAGATTCCAGCGTCCCGCCCGGTATCCCTGGGTCGCCGCCATCGTGGGGTCGAACGACAGGAACAGGAACTCCTTGAAGAAGACCAGATGGATCGCGAGGATCGTGGCGAACGCCATGGCCAGCCAGCGCGCCTCGGTCCCCGTCATCGCGAGGAGATTCCCCTGCACGAGGTGCACTACCTCTTCGTTCCCGCGCGCCGTGTGCGCGACGAGGAGGACGGCCGCGGCGCCCGACACCGTGAACAGGACGCCCAGGGTCGCATCCTGCGGCCAGCGCTTTCCGAACGACGGGTGTGCGAAGAACAGAACGGCAAGGAACGTCAGGCCCACGGACCACACGTTCGGGCTCCAGCCCGTCAGGATGCCCAGCGCGATCCCCGCGGAGGAGACCTGGGCCATCGTCGCGCCGACGAAGACAATTCGCCTGAGCACTACGTACACGCCGAGGTACGCGCACACGACTCCGATCGCGGTCGTTCCCAGGAGCGCCGTGCGGATGAATTCGTACTCGAGCATCGCGGTCATCGGGGAACCACCACGACCGAAGCGCCCGCCACCCTATCCACGACCACCGGCACCTGATAGATCCGCCGCAGGTGGTCCGCGGTGAGGACCTCCTCGACCGGTCCGAAGTCGTAGCGGCCCTCGTCGATGACGAGCAGGCGGTCGACGTAGTTCGCAACCTCGTTGAGCTGGTGGCTGACGAATACCACCGTCAGTCCTTCGTCGCGGTTCAGCCGTCGCATGAGGCCGAGGATTCCGTGCGTGCTCTTGAGGTCCATCCCGTCGGTCGGCTCGTCGAGAACGAGGAAGTTGGCCCCGGAGGCGAGCGCGCGTGCGATCAGCGCGCGCTGCCGCTGCCCTCCGGATAGCTCCCCGAAGCGGCGCTCTGCGAGGTCGACGATGTCGATCGACTCGAGTGCTTGCGTCACCGCGCGATCGTCGTCGGGCCCCGGCCGCCTCACGAGCCCGGCGCGCGCGTAGCGCGCCATCCGGACGATGGCGTGCACGCTGAGCGGGTAGATGTGGTCGAGGGTGTGGCGCTGGGGTACGTAGCCGAAGCGCAGGTCCCGGTGGACCTCGGCCTCGTACACGACCGCGCCCGCGGCGGGACGCAGGATCCCGAGCATCGCCTTGAGGATCGTCGACTTCCCGGCTCCGTTCGGGCCGACGATCCCGAGGAAGTCCCCCTTCGCGACGCTGAAGGTCAGGCCCTCGATGATCCGAACGCCGCCGTAGCCGAGCCCGACGGCGTCGAAGCGGACGAGCGCGGCGCCTCCCGGCACGGATGTCATGGCGCCACCCCCGCACCTGCAGCCGCGGCTACCACCCGATCAACGAGCGAATCGATGAACCCGAGGTAATCCTGGCCCGCCTGCGGCTGGTTGGGGAGTTCGACCACGCGCGCCCCGGTCTCGCGCGCGACCAGGTCCGGGTTCTTGTTCTCGTAGTACGGCTCCTTGAGGATCAGCTTCACGTCCCGTGCCTTCATCCGGTCCATGAGCTGAGCCAGGTGCGACGGGGACGGCGGGATACCCGGCTTGGGCTCCAGCGTGCCGACGATCTCCATCCCGAAGCGGCGCGCGAAGTACTCCCACGACTCGTGGTAGGAAGCGACCGGCTGCCCCCGGAGCGGCGCCATGCGCGACCGCCAAGTCGCCATTCGACCCTCGAGTGCGGCGAGGAAGTTCCGGCGCCGGTCGTTGTAGAGGCCGGCGTTCGCCGGGTCGACCCGCGTCAGGGCGAGCGCGATGTCGGCGGTCAGCGGCACCGCGTTCAGGGGATCGAGCCAGTAGTGCGGGTTTCCGAAGGGATGGACGTCCCCGCGCGAGCGGTCCAGCCGCCCCGTCGGGACGCCCAGCTTCTGGACGTGAGCCGAGGCGTCGACGTAACCGGGACCCCCGATCTGGATGGCCGCATTTCGCGATCCCTCGCGAACGAGCGGCTCCCAGCCGACCTCCAGGTCCATACCCGCGGTCACGAAGAGCCGAGCCTGCCCGGCAGCCAGGATGTAGGACGGCTTGGCGTCGACGAAGTGCGGGTCCTGGAGCGGCGTGGCGATGGCGGTCACCTCGACCCGGTCGCCGCCCACCACCTTCACGAGCTCGGCGAGGACGGGCAGCGTTGCCACGACCCGGATCTTCTCCTGCGCCCGGGCGGGGGTGGGCCCTGCAGGTCCCCAGAGGACAGCCGCCAGCGCCAGCGCGGCGATCGCGATCTTCTGTATGCGGAGCATTTCGATTCTCCTTCTCATCATCAGAACGCGTGAGGCCGGTGCGGCCCCAGCGCGAACGTGGTCTGGAAGATCAGCCGGTCGAGCGCGCTACTCTCTTCGGGATCCTGGCGCTCATAGGCCAGACGGAGCTGACTGAACTCAGTGGGGAACCATTTGACGAGGAGCTGACCCCCTCTGAGCACCCCCTCCTCCTCGGGCGGCTCCACCCAATCGCCGCGAGCGCCCACGAACCACCGCCGCGACAGTTGCCACTGTGCGTATGCGAAGCCGCCGGCCCTGGTGTCGCCGATGCCCGCCTGGTCCCGCCATATCGCCTCGGCCTGTAGGATCGCGGAGCGGTATTTGGCGAACTGGGGCGGCTTCCACCGCCACGTCACGTCGATCCCGTAGACGTTCGTCCTCGCCCGCGCCTCTTCCTCCTCGACGATCGCCGTCGCCCACGAGGCGCCGAGCTCGAGATTGGAAGCGGAGCTCAGATCGAAGGAGTTCTTGAGGTGGGCCAGCCACAGGCGGTCCCCGAGATCCTCCCCGAGGCTCTTTCCGGCGGCCTCCTCCTCTTCCTGGGACGCGCGCTGGGCGTGGGTTTCCCCGTCTTCGCCGTGCGCATCCATCCCCTCCGCGCCGACGATCGACAGCTCCTGGAAGAAGCCGAGCGGCGCGCCGATCCAGGATCCCCACACGCCGGTCGAAGAGAACCCCTCGTCCCCGAAGAACGCGCGGTGGACCAGCGGGTAGTCGAACATCGGCAGCTCAGCGCGGTGGGTGAGGTTCACCTTGCCGAAGGGGAGCAGGAACTTCCCCAGCCGGGCCTGCAGGCTGGCGGGGAGCGCGAGCGTGGTGGCGTAGGCCTCCTCGAGCTCGATCCCGTCCCCGTGGAGTCCGAGGAACGCGTCGTAGCGGAAGTACGGATCGACCGCCCCCTGGACACCGATCTCGACCTCGCGGACCTGGTAGCGGTCATCTTCCTCGAGCGTGGCCTCGTCCGGGCTCAGATCCACGAGGAAGTCAGCGATCAGCGAGATGTCAGGATTTAGCGTCGCGGCGCCTCCGCCCCGGGTGGGCTCCGCCACGGGCGCGGCCGCCGACGCCGAGTCTGCCGCCCCCAGCTCGCCCATGAGCCGGGCCTCGATCTCCTCCAGGCTCTCGGTGGTATCGGCGGCCGCAGCCGCCATCGTGTCGGCCACGGCCATCGTGTCGGCCACAGCCGTCGTGTCGGCCGCTACGGGCTCCTGCGCCCGCGCGGGTCCGATCGTCGTCGCGATGCCGAGCACGGCGACGACGACCGTCGTCCTCCATGGGTTCATCTCCCCCTCGGGGGTGAGCGTGTCGAGTGATCGGGCGGAAGGACCGCCCGGACGGGAAGAACCTCGACTAGCTCGCCGGGGGAGCGCGCGGAGCGCTGAGGAAGTCGGAGCGGGTCGGCGCCTCGGCGGCGGGCCGGGCAGCGCCCGCGAAGACGGGAGCGGGTGCGTCGGGGAGCGAAGGTGCCGGGGGCGCGAGTCGGACGAGCATGCGTCCGACCTGGCAGGCCAGGCAGTGATCGATCAGGGGCGCCTTCGCCCCGTCGGCCTCCTCGGCCCATCGGAAGTCGTGCTTGTGGAATTTCTCGGGGACCCAGCCGAGGTCATCGTGATCCCCCTGATGGAACCCGGCTGCGGCCGAGAGGGCGAGCAGGACGACCGAGAGCCCGGTGGCGATCGGACGCGCGAGTCGCTTCCGGAAGAGGAGGGTTCCGTTCATACCGTTCCTTGTACGCCGCAGGGGCTCGAAGTGTTCATTCTCCCCCTCCCAGCCGGCGCAGGAAACCGCGGATCAGCCGCTCCAGCCGGTGACGGGTCCGCTCCGCCACCTCGGTCACCTCGTCGTGATGGAGCTTCCGGCGGCTCAAGCCCGCCGCGAAGTTGGTGAGGAGCGAGACGCCTGCCAGCGGTAGCTCGAGCGCGGCGGCCGCGACCGCTTCGCCCACCGTCGACATCCCGACGGCGTCGGCCCCGATCCGCTGGAGGAACCGGATCTCGGCCGGCGTCTCGTAGTTTGGTCCCGAGAGGCCCGCGTACACGCCCTCCCGCAGTCGAATCCGCTCGGCGAGCGCGGTCTGGTGGAGGAGCCCGAGGAGGCGGGGGTCGTACGTCTCGGTGTGCTCGACCATCATGCGCGCGGCGCGGCCCGTCTGGTGCGAGCCGGCCAGCGGGTTGGCGAACTGCAGGTTGATCTGGTCGCGGATCGCCATCAAGGTTCCCGGCGGCCTGCGCCGGTCGAGCGACCCCGCGGCGTTGGTGACGAGGAGCGCGCCCGCGCCGAGCTCGCGCAGGACCCGCACCGGCAGCACGACTTCGCCCGCGGCGTACCCCTCGTAGTAGTGGAACCGGCCCTGGGCCATCCCCACGCGGCGTCCCTCGAGGGAGCCCACGACGAAGTTTCCGGCGTGTCCGGGCACCGTGGATCGCGGGAATCCCGAAATCCGCGCATACGGGACCTTGACGGGATCCTCGAGATGGTCGGCGAGCACCGAGAGGCCGGAGCCGAGGATCATCGCGACCTCGATCCTGCCGGCGCCCGCCTCCTCCAGTCGCTCGAGTGCGGAGGCGAGCACTTCCGTGATGGCCGGGCCTCCGCGTGCGGAGGCCACCGTCAGAGGATCGCCCCGGCGACCGTGGCGGTCATGAACGAGGCCAGCGTGCCCGCGATCATGGCCCGCATGCCGATCCGCGACAGATCGCTGCGGCGTGCCGGCGCCATGCCGCCGATCCCGCCGATCTGGATCGCGATCGAGCTGAAGTTCGCGAAGCCGCAGAGCGCGTAGCTGGCGATCACCACCGACCGCGGATCGAGCGTGTCCCCCACCTGGAGGCTCGTCGCCAGCTGCAGATACGCGACGAACTCGTTGAGGACGGTCTTGATCCCCAGCAGGGACCCGACCTCCACCGCGTCGTGCCAGGGAACGCCCATGACCCACGCCAGCGGCGCCAGCACCCAGCCGAGGATCATCTCGAGCGAGAGGTTCTCGAGCCCCACCAGGCCGCCGGCCCAGCCGAGCAGGCCATTGAAGAGAGCGACGAGCGCGATGAAGGCGAGCAGCATGGCGCCCACGTTCAGGGCCAGCGACAGCCCCTCGCTCGCTCCGCGCGCGGCGGCATCGATCGCGTTCACGTCCGGGGAGGGCACGTCGACCTTGAGCGTGCCCATCGTCTCGGGCTCGCCGTCCTCCGGATACATCACCTTGGAGATCAGGATCGTCGCCGGGGCGGCCATCACGCTGGCCGCCATCAGGTGGCCGGCGATGTCCGGAAAGTACGAGACGAGCATCCCCACATAGGCCGCCATCACTCCGCCGGCCACGGTGGCGAACCCGCCGACCATGATGCAGTGGAGCTCGCTCATCGTCATGTTCTGCACGAACGGCTTCACCATGAGCGGCGCCTCGGTCTGGCCGAGGAAGATGTTCCCCGTCGTGGAGAGCGTCTCCGCCCCCGAGGTCTTCATGGTGCGCTGCATGACCCACGCCATCCCCTTGACCACCCCTTGCATGATCTTCAGGTGGTAGAGGAGCGTCATGAGCGACGAGAAGAAGATGATCGTCGGCAGGACGGTGAACGCGAAGTAGGAGCCTGCCGCTGCGTAGCTGGGCGGATCGGCCGCCTCGATCGGCGCCAGCGCGACGGGCTCTCCGACCGGCATCCCCACGGGAATGTTGTTGTCGACGAGATTGCCGAAGATGAAGCGCGCTCCGGCGACGGTGTAGTTGAGGAGCTCGATGAAGGCATCGTTGACGATCGCGAAGAACTGCTCGCCGGGCGCGGTTCTGAGAATGATGAGCGCGAACACGAGCTGGAGAGCCGTCCCCCAGAGGACGATGCGCGTGGGAAACGCCCGGCGATCGACGGACATGACCCACGCCAGCAGCACCATCACGCCGATCCCCAGGATCGAGATCAGCCGCTCCGTCATCGGTGTGTCGAGGTCCGTCCGCGCCTGGGCCACGCGCGCCCCCGCCTGCGAGGCCGCCGGGACGGCCGGCGCGATGGCCGGAGCCGTATCCACCGTCGCGGTCCCGCGCGCGATCGAGTCGGCCGAGGGGATCGTGTCCTGCGCGGATGCCGCGGCGGGGTCGCCGCGGGTCGAGAGCCAGCCGGCCACCAGGAGGACGGCGGCGAGCGTCCACAGGACGGCGAGGAACCGCGGCGGAGGGGCGGGCCTGGTCATGAGCCGCCGCAATATACTACGGCGTACTCGTTCCCGCGTTCTCGTACCAGCGCAGTCCCCCCGCGATCTCCCCGGTCAGGAGGTCGAGGTCCCCATCGCCGTCGACGTCCGCGAACGCGGGAGTGGAGATGCCCGGCAGCGCGATCGTCCCCGCGTCGTCGAAGCGGTCGAGCGCGCCGGTCCCCCACAGGACGCGCGTCTCTCCGCTCTCGGACCCCACGATCAGATCCACGCGCCCGTCGCCGTTCAGGTCCGCCAGCGCCGGAGCGCTGCGCCGACCGACGTCGATGGCCATCAGCGTGTCGGTGACGAGCGAGAACGAGGGCGCGGTCGCCGTGCCGCCGTTCTCCCAGACATTGACCTCGCCCGACGATTCCCCCGCGACGAGATCCAGGTCGCCGTCGCCGTCCAGGTCGCCGAGCGCGGGACTGGCGTGGCTCCCCCGGGTCAGGTCGACGAGGGGCTCCTCGATGCGCGCGAATCGCGGGCTTCCGGCGGTGCCCTCGTTGCGATACAGGAACACGCCCTTGTTCCAGGTTCCCACCAGGAGATCGAGGTCGCCGTCGGCGTCCACGTCGGCCAGCGTCGGCGCGTAATGGAAGTCGCCCGTCACCTCGGCGAGCGGGCCGGTCGCGCGGAACGCGGGACTCGCTTCGGTCCCGACGTTCTCGAACCGGTAGATCACGGCGGTGCGGTTGTTCGCGGGGTCGATCTTGTTGGCCAGAAGGATGTCGAGATCCCCGTCGGCGTCGAGATCCCCGATCGCCGGGACGCTCTCGGCCCCCACGTCTACCTGCTCGATCAGACGCCGCGTCACGAGACGCCAGCCATCTGCGGTCTGCTCGAGCAGGTACAGATTGTCCGCCACCGTCGTGATCGGATTGTAGGCGCCG
>DASSBK010000228.1:0-8943 GCA_035698825.1 Gemmatimonadota bacterium
GGAACGTCGCGCTGGTCGGCTACACCAACGTCGGGAAGTCGACGATCATGAACCGGCTCTCGGGCGAGCGGCTGCACGCCGAGGACCGGCTCTTCGCCACGCTGGACGCCACCACGCGCCGGATCCGACTCCCGGAAGGCGAGGAGATGCTCCTCACGGACACAGTCGGGTTCATCCGAAACCTGCCGCACCACCTCGTGGCCTCGTTCCGCGCCACGCTCGAGGAGGTCGTGCACGCGGACCTCCTGATGCACGTCATCGACGTCTCCGAGCCCGATCACGAGGCGCAGACGCGGGTCGTCCGCGACGTGCTCGAGGAGCTGGGGATCGCCGGCACGCCGACGCTTCCCGTGTTCAACAAGTTCGACCGCGTCCCCGCAGCCGAGCGCGCCGGAGTGCGGGCGCGCGTCCTGGCCGAGCACCCCGACGCGGTGATGGCGTCGGCGGTCGACCCGCGGGGGCTCGTGGCGCTGGAGGAAGCGCTGTCGGGGTACCTGCGCGCCGAGGAGCTCAGCGTTCGCGTGACGCTGCCGCTCTCCGCCAGCCGGTCGCTCGCGCGCCTCTACGAGGTCGGCGAGGTGCTGGGCCGCGAGTACACGGACGATGCGGTGCTCGTCGACATGCGGGCGCGGCCGGACGTCGTCGAGCGCCTTCGCCAGGAGGGGGTAGTCGTGCGGGTAGCGTCGTGAGCGACGCATCCCCGGCGATCCAGGTGTACGGAGCGGGAAGGGTCGGCCTGGCGATCCTGAACCTCGCGCGGATGCGCGGCGTCCCACTGACGGGCGCCTGGAACCCGCGCGAGCTGCGTCCGGAGCGCCGGGCGCTCCTCCCCGGGATCCCGTTGACGATCTCGCCCCAGCCTCCGGCCGTCGCCGCCGACCTGTGGCTGGTCGCCGTTCCCGACGACGCGATCGCCGACGTGGCCCAGCGGCTCGCGCGGGCGCCGGGGCCCCGGCCGTCGGTCGCGGCGCACTGCGCCGGGGCGATCCCCGGAGCGCTCCTCGCCCCCCTCGCGGATCTGGGCGTCGCCTGCGGATCCTTTCATCCGGCGATGACGTTCCGCGGGGCCGACGGGGATGCCGAGGCCCTGGCCGGTGCCGTCGTCGCCATCGAGGGGGAGCCCCGCGCGGTGGAGTTGCTCGAGCACCTGGCGGATCGCCTCGGCGTGGCGCGGGTGGCCGTGGCGGCGGAGAACAAGGCCCGCTACCATACCGCGCTGGTCCTGGCCTCCAACGGCCGCATGGCGCTGGATGCCGCGGCGGTCCGGCTCTTGCAAGAAGCAGGGCTGGACGAGGGGGACGCCCTCGCGCTCCTCCGGCCGCTGACGGCCCGCACCGAGGAGAACCTGCGGTTCGCGACCCCTGCCCACGCGCACACCGGGCCGGTGGCGCGCGGGGACGCGCGCACGGTTCGCTCCCAGCTCGACGCCCTCGCGGATCGTCCCCGATTGCTCGCCCTGTACCGCGCGCTGGGCACGTTCCTGCTCGACCTCGTTCCCGCCGGAGTGCGGGGCCCCGGACACCGGGAGGTCGAACGGCTCCTCGTCGACGAACGACGGAAGGACGGAAGGGAACCATCGTGATCTCGCTTTCGGACATTCAGAGCGACCCGGAGGTGCGGAAGTACCTGGACCGCGCCGACGAGGTGATGGGCGCCATGGGGTACACCGAGCACGGCCGCCGGCATGCGGGCGTCGTGTCCAAGCGCGCCCGGTCCCTGCTCGAGGCGATGGATCGTCCGCCGAGAAAGTGCGAACTGGCCGGGATCGCCGCCTACATCCACGACATCGGCAACGTCGTCAACCGCGACCACCACGCGCAGAGCGGAGCCATCCTGGCGCACGAGATCCTGCGGAACATGGGGATGCCGATCGAGGAGGTCATCGAAGTCGTGACCGCCATCGGGCATCACCACGAGACCGACGGGGCGCCTGTCAGCGACATCGCGGCCGCGGTGATCCTCGCCGACAAGTCGGACGTCCATCGCTCGCGCGTGCGGGACAAGGAGATGATCCGGCTCGACATTCACGATCGCGTGAACTTCGCCGTGTCGCGCTCCTCGCTGGGCGTCGTCGGCCCGCACAGCGCCAAGAAGATGGAAGGCGAGCGGGAAGGCGGAAACGGCGGGGCGAACGCCATTGCGCGCGCGCAGGGCGGTGGGGACACGGCCACGGTCGTGATCGCCGATTCCCAGAACGAGGACTCCGTCGACGCGAAGCCCGTGATCACGCTCGCGCTGCGGATCGACACCTCGATCTCGCCGGTCATGGAGTACTTCGAGATCTTCCTGCCTCGGATGATCCTCTCCAACCGCGCGGCGGAGAGGCTGGGAGCGATCTACAAGCTGGTAATAAACGAAACACATCTTTTGTAGCGGACGGCTGAAAATGGCTCATCTGCTTTGTTCCGCTCCTCGTGTCTTCCCGCGGCGTAGCTTGTGCTTCGCCTCGGAATCCTCTCGTCGCGCGCCTTGCGTCTGAGCCATTTGAGCCGTCCGCGGTGATACGTACGGCGCTTCTTCCGGATTGCTAGTCTGGTGAGCCGGTGGAAGACGTGGGTCGGGATCCTCGTCTCGGCGCTCGCGATCTGGTGGGCGATGCGCGGGGTGGAGTGGAGCCTGGTCTGGCCCGCGCTGCGGGCCGCAAACTGGATCCTGCTCGCGCTGGTCTTCGTCCTGGCGCCCGTGATCAACGTCGGTGTGCGCGCGGTCCGCTGGAGGATCCTGCTCGGCCCGGTCGCCCGGGTTCCGGTCTGCAGCTGCGCGAGCGCGACCGCGGTGGGGCTCATGGCAAACAACGTGCTCCCCGCCCGGATCGGCGAGTTCGTGCGCGCCTATGCGCTGGCCAGGCGCGAGCCGGTCGCCACGGCGACCGCCTTCGGCAGCCTGTTCCTCGAGCGGATGTTCGACGGCTTCGCGCTGGTGGGGATCCTCTACGCCCTGCGGTGGGTGGTGGACCTGCCGCATTGGGCCAACACCACCGCGGTCGTCGCCTTCTGGATCTTCGTCGGCTTCGCCGCGTTCCAGGCCGTGCTCGTCGCGTGGCCGCGCAAGGTCATCGGGACGGCGCACTGGATTTTCCGGCGGATCTTCGGCGGACGGTTCGAAGAGGCGATCGAGGGCGCGCTGGCCACGTTCGTCGAGGGGTTCCAGCTGCTGAGGCGTCCGGGGCTGGTGGCGATCAGCGCGGTGCTGGCATTCGCGCAGTGGGTCCTCGTGGCCCTGCTGTTCTTCATCGGGATGGCGGCCTTCGGCCTGGCGGGCCAGGCCGGGTTCGAGGGCGCGCTGTTCACGAACTCGATCACGGCGCTGGGCGTGGCAGCGCCGTCCTCTCCCGGATTCGTGGGGACGTTCCAGGCGTTCGTCGTGCAGAGCCTGGAGGCGTTCGAGGTGGACCGGACGATCGCGTTCACGTACTCGCTGGGGTTCCATGCCGTCAACTACGTGTCCGTCACGCTCGTCGGACTGGTCTGTTTCCTGCGCGAAGGATTGTCGTGGAAGGAGCTCGAGCGCTCCGAGGAGGAGCTGGAACGCGAGATGGCCGAGGAGTTCGAGACGGAAATCGAGCCGCTGCTGGAAGGCGATGAGCGCAGCTGAGCCCGCCGATGCGGCGGGGGTGAGCGCCCGAGAGGTATGGCTGGCGCCGGCCAAGATCAATCTCTGGCTGGCGATCGGCGGGCTCCGGGACGACGGCCTCCATGAGCTCGACACGGGCTTTCAGGCGATCGATCTCGCCGACAGAATCGAGATCGCGCGCGCCCCGGCGGGCGTGCAGGTCGCATGCACGGTGGAGGGCGAGTACGCTGACGGCGTGCCTGCCGGCGAGGAAAACCTCGCAGCTCGCGCAGCCCTCCTGATCGCCGCGCGCACCGGTCACGACCTGCGCGTCTCGATCGCGATCGAGAAACGGATCCCCGCGGGCGCCGGGCTGGGTGGCGGCTCGTCCGACGCCGCCGCGGTCCTGCTGGCGCTGGGGCACCGGTTCGCCGTTCCCGATCCGGAGCACACGCTGGGCGACCTCGCGGCGGAGCTCGGCGCCGACGTGCCGTTCTTCCTCGAAGGCGGGACGCAGCGCGCGCGGGGCGCCGGCGACCGGCTGAAGCCGGCCGAGCCACCGGCGGAGCGGTGTGGGATCCTCGTCTGGCCGGGAGTGGGCGTGTCGACCCGGCGGGCGTACGAGTGGCTGGACGAAGCCTCCCCCCCGGAGGGACGTTCGCTGCCGCCTCCGGGAGGGGCGGGTCGCGGCAACGACTTCGAGCCGGTCGTGTCGGCCCATTGTCCAGAGGCCGGCCGCGCCTTCGAGGTGCTCGCGGCGGGCCCGGCGCGTTCGGTGCGGATGAGCGGGAGCGGAAGCGCCTCGTTCGCGCTGTACGCGAGGGAGTCCGACCGCGAGGGCGACCTCGAGCGGGTAGCCTCGGCGCTTGCCGGGTTGCCGGGCGCGCGTCACTGGCCCTTCGAGCTGGTCTCGCACGGCGCCCGCCCGGAGCGGCGTGTCCGGCGCGCGCGCATGCGCCGGTGATGGTCTCGCGGTACGAGCGCGTCCCACGATGACGGCAGCCGGCATCCGCGTCGCCGACCTCTTCGTCTATCCGGTCAAGTCGTGCGGAGGCATCGCGGTCCCCAGCGCGGGGGTGGACGCGTTCGGCTTCCGGAACGACCGTCGCTGGATGGTCGTCGACGAGACGGGGCGCTTCCTGAGCCAGCGGACCGTCCCCCTCCTGGCGACGATCCGGGCGGCAGTGGCCGACGGACAGCTGTTGCTGCGCTCCGAGGGTTGGGAGTCCCTGGCGGTCGACGCCTTCCCGGAGTCGCCGGACGTACGGGTGACCGTGTGGCGGGACACCGTCGACGCGCGGCCGGTGGGCGACGAGGCGGACGCCTGGCTGAGGTCGGTCCTCGGCCGCCCGGCGCGGCTCGTCTGGATGCCGGATTCCACGATCCGGGCGCCCAAGCGGGATCCGGCTGGTTCGTCGCCGCGGATCTCGTTCGCCGACGCGTACTCGTTCCTCGTCGTGTCGCGCGAGTCCCTCGCCGCGCTGAACGCGCGCCTCGCGGACCCGCTTCCGATGAACCGCTTCCGGCCCAACATCGTCGTCGAAGGGGTCGAGGCGTTCGCCGAGGACGGCTGGAGGGTGATCCGGATCGGGGAGATCGAGCTCGACGCAGCGGGCCCGTGCGCGAGATGCGCGACTACGACGACGGATCAGGAGACCGGCGCGCGCGGCGTCGAGCCGCTGAAGACGCTTGCCACCTTCCGGCGCGAGGAGAACGAGGTGATGTTCGGCCAGAACGCTAACCACCGTGGGACGGGGACGATCCGCAGGGGAGACCCCGTGGAGGTCGTGCCGGCGAGCTGAAGCTCGACGATCCCCGGTGGAGCACCGACCTTGAGCGCCCGATGACCTTGAGTAGCCGATGAACACTTCCCTCGAGAATTCGTGACGAAGCCCCGAGTATCTCCGTCAGACGAACCATCCGCCCCGGTCCCCGGTCCGGTCCCGGACCTGGACTGGTCGGCGGAGCGGGCACGGGAGCTCGGGGAGGGCGTCCTCGGCGTGTGGACGGAGCTCCTGGCCCGGCTGCGAGCGCTTCCGGTGTCGCGCACCCAGAGGGTGGAGGAGGTCCGGGAGGCTGTCGCCATCCCGGTCCCCGACGAGCCGATGCCGATCGACGAGCTGATAGCGTACCTCCGGGACATGGCGCTTGAGCGATCGATGTACCCCGGCCACCCCGGGTTCATGGCCTACATCATCGGCTCGGGGTCCGTGCCGTCCGCGCCCGCGGAGCTCCTCGCGGCCGGGCTCGACCAGAACCTTGGCGGGTGGCGGCTCTCGCCGGCTGCCACCGAGATCGAGCTTCATCTCCTGCGCTGGTTCGCGGAGTCCTTCGGCATGCCCGCCGGATCCGGCGGTCTGATGACGTCGGGCGGCGCGATGGCCGCCTTCGTGGGACTGAAGGCCGCGCGTGACACGATGGCAGGGTGGGACTCGCGCGAGCAGGGCGTGGCTGCGGGGCCGCCGCTGGCGATCTATGCATCCGACGAAGCCCACGTCGTCAACGAGCGCGCCGCCGACATGATGGGGTTGGGCAAGCGCGCGGTCCGCAAGGTCCCCGTGGACGCGGAGTTTCGGATGCGCATCGACCTGCTGCGGAAGGCGATCGAAGAAGACCGCGCGGCCGGCACGCGGCCGATCATCGTCGTGGCCACGGCGGGAACCGTGGCGACGGGGGCGATCGATCCGCTCGAGGAGATCGCCGACGTCTGCGAGGAGCAGGGGCTCTGGCTCCACGTGGACGCCGCTTACGGGGGGATCGCCGCGCTCGTGCCGGCGCTCCGGCCCGCGTTCCGGGGGATCGAGCGCGCGGACTCCATCGCCTTCGATCCCCACAAGTGGCTCTACATCCCGCCGGCCGCCGGCGCGGTGGTCGTGCGCGACACGGCACGGTTGTCACAGGCGTTCGAGGTCCATCCGAGCTACGTCCACGAGGACAAGGAGCTGACCGGCCGCGGCACGGACCTGCTGGAGTACGGACCGCAGTTCTCGCGCGGGTTCTCCGCGCTCAAGGTGTGGGTCTCGCTCCTGGCCCACGGCTGGAGCGCGTATTGCCGCAGGATCGAGCACGACGTGGAGCTCGCCCGATATCTCCACCGGCGCGTGATCGAGCGAACCGAGTTCGAGCCGATGGCCCCCGAGCCGCCGCTGTCGATCGCCTGCTTCCGCTACGTGCCGGAGCATCTGCGCGGCGATCGAGCGCCGGCGGGGACCTCCGACCGCGATGCGTATCTCGACCGGCTGAACGAGCGGCTCATGAGCGAGATCCAGATGGACGGCCGGGTGTTCCCGTCGAACGCGGTCCTGGGCGGCCGCTTCGTGCTCCGCGCCTGCATCGTGAACTTCCGCACCGAGGCGGCCGAGGTCGAGCGGTTGCTGGACGTGGCCGCCGAGCTCGGCGCTCGCCTCGACGCGGAGATGCGGGCTCGCGAGGTCGCTGCCAGCAAGTGAGCAGGGTCGCGCACGTGGGCCGTCCCGCGGGCTTCGTGATCCGCGACGCGCGCGTCTCCGATGCCGCGTCGCTTGCGCGGCTCGCCACTCAGCTGGGGTATCCGACGACGGAGGCGGAGGCCGGGCGGCGTGCGGCAGCGGTCCTCGGCCGGCCGGACCACCGCGTGCTGGTCGCGGAGGATGGTGGCGAGATGGTCGGCTGGATCCACGTCGCGCCGAGCGTCACGCTCGAATCCGATCCGTCCGCGGAGATTGCCGGGCTCGTGGTGGACGGGAGATCCCGCGGCAGGGGGGTCGGCGCGCGCCTCGTCGCCGAGGCCGAGGCGTGGGCCGTGACCCAGGGGTATGGACTCATGCGAGTTCGCAGCAACGTGAAGCGGAACCGCGCGCGCCGCTTCTACGAGCGGGTGGGATTCACCGTCACGAAGCGACAGCGGAACTTCGAGAAGCGTCTGGAAGGAACCCGTCGCGATGGCTAGACTTTCTTCGACTGGGCCCTAGTTCAACGGCAGAACATCGGCCTTTGGAGCCGAGAATCCGGGTTCGAATCCCGGGGGCCCAACCAGCCTCGTTGCCAGCGCGCATCGGCGGTCACCGTTAACAATTCCGGGCTCTTCCTTCCGACGAAAGCTGTGATTTCAACACAACGATCGAGCCCTGCAGAGTTTCTGCGAAGGGGTATACTGGGAAAGAACACCTGATTGGAGGTGGAAGATGCTGTGGATGCTTGTGGTCGTGATCCTGATTCTGTGGGCCTTGGGACTGGCCTTTGAGGTCGCCGGTGGACTGATCCATCTGCTCCTCGTCGTGGCGCTGATCGTGATCGTCTATCGCCTTCTGACTGGCAAACGGGTGTAAGCGCGGCACTCGAGCGGGGGTCTCCGTGGCATCCGGCTTGCAGCGAACGATACTCCCCCCGAACGAACGGCGACGGCCGACGCACCTCGCCGACGAAAAAAACACCGACAGCGACCGCGTGCACGGTCCAGGGAGACACGTGAAACCGCTGGAGAGGAACGAACTTGCGCGATCGCGAGGGGGCATGAACACGCTTTCGGCCCATTCTTCGGGTTCGGTTCGCAGATTTCGAGGCGGATGGATTACCCTCCTGGCGATATCCTTCCTGGGGCTCCCATCCTGCGACGACGACGTCATCACCAATGACCCCTCGAACGTGGCCGGGCGCTGGGTTTACCAGGCCACGGAGCTCACCGGCCCGGATGTCACGTGCACGACGTCCGACGTCGTGCTCACCCTGGTTCGCGCCCCGGGCTCGATCCGGCTCGACTCTCGCTTCGACGGGTCGGCGTTCGCCTTCACGATGGAGTGCCGGAGCGACGACAGGACCGCCACGCTGTTGTTCACGGAAGGCGCCTCCGTCGTAAACGGCGAAGTCGACGAGGGCGTGGTGGCGTTCGATTTCGAGGCCCCGGACTTCATCCACACCGGCTCGATTATCCAAGATTCCATGGGCGGGACGGTCGCCACGCGGTTGGACCTCACGCAGTCATCCCTCTCGGACGTCGGTGTCGTCAACCTGATCGGCGAGTGGACGGCGGTCAGAGACTAGAGCCGGTCAGAGACTAGAGCCGGTCAGAGATCAGCTGCCGGTCCCCGCAACACCTTTCCTCACGGCCACACCCCGGAAAGACCACGCCGAGCCCGATGGTACAGCCCCGCGGATGCTGACGGCTCGCCGATGTTAACGGCGCGCCCGGTTCCACCGTATCCACCGCAGAGAATCGGCCCCGGATCGCCGTGGCGCCCGGGTTCCCACCATCCATCGGAGGAGGACATCATGAAGGCCTGGCATGCAATCCTTGCGTTCTGCGCGGCGTCTCTCGCGCCGGGCGCCGCCCGCGCCCAGGCGCCGGTCGACTCGCTCGCGCTCGCGCGCCAGTACACGACATGGCTCTACGCGGGCGAGGCGGACAGCCTGGTC
>DASSBK010000229.1:0-3573 GCA_035698825.1 Gemmatimonadota bacterium
GCCGGTTCCGGCGCCGCTGCTCCTGCTGGAGCGGGGCAAGCGCGTCGCGGTCACGATCGTCAACCAGTCCGAGGAGCCCGCCGCCGTCCACTGGCACGGCATCGAGCTCGAGAGCTACCCCGACGGCGTGCCCGGCTGGAGCGGCGAGGGGGAGCGTCTCCTGCCCTCGATCCCCCCAGGCGACTCCCTCACCGTCTACTTCATGCCGCCCCGGGCCGGCACGTTCATGTATCACTCGCACTTCAACGAGATGCAGCAGACGAGCTCCGGGCTCTACGGCCCGATCGTGGTGCTCGAGCCCGGCGCGACGTTCGATCCCGAGACCGACCGGGTGCTCGTGTTCAGCGATGGTGGGCCCGTGCACGGCTTCCTGGACCCGAACCGACCGACCCTTCTCAACGGGCGCGTCCAACCGGCGCCGCTGGAGCTTCGGGTGGGCGAGACCTACCGCTTCCGCTTGATCAACATTCTGACCGAGTCGGGGATACGCGTGGAGCTTCTGAAGGGAGAGGAGCCGGTGGAATGGCGGGCCGTCGCCAAGGACGGCGCGGATCTGCCTCCATCCCTGGCGACGATCAGGCCCGCGCGGCTTGGCACGATGCCCGGCGAGATCTACGACTTCGCGTTCACTCCCGACGCGCCCGGCGAGCTCGTTCTCGCGTTCGGCAAGGACGAGCCGGAGACCTTCACACGGGTGGCCGTGCGCGTCCGCTGAAAGGCCGTCAGGCTCCCTCCTCCGGCTGGTCCAGGTACATCAGCGACCGGGACCCGGCGTCCAGTTCTCCCGCCCTCGCCTTTCGTGACGACGAGGCCCGCTTCCTCGAGGACCTTCAGGTGCTTCATGACGCCGAAGCGCGTCATCGGAAGCCGCGCGTCACATATAGTCCCGCATGGACGCGGTCTTCCGAGCGCTCGCGGACCCGACGCGGAAAGCAGAGGGCATGCGAGTACGGACGTCGCTGGAGAACCTATTTCCGGCGCTGGCGCACGACCGCGCGGAGGCCGCCTGTCGGGCGCAGCGTGATGCTGGCCATGGGAATGGGCGGTTCGGGACCCCAATCGATCCGGAACCGCTGCGCGATCGCGGCCACGATCAGGACGAGCTCCATGCGCGCGAACTCGCGACCGATGCACATCCGCGGGCCTGCCCCGAACGGGAGATAGGCGAGGCGCGGGAGGATCCGCTCGAAGTCGGCCGTCCAGCGGTCGGGGTCGAACGCGAGCGGGTCTGGATAGAAGCGAGCGTCCCGGTGGAGCACCCACGGGAAGACGAAGAGCGTCGTGCCGGCGGCCACCGGCCAGTCGAGGATCTCGTCGTCCTCGAGGGCTTCCCGCCCGAACGAGTACGCGGGCGGATACAGGCGCATCGACTCCTTGACGACGCGCTCGGTGAACGGCAGTTGCGGCAGGTCCTCGATCTCGGGCCGTCCGCTTCCCAGAGCATCCGCCTCGGCCTCCAGCCGCTCCGCCACCTCGCGATGCTGCGAGACCAGGTACCACGTCCAGGTCAGCGCGAGCGCGGTGGTCTCGTGGCCAGCGAGGAGCATCGTGATCGTCTCGTCGCGGAGCTGCTTCTCGCTCATCGGACGGCCCTCCTCGTCCCTGGCCTGCATGAGCGCCGACAGCAGGTCGCCGCGATCGCGCTCGTCCCTGTGCTCGGCGATGATCCGGTACACGAGACGGTCCATGCGGTCGACCGCCCGGCGATAGCGCCGGTTCCCCTTCGTGGGCACCCAGTCGGGCAGGAGCACGGGCCGGCGGATCCTTCGCGCGATCTCCTCGATGCCGGTGTCGAAGGCGGCACCGATCTCGGCGACGTCCCCCGCGACCTCGCTGTCGAACAGGGTCTTCGAGACGATGCGGAAGGTGATCGAGGTCATCTCGTGGCGGAGGTCGCGCTCTTCCCCGTCCTTCCAGCCGGCGACGCGGTCGATGGCGTAATCGGCCATCACGCGCGCGTACTCCGCGATCCGGTCGTGGTGGAAGGCGGGCTGGACGAGCCGCCGCTGACTGCGCCAGTCCTCGCCCTCGTTGGTGAGGAGCCCCTTGCCGAAGATCCCGTCGACCTTGCGCCAGAAGAACGTATGCTTGACGTAGTTCCGCTGGTTCTCGACGAGGACCCGATGGACCGCCTCGGGAGCGCTGAGGAGCCACGCGTCGCGGTTGACGAGCCGGAAGCGGGCGACGCCCCCGTGCTCGCGCGCCAAACGGGTGGCGAATCCGAGCGTGTCGGCGGCGAATTCGCGGAGGTTGCCGAGGAGCAGCTGGCCGCGGGGGCCGGGCGGGCGGCGAGCGGGTCGCGGATGACCGTCGGCGCGCATGCCGGTCAGCGGCGCCGCCACGCCATCCAGCGCGCGAGGATCCCGCGCGAACGCGGGCCGAGCCGCGAGCGCTGGTACTGGTCGGCGAGCACGCCTAGCACCTGTGCGCGGGTCGGGTAGGGCCAGACGATCCCCGCGAGGTCGGCGAGGCCGGCGTCGGACTCGATCGCGAGCGCGACCAGGGCGATCAGCTCGCCGGCGTGGCGCCCGACGATCGTGGCCCCGAGGATGGCGTCGCTTCCCTCCCCGACGAGAACCCTCGCGAATCCTTGCTCCTCGCCCTCGAGCCGCGCGCGATCGACGGCGTCGAAGGGGTGCTCGAATGCGCGCACGCGAAGACCCGCCGCGGCCGCGCTCGCGAGCGTGGGGCCGACCCGGGCAACCTCGGGGTCCGTGAACGTGCACTCGGGCACCGTGAGCGCGCTCGCCTTCGCCCTGCCGAAGAAGAGCGCGTTCCGGAGGACGATCCGGGCGTGCGCGTCGGACAGGTGGGTGAACTGCCTCCCCCCGACCACGTCTCCGGCCGCGTAGATGCGCCGGTTCGTCGTGCGGAGCCGGTCGTCGACGCGCATCCGTCCCCGGTCGTCGAGCTTGACCCCGGCCGCATCGAGGTCGAGTCCCGCGACGTTCGGCGAGCGTCCCGCGGCGACGAGGACCGCGTCGGCCTCGACGGAGCGCCTGCCCGCGGGCTCGTCGATTGCCATGCGGACCCCCGAGGGCGTCCGCTCGACCTCGACGAGGACCGCGCCGAGCGCGAGCTCCACGCCGTCGGCCGAGAGCGCGGCGCGGATCGCCTCGCTCGCGTCCGGGTCCTCGGCGGGCAGGAGCCGCTCCTCGCGCTCGATCACGGCGACCCGGCAGCCGAAGCGGGCGAAGGCCTGCGCGAGCTCGCAGCCGATCGGCCCACCACCGACGACGGCGAGCCGCGGCGGCATCGCGGTCATGTCGAACACCGTCTCGCTGGTCAGGTAGCCGGCGTCGGAAAGACCGGGGATCGAGGGCACGGTCGGGTAAGCCCCCGTGGCGATCACCGCGCGCGCGAAGTCCAGCCGCGCGCCGCCGACCTCCACGGCGTCGCGCGCGACGAAGCGGGCCTCGCCGAGGAAGACGTCGACCCCCAGGTCGCGGAAGCGCGCGGCCGAGTCGTGCGCCGCGATCTCGGCGCGGATCCGCCGCATGCGCTTCATGGCCGCGCCGAAGTCGGGGTCGGCCGCCCGCGCCGAGGCGAGGAGCGCCTTCGAGGGAACGCAGC
>DASSBK010000230.1:0-27657 GCA_035698825.1 Gemmatimonadota bacterium
GACCCCCGCGGAAACGAACGTCCCCTCCCCGTCGGGCCCGCGATGGACCAGCGCCGAGGCCATCCGTTCGATCAGTGACTCTTCGACCGGTCGCAGCGGATCGCTCATCGCGATTCCGCAGATCCCGCACATCAGCCGGCGGCCCGGGCGAGCGGGCAGGTCCCGCACATCAGCCGACGGCCCGCGCCATCACGCGTGCGCGGGAGCGCCTTTCAGCTCCTTGACCATCGCCTCGACGACCGCGCGCGCGTCGCCGAAGACCATCATCGTGTTGTCGCGGTAGTAGAGGGGGTTGTCGATGCCCGAGAAACCGGGATTCAGGCTTCGCTTGACGACGATCACCGTGCCGGCGCGGAAGACCTCCAGAATCGGCATGCCGTAGATCGGCGAGCCGGGCTTGTCGAGGGCGTCCGGGTTCACGATGTCGTTGGCGCCGAGCACGAGCACGACGTCGGTTTCGGGAAGATCGGGGTTGACGTCGTCCATCTCGAAGACCTGGTCGTACGGCACGTCCGCCTCGGCGAGGAGCACGTTCATGTGTCCCGGCAGCCGGCCCGCCACCGGATGGATGGCGAACCGCACGCGGACGCCCTCGCCTTCGAGGCGCTGCACGAGCTGCCACGTGGGGTGCTGGGCCTGCGCCACCGCCATCCCGTAGCCGGGCACGATGACCACGCTGCGCGACCCGCGCATGATCTCGACCGCCGTCTCGACGTCGCCGACGTTGACGCCTCTGGCCACCGCCTCGGCCAGCGGGCTTCCCTCGACGGGCCCCCCGGCGTCGCCCTCGCCGAACCCTCCGACCAGCACCGATCCGATCGAGCGATTCATGCCGCGGCTCATGATCGTCGAGAGGATCGCCCCGCTGGCTCCGACCAGGGCGCCGGTGATGATCAGGAGGTCGTTCCCGAGCACGAACCCGGTGGCGGCCGCGGCCCAGCCGGAGGCCGAGTTCAATACCGACACGATGACGGGCATGTCGGCGCCGCCGATCGCGAGAATGACGTGCGCCCCGACGAGGCCGGCGGCGAGCCCCGCGAGCCAGAGCGGCAGCGCGGCGGGCTCGCGCACGTACCAGGCTCCCAGCGCGACGAGCGCCGCCAGCCCCGCGATGTTGAGTGCGTGGCGTCCGGGCAGGAGCAGGGGCTTGCCGCCGATCGTCCCCTTGAGCTTCGCGAACGCGATCACGGAACCCGTCAGGGTCGGCGCGCCGATCACGACGCCGAGGAAGACCTCGATGCGGGTGACGATCTCGGGATGCATCCCGTGGTAATGGGCGGAGAGCCCGACCAGCGTCGCGGCCGCGCCGACGAACGAGTGGAGGAGCGCCACCATCTCGGGCATCGCGGTCATCGGAACGCGGCTCGCCAGCAGCGCCCCGAGCGCGCCGCCGGCGAGCGCCGCGATCGCGATCCTGCCGTAGGCGTTCAGCCCCGGCACCGCCAGCGTGGCCGCGATCGCCAGCGTCATGCCGGCGATCCCGTACAGGTTGCCGCGCTTCGCGGTCGCCGGCGTGGAGAGACCCTTGAGCGACAGGATGAAGCAGACCGCCGCCGCCAGATAGGCGAGACGGATCATCGACGCCGGAAGAGCTTGAGCATCCGGTGCGTCACCCAGAAGCCGCCCGCCACGTTGATGGCCGCGAGGAACACCGCGGCGAGCCCCAGCCAGCCGCCCAGATCCAGCACTCCGGTTCCAGCGGCCAGCATCGCGCCCACGAGGATGATGCCGCTGATCGCGTTGGTCACCGACATGAGCGGCGTGTGGAGCGCGGGCGTCACCTTCCAGACGACCTGCCAGCCGACGAAGCAGGCCAGGACGAAGACGGTGAAGTGCGCGAGGAAGCTCTCCATCACGCCTTCCCCGTGGCGGTGCGGGGAGCTTCGGCCGGCACGGGGCTCACTCCGTCCCGCCGGCGCCCCTCGTGGATCACGGCCGCCCCGGCGACGATCTCGTCGTCGAAATTGAGCGCGAGTCCAGCCTCGCCCCACAGGTGGAGGACGAGATGCTGGACGTTCCTGGCGTACAGCATGCTCCCGTGAACCGGCACCCGAGCCGCGAAGTTCGTCCATCCGATCACGGTGACGCCGTGGACGTCCACGACCTCGTCGGCTCGCGAGCCTTCGCAGTTCCCTCCCTGCTCGACGGCCAGGTCGACCACCACGGATCCGGGCCGCATGGCGCGGAGCATCTCGTCGGTGACGAGCACCGGCGCGCGCTGGCCGCGCACCAGCGCGGTGGCGATCACCACGTCGACCTCGCCCATCTGCGCGCCCAGGAGCCGGCGCTCGAGCTGCAGGAATTCCTCCGACTGCGCAGCCGCATACCCTCCGGCGGTCTCTTCGGACCGCAGTTCGAGATCGAGGAAGCGGGCGCCCAGGGACTGGACCTGCTCCTTCACCGCCGGCCGTGGATCGAACGCGCGCACGACCGCGCCCAGTCTCCGGGCCGTGACGATTGCGGACAGCCCCGCCACGCCGGCGCCGATGACGAGCACCTGCGCGGGCGGAATCGTTCCCGCCGCCGTCATGAGGAGCGGGAAGAACCGGCCGAAGGCGTTCGCCGCCTCGAGCACCGCCTTGTAGCCGGCCAGGTTCGCCATCGAAGAGAGGGCGTCCATCTTCTGCGCGCGCGCGATGCGCGGGATCGACTCCATCGCCAGGACGGTCGCACCCGCGCGCTCGAGCGCGGCGACGGCGGCGGGGTTCGATTCCGGATACAGGAACGAGACGAGCACGGCGCCGCGCGCGAGCCGCGCGGCCTCGTCGGGATCGGGAGGCTGGACCTTCAACACGACGTCCGCCGACCAGGCGGCCTCGCGACCGCCGATCTCGGCCCCCGCCGCCGCGTAGGCGGCGTCGTCGTAGCTCGCGCGACGACCGGCGCCGGACTCCACCACGACCGAGGCGCCCTTCTCGACATACTTGCGCGCGACGTCGGGCGTGGCCGCGACCCGGGTCTCGTCCGCTCGTGTCTCCCTGGGGATGCCGATACGCATAGGGTCCGGGTGTTGGGGCTGTCGTTTCGGCGTGGGGAAAACGGCTCCCCAGTATATCGCCGGGAAGTATATTCCGCTCGTTCATGTCCACCCTACATCGCCATCTCGCGGCCGTCTGGTTCGCCGACATCGCCGGGTACACGAGCCTCTCCGAGAAGAACGAGGGCGAGGCGGTGCGGCTGGCGCACGCGTTTCAGCGCGCCGCGCGAGCCGTCGCGGACCGGTTCGGCGGGCGGATCGTGAAGTCGATGGGGGACGGCGCGCTGGCCGAGTTCTCTTCCACCGAGATGGCGGCCAGATCGGCCTATGCTCTCCATGGCGCCTTCGCCGCCGCGGCGGAGGAAGCCGGCCTACAGGCCGGAGGGCTCCGGGTCGGAGTCCACGTGGGAGACGTCGCGGTGACCGACGACGGCGACCTGTACGGGGACGGAGTGAACGTCGCGTCCCGGATCCAGTCGGCCGCGGTCCCCGGCGAGGTGTGGGTCAGCGAGGACGTCTGGCGCCAGCTGCGGCGGCGGCCCGAGCTCGTGTTCGAACCCCGCGGCGAGCACGAGCTCAAGGGGATCGGCCAGCCGATGCAGGCGCACGCGCTCTCCGTCCTGGACGAAGAGAACTGGACGCCCCCCGAGCCCAGCGCCGCGCGCTCGCCGGGCGAGGAACCGGCGCGTTTCGCGGCTCTGCGCCGCCGGCCGCTCGCCGCCGGCCTCGCCTTCCTTGCGCTACTGATCGCGGGCGTGATCGCGGGACTCGTCCTCCGAAATCGCGGCGCCCTCGCGCCGACCGACGCGCTGGCGGAAAACGCGGCGCCGGGCCTGGCGGTCGTCCCCTTCAGCGTCAACGATCCCGAGCTCGAGCGCTGGGAGGAAGGGCTGGTCGACCTGCTGTCGACGAACCTCGACGGGGCCGGGGGTCTGAGGACCATCGACAGCCGCACGGTCCTCGCGCGGTGGCGGGAGCTCGTTCCGGAAGGCGGCGCCGCGGACCTGCCCACCGCCCTAGAGGTGGCACGGCGGTCGGGTGGGAAGTACGGGCTCGTCGGGAGCGCGGTGTCGAGCGGCGCCTCGATGCGGCTGGTCACCGACATCTACGATCTCGAGAGCGGCGAGGCGCTGGGGCAGTCCCAGGTCGAGGGCTCGCCGGACAGCATCTTCGGCCTCGTCGACCGCCTCTCGATCCAGGTACTGGGCATCATCCTCGAGCAGGATGGCGGAACCGCTCATTCGGTCGACCTGGCCAGCGTGACGACGTCCTCGCTCCCGGCCCTCAAGTCGTTTCTGGACGGTGAGGAGCACTCTCGTAGAGGCGATTTCGCCGGCGCGATCCCCGCGTATGAGGATGCGATCGGCGCCGATTCGACGTTCGCCCTGGCGCACGTTCGGCTGGGGGACGCCTTCGGCTGGACGGGGGGCTACGAGACACCAGGCGTCCGCGAGTCGTATGCGGCCGCCAAGCGGTTCGCGGACCGTCTACCGGAGCGGGATTCCAACCTGCTGGACGTCACGCTGGCCTATGCCAATGGGGAGGAGGACGCGACCCAGCTGGCGCGCGACGCGAGTCAGCGCTATCCGGACGACCCAACCGCATGGTACCTGCTCGGGGAGACCTATTACCACATGCCGTACCAGTCGCTCGCGTCCATGAAGGACAAGTGGGAGCCGTTCGCACGGGCGTTCGCTCTCGATCCGACCTTCCTGCCCGCGGAGATCCATCTCATCGATCTCGCGTTCGAGTCGGCCGACGAGGTTGCGGCCGACTCGCTCATGCCCCACTTCCGGCAGGTGACGGCGGGAACCGATTACGGCAAGGCCTACTCGATTCTCTACGCCATCACGTTCGGTGACTCCGCGCCGCGGGCGCGGGCTTTCGCGAGCCTTGATACGCTGCCCAACGACATTCTGCGGCGGTTGCCGGTGCATCTGAACCATCCCCGGTTCGTGAAGGTGAACCAGGTGGTCGTTCGCGAAGCCCGGTCGAGGCCCGAGTACGCGTCGGTCGCGACGTTCGTCGACTTCTTCTACGGTCTTTCGCTGCTGAACTGGGGCGACCTGAAGACGCTGGAGAATGTCATCGAAGACGGGACGCTGAGTCCTGCCGCTGCCCAGGCTACCCTGGGGACGGCCTATTACCACGATATCCCGATTTCCCAGGAACTCTACGACGAGCTCTTCGCGCGCCCCACCGAGTCGCCGTCGGGTCCGGAGATGGCGGCTGCGGCGTTCGGAGCCCTCGAGACGGGGGACCGCGCCACCGCCTTGCGCCTCATGGAAGGCATGCGGGCCGCCCGGCAGTCGCTCCTCGAGGCGGGCGATTCGGCCACGGCGGGGGAAATCGACGAGGTCCTGAGCGGGCTCGAGGCCAGGGACGCCATGCTGCGCGACCGCCCGGAAGCGCTCGCCCTGATGGAGGCGGCCTACCGAAAGGGCGGCTTTCCGCCGGCGGGGGCCTGGGCGGCGGAGATCCTGGAAGAGCAGGGAGAAACCGACCGCGCGATCGAGTACCTGGAATCCCTGGGAACCAGCCCCCTGCGCGGGATCCGAATGGGTGAGCTGTACGAAAAGGCCGGTCGGCGGGAGGACGCGATCGAGGCGTACGGCTGGGTTCTGCTCGCGTGGGAGGGCGCGGACCCGAGACTCGTCCCGCAGGTGACCCATGCCCGTCAGGCGATCGCGCGGCTGGAAGGCCTCCGCCGCGGCTGAGTCCACGCTGCCGGGGCGTTGTCAGAGATCTACTGGCGATCGGAGTCGGCGGGATCGAAGCTTCGGTCAGGGCCGCTGACCGGAACCCCGAACGGGAGGATCGCCGTGAGCCCCAGGTCGCCAAATCCGGAAACCGAAGCGATCGAGCGCGCCGCGCGCTCGAAGCAGCCTTCTCACGAGCAGGACCGCACTCCCAAGCCGGTGCCCCGACCCGCCACAGGCAACAAGCCGGCGGCGGGCGCGCAGGGCGCCCGTCCGCGCGACGGGTTGTAGGCGATCAGGCCAGGCGGGCGTTCAACCGGATGTCGACGCCGGCGAGCGCCTTCGACACCGGGCAATTCCGCTTGGCGCCTTCGGCCTGCTCCAGGAACTCGGCCTCGTCGATCCCCGGGACCTCGGCTTCCGTGTCCAGCGTGATCGTCGCGATGCGCGGACCGTCGCTCATGTCGAGATCGACCTTCGCGGTCGTACTGACCCGCTTCGGATCATGTCCCGCCTTGCCCAGCGCCGCCGCGAGCGCCATCGAGAAGCATGCCGCGTGGGCGGCTCCGATCAGCTCCTCGGGATTCGTTCCCTTCTCTTCCTCGAAGCGCGAACCGAACGAATAGGTCCCCTCGAACGCCCCGCTCCCCAGCGCCAGCGAGCCGCGTCCGTCCTTGAGGCTCCCCTTCCATTCCGCGCGTCCCGTCCGCTTCGGCATCTCGCCCTCCCTTTCCGCCGTGTCCCGATGATTGACGAGCCGACAGGGTAGCGGCGCGTCCGGAGAGGCGGCAAGCTGCGGCCCGTTGCTTGTTGCGGCGGTAGGTTGGAACCGGTGCCTTCCAACGAGATCCAGCCCCTCCTCCTGCGCGTGGCCGACGGGGACGCAGGCGCCCTGGCGGAGCTGTACGACGCGACCGCCGTCTTCGTATTCGGGATCCTGCGCCGCATGCTGTGGAACACGGAAAGCGCCGAAGAGGTCGCCCAGGGGGTATACATCCAGGTCTGGAAGACGGCTCGCGGCTACGACCCCGGCCGAGGTTCCGCATGGTCGTGGCTCGCGCTGCTGACCCGCGGCCGCGCGATGGACAGGATGCGCGCCGACGGGTCGTACCGGGACGCGATCGCGGACCTCGCCCTCCATCAGCCCGATCCGATCGATCCCGCGGGCCCGCCGCGCAGCGATGCCGCGCACATCCAGCGGGCCGAGACCGTGCGGGAGGCGTTGCGCGCGATGCCAGGCGACCAGCGACGGGCGCTCGAGCTCGCGTTCTTCGGAGGCCTCACCCAGCGCGAGATCGCATTCCGCATCGACACGCCCCTGCCCACCGTGAAGACCCGCATTCGTACAGCCCTGACGCGCCTCAGGGAACGCGTGGCGTCGGTGCCCCAGGCATGATCCGGCCGGCGGTGATGTCGGATGACCAGTTCGAGGATCATGCGATCGGCCACCTCCTCAGGGAACTCGACGAACGCGGAGAGATCGCGTTCCAGGAGGAACTGGCCCGCCGCGGCGCACCCGGGCACGCGACGTTGCGCGAGTTGAGGGAGGCGCTCGGACAGCTCGCGCTCGCGGTCGCACCCGCGGAACCGCCGGCCGCCCTCCGGGCGCGCGTGCTCTGGAGCATCGGCGCTCCGGTGGCGGCTCCGGACGCGCCTCCAGCCGCACCCCGCACGTTCTGGATCTGGGCCGCAGCGGCCCTGATGGCGGCGGCGGCCGTGGGGCTCGGGGTGTGGGCGGCACGGCTCGCCGACGAGCGCGACGAGCTGCGCGGCGACCTGGAGATCGTCAGCGATGCGGAAGCGACCGTCCACGACCTCCGCGGAACCACCGCGCTGCCCGACGCGAGCGCGCGCGTGTTCTTCTCCGGTGCCGGACGCGGGGTCCTCCTCGCGGAGGGACTCCCGGCTCTCGCTGCCGATCGGGTCTATGCTCTATGGACGATGGATGCGGCGGGCGCCCACCCGAACGGCGTATTCCGGCCGGATGGGGATGGACGCGGCAGGCTCGACCTCGTCGACCTCGAGCTCGCTCCCGGCGCCATCCTCGCCGTCACGGAGGAGCCGGCGCCGGGGGGTAGGCGTCCCACGGGGCGGACTCTTCTCAGATCGAGCTAGAAGCTCTTCTGCAGATCCCCGCACCCGACGACCGTCGGGTCGTCCTCGCCCTGATGGATGTCGACGTGGTATTCCGCGTCGGGGTCGAGCGGCACCGCCAGGATGGCAGTGGCGCTCGCGTTGCCGGCATCGTTCGGCTCCAGGACCGGATACTCCCCCGGATCCCCCACCTCCGGGCCGACGGCGCCGGTGTCACCGTCGCCGGAAGGACATAGGCCCGAGTGGATGTGCCACGGGTGCCTTCCGCCGGCCGAGCTTCCGCGAAGCGTGACGTTCGCCCTGGTCTCCCCGTCGGGCATCAGCGTCACCGTGGCGAATCCCGAATGTCCTTCCGCTCCCAGCGACTGAATGTCGCCCGACCATGCAGCCGGAATGGGGCGCGAATCCGTTTCGCCTCCGGACGCGCAACCCGTCAGGAGCAGGAACGAGCCGATGCAGACGATCCGCAGCATGACATCCTCCTCTCTGGCTGCCGCCGCGTGCCGCGGCATCCGGGCCGTGCGACGCCGCCTACGTACAGTTGACTCGAAATCGGGAGGGTGGAGCAAGAAGGATTCTTACAGCAGGGCCGAACCCGTAAGATCGGGGGGCGTGGGCTACGCCCCCCGTCTCGAACCGACCTCAATCCTCGCTGAAGTCACCTGCGCCTTGCTCCAGCGGCACGCAACCCAGTATCTCGCTGCGCTCGCCGCCGTTCTGGAAGATCGTGACGTAGTAGTCGCCGCCGGGGACGAAGTCCGCGTCCACCATCGCCGTGAACGAGCCGCGTGAGTTCTCGTCGGGGACGATGTTCGGGTAGGCGGACTCGGAGCCCATGATGGTCCCCGTGCAGCCGCCCTGATAGACGCCCCACGCGTAATCGCCGCGCGGAATCAGGCCCGGCAGGCTCGTGCTGACCCGAATACGGCCTTCGGAGAGCTTGGTCGCGCTCACGTGGGCGACCGACTTCTGCTCGCCGACTTTGCCCTCGGTGCCGCGGTAGACCTTCGCGTGCCAGTGATCGGGATCACCGGTCGTGCTCATCCCCCCGCAGGCAACCACCAGGGCCAGTCCAGCAACCAACAGCATGTACTTCGGAAACACCATTCTTGCCTCTCCTTGGGTAGGGGTCCCTGTGGGTCCGTCCTAGCATTATCTACCAACGGGGCCGTCCGTGGCAATAGCGGGGGCCTTCCCGCCGTGTCGCTGTCGGTCTCATCGCGGTTGACAGACGGCTTGCCGCCGACCACGATGGCGACCATGCGCGCGGTTCGCTTCCATCGGAGCGGCGGCCCCGAGGTGCTCGTGCTCGACGACGTGCCGCGGCCGGATCCCGGCCCCGGGGAGATCCGCGTCCGGATCGCGCATGCGGGGGTCAACTTCGTCGATGCGTACCTGCGATCCGGCTCATACGATCCGGGGCCCCTGCCGGCCACCGCCGGGAAGGAGGGGGCCGGTCGTGTGGACGCCATCGGGACGGGCGTCGAAGGAGTCTCGGAGGGCGATCAGGTGGCGTTCTTCGACGCGAAGGGCGCGTACGCGGAGTGGGTCGTGATTCCCGCGGCGCGGGCGATCGCCGTGCCGCCCGCGATCGACGACAGCCAGGCCGCCGCCCTGCCCCTCCAGGGCATGACCGCGCGCTACCTGACCCACGAGATCCGCCCCCTGACCGCGGGGGACACGGTGCTCGTCCACGCTGCGGCCGGCGGCGTCGGGCACCTCGCCGTCCAGATGGCGAAGCGCGCCGGAGCGATCGTGTTCGCGACCTGCTCGACGGAAGAGAAGGCCGCGCGCGTGCGGGGGCTCGGCGCCGACCACGTGATCCGCTACGACGAAGCGGACTTCGCCGACCGGGTGCTTGAGCTCACGGGCGGCCGCGGCGTGGACGTGGCGATCGACGGCGTGGGGAAAGCGACGTTCGAGCGAAGCGTGCGCGCCACGCGGGTCCGCGGTCACGTGATCCTCTTCGGGCAGGCGAGCGGCGAGCCGGATCCGATCCGCCCGCGCCGGCTCCTCGGCAGCCGCACGCTCACGACGGCCTCGCTCTTCGACTACGCACGGACGCGCGAGGGGCTTCTCGCTCTCTCCGGGCCCGTGTTCGCCGCCGCGGCCGAGGGATCGCTCACGGCGTGGATCGACCGCGTGCTCCCGCTCGAGGACGCCCCCCTCGCGCACGAGCTCCTCGAGGGACGCCGGACGGCGGGGAAGCTCCTGCTCGCGCCCTAGTCGACGTCAGCTACCGGGCGAGATCCCGCGGCTCGCCAGGCTCTCCAGACGCTCGATCGTCTCCACGATGTCCCTCTCCGTCGTCCGCGGATTGAGGGCGCAGATCCGTAGCGCCGGGCGTCCCCGGAGCACCGTCGAGCTGAGGAACGTGAAGCCGTCGGCGAGCGAGGCCTCCGCGAGCCCGTGGGTCACGGAGTCCTGCTCTTCCTCCGACGCGCCGCCCGGCGCCCACCCGAAGGCCAGGGTCCCGAGCCGCGCCGGCGACACGATCCGCCACAGGCCCGACGAGGCGATCCGCGCCTCCGCCAGCTCGGCGTTGGCGATCCCCCGCTCGACCGCTTCCCGGAACGCCGCCACGCCGAAGACCTGGAGCGACATCCAGAGCTTGAGCGCGCGAAAGCTGCGGGTCAGCTGAACGCCGAGATCGGAGAAATGCACCTCCTGTTCCTGTTCCTTCGGGCGATGCACATCCCGCAGGTAATCGGGCCGGGTGCGGAACACCTCGGTGAGCAACCGTCCGTCGCGGACCAGAACGCACCCGATCTCGAAGGGCTGGAAGAGCCACTTGTGGGGATCGAGGGCCAGCGAGTCCGCGCGCTCGATGCCCGCCAGCGCGACACGCCCACGCTCGCTGAGGAGGGCGCCGCCCCCGTACGCGGCGTCCGCATGGAGCCAGAGCCCCTCCGCCGCGCAGATGTCGGCCAGCTCGGCGAGCGGGTCGACCGCCCCGGTGTTCGTCGTGCCCGCGTTGGCGATCACGCAGAAGGGCACGCGGCCTGCGGCGCGGTCCTCGGCGACCGCCCCCGCGACATCCGCGGCGCGGACCCGGAACCCGTCGTCGACGGGAAGGAGGCGCAGCTGGTCCGGCGCGAGACCGAGCACGCGGAGCGCTCGCGCGACCGCCGAATGGGTCTGATCGGAGGCGTAGGCGACGCCGTCCGCGAGCCGTCCGCCCAGCTTCGTCTCGCGGGCGACCGCCAGCGCGGTCAGGCTCGCCATCGAGCCGCCGCTCACGAACAGGCCGCCGGCCCCCTCCGGCAGCCCGCACAGCTGCCGCAGCCAATCCACGGTCACGATCTCGACCATGGCGGGGCCCGAGGCGCCGAGCCACGTGCCCGCGAAGACGTTGAACCCGCTCGCAAGCGCGTCGGCCAGGAACCCGACGTAGTTGCTCGGCCCGGGCACGAACGCGAAGAAGCGCGGATGATCGACCCGCGCGGTCCAGGGAAGGATCTCGCGCGTCACGCGGTCGAGGACGAGGCGCGGATCGGATCCCGACTCGGGAATCGGCTCGCGAAGCGCGGCCTCGAGGTCGGCGCGGCGGCCCCTCCGCGCAGCCGGTTCCTCGCGGATCCGCACGAGATGATCGACGACCAGGTCCACCATGCGGTGCCCCAGCTCGCGCATGTCGGCTTCGGAGAGCGCCAGCGCGCCGGGCGGGATTTGCGGCGCGTCGTCCGTCAGCGGATCTCGGGGACCCAGGGCAGGGCGGTGATCGCGCGGCCCGGATCGTGGCGCAGGGCGATGGCGAATCCCGGCAGGCCGCGGACCAGGTCGCCCAGCGCGAGCACCACCGCGCGCTCGCGCGGAGTCGGCGTCGAGGCGCGCGCCCCGAGCCCGCGCAGGTACATCGCGTCGCGCATCCGGTCCAGAAGCGACTCGGGCCGAGGGTAGACCTGGAGCCTCACCGCCGCGTCGGCATCGAGGCCCGCCGCCTCCTTCGCGACGACCAGGGCCTCCTCCAGCCCGCCTACCCGGTCGACGAGTCCCCGCTCGGCGGCGTCGGCCCCCGACCAGACCCTCCCCTGGGCGACCGCGTCGACCTGGTCCTCTTCCATTCCTCTGCCCTCGGCCACCCGGCCCAGGAACGTCCGGTAGGTGTGCTCGATCAGCTGGCGGAACGTATTCCGCTCCTCCTCCGACAGCGGCCGCGTCGACGTCGGAAAGTCGGCCGCGGGATTCGTCTCCAGGACGTCCCAGTCGAGCCCGATCCTGTCGTAGAGCTCGCCGGCGTTGAACAGGACGCCGAAGACCCCGATCGAGCCCGTCAGTGTCGACGGCGAGGCCACGATCGCATCGGCGCCGGCCGACATGTAGTAGCCGCCGGAAGCCGCGACGTCCCCCATCGACACGACGACCGGCACCACACGCTGGAGCTCCCCGACGGCGCCCCAGATCTCCTCGGAGGCGATCGCGTCTCCACCGGGGCTGTCGACGCGCAGGACGACGGCGTCGAGCGAGCCGTCCTCGGCAACCTCGGCCAGCAGCCGCTTCATCGTCTCGGCGCCCATCGTGCGGCCGAACACCGGGTCGTAACCGCTCTCCCCCGACGTGATCGCTCCGACCGCGTAGACGAGTCCCACCGTGCCCTCCGCGTCACGCGGAGCGTCGGGCAGGGTCGCGGCGTAGTCGCGGATGTCGACGAGGTGCGCCTCGACGTCGCCCGGCGAAAGATTTCCGGGATCGGCATCGAGGGCGCGGGCCACCTCCAGGCGACGCACCTCGGCGTCCTGGAGCTCGCGGTCGACGAGACCCAGCGCCAGCAGGTCGCGGCTCAGGTAGATGCCCTGGTCGAGGCTACGCTCGAGACGCTCGCGCTCCACCCCGCGGGCCTCGGTAACCGCGTCCAGGAAGCGACCGTATACGCCGTCCAGGATCGCGCGCGTGGCCTCGCGGTCGGGATCGCTCATGTTCGTCCGCCGGAACATGTCGGCCGCGCTCTTGTAGACTCCGATCGCCTCGACCTGGGGCTCGACTCCCAGCTTCTCGAACATCTCCTGCACGAACGGAGTCTCCACGCGGAACCCGTTCATCTCGACACCCGAGTTGGGAAGCAGGAAGAGACTGTCGGCCGAGAGGGCGACGTAGTAGCCCAGCTCATCGGTGATCGCCGTGAACGCGTACACGAACTTCCCGCCGGCGCGGAATTCCGAAAGCGCTTCCCGCAGATCTTCGGCCTTGGCCCAGCCGTACCCCGGCGCCCCGACCCGCAGATGGACGCCCGCGATCCGGTCGTCGTGCGCCGCCCGCTCGAGGGCCATCCGCAGGCCGTGCATCTCGTGCGCGGCTCCCTCGATCTGCGCCGAGAAGAAGTCCGGCGGCGAGCGTTCGACGACCGGCCCCTGCAAATCCACCACCAGGATCGCGGGAGCGTCGATGTCCACACGAGGGACGTAGCGGAACAGCGGGGCCAGGAACATGAACCCGGCGTACACGACGATCGCGATGATCGCTAGGACGGCCAGCAGGATGAGGAGGACTCGCTTCACAGGAGGCGCAAGAGTCGCTCGCCGGCGCGGCCGGAGTCAAGGAGCCTTGCTTGTTCCGCGCGTTTCCGATGATGTTGCGGGTCCCCATGATCGACACCCTCCGCGGACTCGATCCCGTCATCCGGGCGCTGCTCGATCGCCGCGAGCCTCCGGTCGCTGCTCGCGACGTGGGGCCCCGTTGAGCGAGTCCGCCGGACTCCAGCTGGGCGGCGTGGAGGCGGGTGGTACCAAGTTCGTATGCTGCGTCGGGAGCTCGCCTCGGGACGTCGTCGTGGAAACCGTTCCGACCATGTCGCCCGAAGCCACGCTCGAGCGGGTGCTAGGCTTCTTTCGCCGTGCGTCCCCGGCGGCCGTGGGCGTCGGATCGTTCGGTCCGCTCGACCTCGATCCGGAGTCCTCCACCTACGGCCATATCACGTCCACTCCCAAGCTCGGCTGGAGGCAATTCGATCTTGCGGGAACGATCGCGCGGGCCCTCGCTGTCCCCGTCGGGATCGACACCGACGTCAATGCGGCCGCGCTCGGGGAGGGTCGCTGGGGGGCGACTCGAGAGTTGTCGGACTATCTCTACCTCACCATAGGCACCGGCATCGGCGGCGGCGCGGTCGTCGGTGGAAAGGTTCTTCACGGCCTCGTCCATCCCGAGATGGGCCACATCCGCGTGCCGCACGATTTCTCGCGCGATCCGTTCCCGGGCAGCTGCCCGTATCACGGCGACTGCCTCGAGGGGTTGGCCTCCGGCCCGGCGATGGAGCGGCGCTGGGGCCTGTCCGCGGACGAGATTCCCGACGATCACCCCGCCTGGGACCTGGAAGCGGAATACATCGGCCTCGGCCTCGCGACGTGGGTGTGCACGCTCTCGCCTCGACGGATCGTCGTCGGTGGGGGCGTCATGCGGCGGACGCAGCTCCTGCCGTTGGTCCGTCGCGAGCTCCGGCGTCAGCTGGGCGGGTACATCGAGAGCGCCGCGCTGTCCGGGGACATCGACCGCTACGTCACCCCTCCGCTCCTCGGCGACCGCGCCGGCGTGCTGGGCGCGCTCGTTCTCGCCGAGCGAGCGCGCGGTCGCGAGGACGAAGAATCGACATCCTCCTGCCCCGAGGAGGCCTGAATGGCGCTCGCCGCCGCGCTCAGAAGAAGTGTCGTCGTCGCCGCGCTCGGGGGCCTGCTGTTCGGATTCGACACGGCGGTCATCGCCGGCACGACCGATGCGCTTCGACGCGAGTTCCTGCTCTCTCCCGGTGAGCTCGGCCTCACCGTGTCGATCGCCCTGTGGGGGACGGTCCTCGGCGCGCTTCTCGCGGGATTTCCGGCCGATCGGTACGGCCGGCGGGCCTGTCTGTGGGCGCTCGGTGTCCTGTTCCTGGTCTCCGGACTGGGCTGCGCGTTCGCCTGGGGCTGGATCTCGCTCCTCGTCTTCCGGTTCCTCGCGGGCCTCGCCATCGGTGGGTCTTCCGTCGTCGGTCCCATGTACATCGCCGAAGTCTCCCCCGCCCGGTGGCGCGGCCGCCTCGTCGGGGTGTTCCAGATCGACATCGTGGTGGGGATCCTCGCCGCGTACCTGTCGAACTACCTGGTAGGCAGCATGAATCTCGGGGATGCGGAGTGGCGCGTGAAATTCGGCGTCGAGGCGGTGCCCGCGGCCCTCTTCCTCGTCATGCTGGTCGGGATCCCGCACAGCCCGCGGTGGCTCGTCGAGAAGGGGCGGCTCGAGGAGGCGCGCCGGACACTGCGCCTGATCGGCGAGAAGGACGTCGAGGGCTCCCTCACCCGGATGATCGACGCCTCGCGTATCGAGCGGCCGCGGGGGCAGGACCGGCTGTTCACCGGGCGCTACCGCTTTCCCCTCTTCCTGGGGATCTCGATCGCGGTCTTCAACCAGCTCACCGGGATCAATGCGATCCTCTACTACCTGAACGACATCTTCGCGAGCGCGGGGTTCGACAAGCTCTCGAGCGATCTGCAGGCGGTCGCGATCGGGTTTACCAATCTCGTCTTCACGATCCTCGCAATGACCTTGATCGACAGGATCGGCAGGCGGAAGCTCCTGGCGATCGGATCAGCGGGCATGGCGGTCGCGCTCGCGGGCGTCGCCGGCATCTTCTGGACAGGCGGCCGCGAGGAGCTTCTGCTCTGGCTCCTGATCGGATTCATCGCCTCCTTCGCGTTCTCGCAGGGGGCGGTCATCTGGGTCTACCTGGCCGAGGTGTTTCCCACGGCGGTACGCGCAAGGGGCCAGAGCCTCGGGAGCGCCACGCACTGGATCATGAACGCCTTCGTCTCCTGGGCCTTTCCCATCGTGGCGGCATCTTCGCGAGCCGCACCGTTCGCGTTTTTCGCCTGCATGATGGTGCTGCAGCTCGCCGTCGTCCTCGCCGTCTACCCCGAGACCAAGGGGGTCGCGCTCGAGGAGATGGAGGGGGAGCTGACCGATCCGGCGAGCTGAGCCGCGCTACCCCCGCTTTCCCGCGCCCGACATATTGAGCTTTCTCCACACAAGCCGGGAGGCGAGCTGGAGTCCCGCCGGATGATCGCGACCGTCCTCTTCACCGACATCGTCGGCTCGACCGAGCACGCGTCTGAGCTCGGTGACCGCCGCTGGCGCGAAGTGCTGCGCGCGCATCACACCGTCGTGCGCGAAGAGCTCCTGCGCCACCATGGGCACGAGATCGCCACCGCCGGCGACGGATTCCTCTCGGTGTTCGACAGCCCGGCCCACGCGCTTCTCTGCGCAGCCGCCATCCGGGATGCCGTTCGCAGCCTGGATCTGGCGGTCCGCTGCGGAATCCACATGGGAGAGGTCGAGCGCGAGGACGGCGACGTGGGTGGGATCGCGGTCCACATCGGGGCCCGGGTGGCGGCCCTGGCGGGCCCCAACGAGATCCTCGTCTCGGGCACCGTGCGCGATGCCGAGGCCGGCTCGGACTTCGGCTTCGAGGACCGCGGACGTCACGCGCTGAAAGGAGTCGCCGGGGAGTGGCCGATCTACGCGCTGACGGAGATCCCGGAGCATGCCGTCACTTCCCTGCCGCCGGTCGCGCGCGAGCAGAGCTTCCTCGAGCGCGCCGCAAGGGCCAGGCTCGTTCCGGTCCTCGCCCTGTATCTCGCCGCAAGCGCCGCGGTCCTCGCCCTTTCCACCCTCCTTCGCTCGGCCCTCGGCCTCCCCGACTGGGTTCCTGCAGTCACGGTGATCCTCCTCGTCATCGGGCTCGCGGTCGTCCTCGCCACCGCATGGGTACAGACGCACTCGGAAACACCGGATCGGCGTGCCCGCGGCCTCGATCTTCTCGGCGCGGCCCGTTCGGTCCGGCGCGGCAAAGTTCCCCAGCTGACATGGGGTCGGGCTCTCGCCGGCGGAGCGTTCGCGTTCGCGATGCTGTTTGGGGCGGCCGGGCTCTGGGTGGTGATTCAGGATCGCGGCCGGAGCTTCGCCCCGGACGAGGCACTCGCCGATGCGGCGCCGGGGGTCGCCGTCCTGCCGTTCACCGTGCAGGGAGAGGGTCTCGACGTCTGGCGCGAGGGGACGGTCGACCTGGTGAGCTCGAACATCGATGGCGCGGCGGGGTTACGGGCAATCGACAGCCGGACGCTGCTCGCGCGCTGGCATGAGACCGTGAAGGAGGGCGAGCTACCCGATCTCGAGACCTCTCTCGCCGTGGCGCGCCGGACGGGCGCTCGCTACGCGCTCCTCGGCACGGCGGTGGCGCTGGGGCGCGACCTTCGGCTGACCGCCGACATCTATGACGTCGTCACCGGAAAGAGCCTCGGCCAGGCGCAGGTCGAGGGCGCGCCGGATTCCGTGTACATGCTGGTCGACCGCCTCTCGATCGAGGCGCTGAAAACGATCCTCGGTCGCGCCGAGGATCTTCCCCGGGTCGAGCTCGCCCGCGTGACGACCTCTTCGCTGCCGGCGCTGAAAGCGTACCTGGAGGGCGAGGTCCTCTACCGGAAGGCTGATTGGCCGGCCGCGATCGAAGCCTATCAGCGGGCGGTCGGGGCCGACTCGACGTTCGCGCTGGCCTGGGTTCGACTCAGCGAGGGGATCAGCTGGCTCCCTCCCAACGCCCGGCCGGAAGGCGGCCCCCTCGCCCCGGCCAATCAGGCAGCCCGATACGGATCACGACTTCCGGAGCGCGAGGCAGTGCTCGTTCGCGCGTACCAGGCATTCGTCGAGGGATCGATGACGATGCTCGAGCCCCTGCGGTCCGCCAGTCGCCGGTATCCCGACGATCCCGAGCTGGCGTATCTGCTTGGAGAACATTATGCACACTTCGAGGATCAGCTCCTCGCCGAACCAGAGGAGACCGCACGCGTTCTCGACCGGGCGATCGAACTCGATCCGACGTTCGCTCCTTATTATCAGCACCCGATCGAGAACGCGTTCTACCAGGGCGACAGTGCTCGCGCGCTCGAGCTCCTTTCGACCTTCGAGACACTCGCCGGCGGCTCGTTCGAGGCAAGGCGATACAGGCTGGCAGCCTCGCTGGCGTGGGGCAGCGACCGCGAGCGGGCCGCGGCGCTGGCAACGCTCGACACTCTGCACGAGGCACGGGCCGCGCCGACCTTCCTGCTGATCCATCCCCGGTTTCTGGAAGTCGGGCTGGCGAGCGCTGAGTCCCAGTACAGGAACGGAGAGGCGTTCGGCTATGTCCTCTCGAACCTTGCGGCCGGTCGTCTCGGCCGGGTGGACGAAGCGCTCCGCGAGGGACGGGGATTGCCGGGACGCGGATTCGTCACCGCCATACTGCTGTCCATGCGTCAGCGGGGCATCGCGGTCGATCCGGAGCGGCTGCATCTCGCCGCCGCTGCCGACACCTTGTTTCCCAACAACTTCTTCGCCGCACTTCTCGCTGCGGAGGAAGGCCGCGCCGCGGAGGTGCGCGCTTCGCTCGAGAAGGCGAGACGGAACCAGCAATCGCAGCTCGAGGCGGGCGATACCCTCGGTGCCAGGAGGAGCGACGGATATGTCCAGATCATCGAAGGATATTCCGCGCTCGCGCAGGGGGATCGCGAGCGGGCGCTCGAGCTCCTCCAACAGGGTCAAAAGCAGGCCACGGGCTGGGACGCCAATGGGGGAGTGAACCTTTACGTCCGCTGGTCGATCGCCGAGCTCCTCGTCGACCTCGGTCGAGGCGAGGAATCGATCCCCTACTATCGCTCACTTCGGTTCGACTCGGACGCCGCGCTGGAGCTCGGAAAGGTCTATGAAGCGCTCGGCCGGCGAGAAGAGGCCAAGGAGCAATACGAAACCGCACTGGCCTACTGGCGCCACGCCGACCCGGCTCTGGCGCCGAAGGTCGCCGAGGCCCGCCAGAGACTGGCCGGCCTCGGCTTCCAGCCGCGAGACTGAGCTTCGAGGACTGCGCGCTTCCTCCACGGATCGTGAACGCACTCAGTACTCAGGCGACGAAGACTGCACGACTTCCCCGCACGACACGATCGAATCGAGCCGCGCCGGCGACAAGTGGACGTTGAGGATGTAGTCGCCATCCGGATCGAGCGTGGTGTCGATGGTGGCCTCTGCATCCCCTTCCCCACCGCTTCCCACCTGTATCGGCGGGTAGGCCTCCGCCGCGCCGACGACGGGCGGACTGGCGTCGCCGCAGTTTCCGCTGTGGATGTGCCACGGGTACGTGGCGCCGGGCTCCCCGCCGTCAAGGTCTACGTGGATGGTCGTGGCACTCGCTCCTCCGCGAACGATCGCTTCCGCGTTCGGTCCCGTGTTGCCGGTCGGGTTCGCGGTCGCGCGCCAGGCCGGGAACGTGTCCTGAAGGGCGAGGTTGGCCTCGCCTTGTGCATCGGCGGCCTGCTCGGCCGAGCGCACGGCCGGCGTTGTCTCTACGTCCGTCTCTTCGGTCGTGCACGCTGTCATCGACCCGGTGACGGCAACCATGAGCATGGGAACCATGAGCCTGGTATGCATGACGCTTCTCCTCCCCAGATGGACCGCGGGCCCGATCCGATCATCCCATGGAACGAGGACCGCCAGTAGTAGATGGCTGACATCTCCCCCTGTGGCCGGCGAGGGTCTGCCCGGATAGCGTTGCCCGGCCCATGCGGGTCCTCCTCCTCCTGACCGCTCTTTCCTTCCCCGCCACCGCCTCGGCGCAGACGGGCGTCCCCGCCCACGAGCTCCTCGTGCGCGGGGGGACAATCGTCGACGGCACCGGTGCGCCGGGATTCCGCGCCGACCTCGCGATCTCGGGAGGCAGGATCGCGGCGATCGGCGAGGACATCGGCGCCGCGCGCGACACGATCGACGCGACCGGACTCGTCGTAGCCCCGGGCTTCATCGACATGCTCGGCCATTCCGAGTTCCGCCTCCTCGCCGACGGGCGCGCGATCTCCAAGATCTTCCAGGGGGTGACGACGGAGCTCACCGGGGAAGTGTCCAGCGTCGTGCCGGTGAGCGAGGCCACGAAGGCGGAACGGGCGGCGGAGATCTCGCCGTGGGGCGTGGAGATCGACTGGGAGGATCTGGACGGGTACTTCGAGCGCCTGGAGCGCCAGGGGACCGCCATCAATCTCGGGACGTGGGTCGGCCTCTCCACGCTGCGGGTATGGGGAGTCGGATGGGAGGACCGGCCCGCCACCGATCCCGAGATGGACGCCATGCGGGAGACGCTCGCGCGCGCCATGGACGCGGGCGCCTTCGGCCTGTCGTCGGGCCTCATCTACGCGCCCGGCCGATACGCCTCGACGGACGAGATCGTGGAGCTGGCGCGCGTGGTCGCCGAACGCGGCGGCTTCTACGCGACCCACATGCGGAGCGAGGGCGCGCGGCTCCTCGAGGCGATCGACGAGGCGATCACGATCGGCGAGCGCTCCGGCGCGCCGGTCCTCATCCATCACCTGAAGGCGAGCGGCAAGTCGAACTGGGGCAAGATGGCGGAGGCGATCGCGCGGATCGAGGCGGCGCGCGCGCGCGGACTCGACGTCATGGCGAGCGTCTACCCCTACGTCGCCTCGTCGACCGGGCTCGACCAGGTGCTTCCGGACTGGGTCACCGAGGGCGGGACCGAGGCGACCCTGGCGCGGCTCGCCGATCCCGCGCTCCGGGACTCGCTCGAGGCCGAGCTCTCCGGGCGCACGTCGTCCGGGGACTGGACGCTGGGGACGAGCGCGGGGGGGCCCTCGGGCATTCAGATCTCGGATGTCGTCACCGATTCGCTCGCCCGCTACGAGGGGATGCGGCTCGATCAGATCGCCGCAGAGCGCGGCCAGTCCGCGGCCGCGGCGGCCATCGACCTGCTCGTCGCCGACTCCCTTCGCACCGCGGCGATCTACTTCTCGATGAGCGAGGACGACCTCGCGCTCGCCCTGCGCCAGCCGTGGGTGATGATCGGGGGCGACGCCGGCATCCGCGCGATCGACGGTCCGCTCTCGACCGATCAGCCCCATCCGCGCGCGTACGGGACCTTCCCGCGCGTCCTATGCCGGTATTCCCGGGAGATGGGGCTCTTCCCGCTCGAGGAGGCTGTGCGGAAGATGACGTCGCTCCCCGCGTCGCGGGCGGGGCTCTCAGACCGCGGCGTGCTGGAGGTCGGGCGCTTCGCCGACGTGGTCGTGTTCGACGCGGACACGGTCTGCGACCGGGCGACGTTCGAAGCGCCCAAGCGCCTCGCCGTCGGGATCGAACACGTGATCGTCAACGGCGTGCCGGTCCTCCGAGAGGGTGAGCCGACGGGAGAGCTGCCGGGCCGCGGCCTGCGACGACAGCCCTGACCCGCCACGCGCGTCCGCGCTACCGCCGAGTTGACAGCCCCACCCGCACCGGAGTATCTCGCAGGACGAGGACCGTCTTCGCGGTCCCGGGTCGATCCAGGAAAAGAGCACGAAAAGGAGACGTCTCATGACGCGCACATGCATCCTCGCGCTTGCGGTCGCCATCGTCACGGCGGCCCCGGCCAGCGGCCAGGAGGAGGCGGCAGCCCCGCGCCCCTCACTCGGCTTCGACGTCCACGTCACGGCCCCGCACGTGGTGAACGGCGAGACGATGGGGCCGATCCACCACTTCTGTAAGCCGATCCAGCCGGACCCCGTGATCATCCAGTGCATCCTCTTCGAGACGATGGATCCGAACGCGCCGATGACCGAGGTCGAGTACATCGTGGCGAAGTCGGTGACGCGGAATACGATCGATCGCGACGAGTGGAATCGCGCCTGGCACGATCACGCGATGGAGATCGCGAGCGGACGCGTCCAGGTCCACGACATGCCCGAGGAGGAGGCGGCCAAGATCGCCGAGCTCGTCTCCACGACCGACGGGCTCATTTTCCACCTCTGGCCGCCGGGATCCGACATCCCGACCGGCGAGGTCTCGATCGCGCAGGCCGTGAGCCACCAGGAGCTTTCGGAAGAGGAGTTCGAGGCCCAGCGGGCCGCGCTGGAGGCGCCGGCCGCGGCGGATTGATCCTGTAGCGGCCCTCCCGGGTAGACCCGCTCGGGAGTGAAGGCGTCCGGGCGGCGGGTAATGGGGCGCAGTAGATTCGGGTCCCCCATGAAGCTTCGCGACTTCCATCCCGCCGTCCGCTCCTGGTTCGAGCGCCGCTTCCCGGAAGGCCCTTCCGCGCCGCAGGAGCGAGGCTGGCCCGCGATCCGCTCGGGCCGCCACACGCTGATCGCGGCGCCGACCGGCTCGGGAAAGACGCTGGCCGCGTTCCTGTGGGGGATCGACGAGCTCGTCCGGCTGGGCCTGTCGGAAGAGGCCGGCGGCGTCGGCGTGCTGCCCGACGAGACCCGGATCCTCTACGTCTCGCCGCTCAAGGCGCTCGGCAACGACATCCACAAGAACCTCGACGAGCCGCTCTCGGGGATCCGCGCCGAGCTGCGCGCGTCGGGGCTGCCCGACGTCGAGATCCGCACGGCCGTCCGAAGCGGCGACACGCCGGCCTCCGAGCGGGCCGCGCATCTCCGCCAGCCGCCCCACATCTACGTCACGACGCCGGAATCGCTCTACATCCTGCTGACGACCCGCCATGGCCGCGCGATGCTCCAGACCGTGCGCACCGTGATCGTCGACGAGATCCACGCGGTCGCCGACGACAAGCGCGGCTCCCACCTGGCGCTGAGTCTCGAGCGGCTGGAGCATCTCGTCGTCCACGGCGTCGAGGGGGACATCCACCGGGTGGACGGCAAGCGGACCATGCTCACGCTCGACGATGTCCGCTCGCGCCCCACCGGCCGACCGCCGGTGCGAATCGGCCTATCGGCGACCGTCCGGCCGATCGAGGACGTGGCGCGCTTCCTCGTCGGAGCGCACGCGGACGGCGGGCCACCCGACTGCGAGATCGTCGACGAGGGGCACTTCCGCGCGACGGACCTGCGCCTCGAGGTGCCGCTCTCGCCGGTCGAGGCCGTCGCGTCGGGCGAGGTATGGGAGGAAGTCTACGACCGGCTCGCCGACCTGATCGCCGAAAACCGGACGACGCTCGTCTTCGTGAACACGCGGCGCGTGGCCGAGCGCCTGACGCTCCACCTGTCGCAGCGGATCGGCGAGGAGCTCGTGACCTCGCACCACGGCAGCCTCTCGAAGGAGCGTCGCCTCGACGCCGAGAACCGGCTCAAGGAGGGGCGCCTGAAGGCCCTCGTCGCGACCGCGTCGCTGGAGCTCGGGATCGACATCGGGACCGTCGATCTCGTCGTGCAGATCGGGTCGCCCCACACGATCGCTTCGCTCCTCCAGCGCGTCGGCCGCTCCGGCCGGCTCAAGGGAGCGATCGCCAGGGGGCGCCTGTTCGCGATGTCCCGCGACGAGCTGGTCGAGTGCGCGGCGCTACTGCTCGCGGCGCGCGAGAACCGGCTCGATCGCCTGATCATCCCCGAACGGCCGCTCGACATCCTCGCCCAGCAGATCGTCGCCTGCGCGGCGTGCCGCGACTGGCCGCTCGACGATCTCTTCGCGCTCGTCCGAGGCGCGTGGCCGTATCGCGATCTGTCGCGCGAGGATTTCCAGGCCGTGGTCCACATGCTGGCCGACGGTTACGCGACTCGCCGGGGAAGGCGCGCCGCGTACATCCATTTCGATGCCGTCAACCGTGTCGTCCGCGGTCGTCGCGGCGCGCGGATCGCGGCTGTCACCTCCGGCGGCGCGATCCCGGACGTGTCCGATTACCAGGTCGTCCTCGATCCCGAAGGGACCGTGATCGGCTCGATCAACGAGGACTTCGCGATCGAGTCGATGACCGGCGACATCTTCCAGCTCGGGAACGCCTCGTGGGAGATCCTCAAGGTCGAGACCGGCCGGGTGCGGGTCGCCGACGCGCGCGGGAAGCCACCCTCGATCCCGTTCTGGCTCGGCGAGGCACCGGCGCGGACGCCGGAGCTGTCGGAGCTCGTGAGCCGGATCCGGTCGCAGGTGGCCGCGCGTCTCGAGGAGGGCCGCGGCGTGGCGACGCGCTGGCTCGTCGAGGCGGTCGGCGTGCCGCCGGAGGCGGCGTCCCAGATCGAGGCGTATCTCGGCGCCACCCGAGACGTTCTCGGCGTCGTCCCTACGCAGGAGACGCTCGTCCTCGAGCGGTTCTTCGACGAGGCCGGGGGCATGCAGCTCGTGCTCCACGCACCCTTCGGCGGGCGGATCAACCGCGCGTGGGGGCTCGCGCTCCGGAAGAAGTTCTGCCGTTCGTTCAACTTCGAGCTCCAGGCGGCCGCCAACGAGGACGCGATCGTGCTCTCGCTGGGACCCCAGCACTCGTTTCCGCTCGACGACGTCTTCGGGTACCTCAAGCCCGAGACCGCGCGCGAGACGCTGATCCAGGCGCTCCTGCCGGCGCCGATGTTCCAGACGCGGTGGCGCTGGAACGCCGGGCGATCGCTGGCGATCCTCCGGATGCGGGGGGGCAAGAAGACGCCCGCGCAGCTGCTCCGCATGCAGGCCGAGGACCTGCTTGCCGCCGCGTTCCCCCAGGCCGCCGCTTGCTTCGAGCACATCCACGGCGACATCGAGGTGCCGTGGGAGCATCCGATCGTCCGACAAACCGTCGAGGACTGCCTCGTCGAGGTGATGGACATCGACGCGCTGGAGGAGATCCTCGGGCGCATCCGCGCGGGGGAGTTCGAGCTCGTCGCGCGCGACGTTCCAGAGCCCTCGCCGATGGCGCACGAGATCCTGAACGCGCGGCCGTACGCGTTCCTCGACGACGCGCCGGCGGAAGAGCGGCGGACGCTCGCCGTCTCGACGCGGCGGAACCTCGAATACTCCGCCGACGACTTCGCCACCCTCGATCCGGACGCGATCGCGCGCGTGCGCGCGGAGGCATGGCCGGACCCACGGGACGCCGACGAGGTCCACGACGCGCTCGACTGGCTGGGGATCGTCACCGCGCGCGAGGCCGAGCCCTGGCGCGAGTGGCTGGATTCGCTCGAGGGCGAGCGCCGTGCGACCCTCGCGACCGCCGGGGATGCGCGGTTCTGGCTAGCCGCCGAGCGGCTCCCGGAGGCGCAGGCGGTGTGGCAGGGACTCCAGTTGCGGGCGCCGATCGAAGCACCCGCGCGAAACGCGGCCGTCGAGTGGGAGTCGCGTGATGCGCTGGCGTCGCTCCTGCGCGGGAGGCTCGAGGGTCTGGGCCCGGTGACGGTCGCCGCGGTCGCCGCCGAGCTCGGGCTCCAGTCGGCGCGCGTGGAAGCCGCCATGGTGGCCCTCGAGGTCGAGGGCACAGTGCTCCGCGGCCGCTTCACGCCGCGAGGCGGAGCCCGCGGCAACTGGTCCGGAGCGGGTGCGGACTCCGGCGCGGGAGCGGACTCGACTGCGGGATCGGACGCCGCTGCGGGACCGGACTCCGGCGCGATCGAGTGGTGCCACCGGCGGCTCCTCGCGCGCATCCACCGCTACACGATCGACCGGCTGCGGGCCGAGATCGAGCCGGCCACGCAGGCCGATTTCATGCGGTTCCTGTTCCGCTGGCAGCACCTCGATCCTGCGGCGCGGCTGGCCGGCTCCCGCGGCGTGCGCGAAGTCGTCGAGATGCTCCAGGCGTTCGACGCGCCCGCCGCGGCGTGGGAGTCCGACATCCTGCCGGCGCGCGTCGAGGGGTACGATTCCGAGTGGCTGGACGCGCTCTCCCTGTCCGGCGCGGTCGCGTGGGGACGACTGGTCCCGCCTGCCGCAGCCGGAATCGAGCGCCCTCGCTCGGGACCGGTTCGTTCGTCGCCGCTGTCGCTCTTCGTCCGCGCGGACCTGCCTTCGTGGCTGGCGCTCGCGCGGGATCCCGACCCCGACGCCGCGCCCCTCACGCACTACGCGCGCGAAACGCTCGCCGCGCTGCGCGCCGGCGGCCCCGCGTTCCATCAGGACCTCGTGGCGCGGACCGGACTCCTTCCGGCGCAAGTAGAGCGCGCGCTCGCCGAGCTCGCCTCATGGGGCATCGTGACTGCCGACGGCATGGCGGGCCTGCGCGCGTTGATCGTGCCGGCGAGCGAGCGCCGAGCGCGACGGCCGCTAGCCCGGCGCGGCCGCCAGCCGCGCTTCACCGACGACACGCTGGCCGGCCGCTGGGCGCTCTTCCGGGAGGGCGCGTTCCGGCTGGGCGACCATGAGCTCGCGGTGGAGCGCTGGGTCCGTCAGCTGCTCGCGCGCTACGGAGTCGTCGTCCGGCGGCTCCTCGACCGCGAGCCGCCGCTCGCCCCTTGGCGCGACGTGGCGCGCGTGCTGAGGCGGCTCGAGATGCGGGGTGAGGTGCGGGGCGGGCGCTTCCTGCAGGGTGCCTCGGGCGAGCAGTTCGCGCTGCCGCAGGCGGTCGAGTCGCTCCGCGGGACGCGCAGGCGGGAGCCCGACGGCTCGCTGCTCGCGGTCGGCGCCGGCGATCCGCTCAACCTCACCGGCGTGATCACGCCCGGCGAGCGGATCGCGACGTCCCCCGCCAACGTCATACTGTATCGCGACGGCGTGCCCGTCGCGGCGAGGCTGGGCCGCGAGCGCCGGATCTTCCGTGACGAGGAATCGCGTGACGAGCGGCGGCGGATCGAAACCGCGCTGGTGGGGCCGGCGGGCGCGCGCGGTTAACGGCCTGCGGCCGACTCCCTCGACGCTTCCGGCTCTCCCGACCAACGAAACGTAGACAGCATCAGCGACTGGATGTGGCGCTGGATGCCGCTGAGCGGGCTCTCCGGCTCCTCCTCGAGGCGCAGTTCGACCACCTTGCCGTTCCGCTCGAGCCAGTACGACGCGGAGCCCTCCAGTCCGGGTGCGGACCCCGTCCTCAGAGCGGACTCTCCGGCGAGGGGAACCGTGGTGCCCGCCGCTCCGCCGGCCTCTCCGCGCTCCTCCAGCCGGGCGGCCACCCAATCCTCGAGCGCCACCGTGTCCGGCTTCGTGTATGTCGCGGCGTCCAGTCGGTAAGCCGGGGGCCCGGGCCGCGTGATCCCGTCGACCTCTCGCACGAACCCCGGCCCGGCCACGATCACGGCCCACGTCGCCGGCGCTATCGGGTCCGTGGGCACGACGTCGGCGTCGTCGGGGACGAGCATGGTGAACCCGTCCGCGCGCCACACCGCGAGCCCCTCGGTCAGCGCCCGGACCTCGGGCGCCGCGGCGGTGTCTGAGGGCGCACCTGCCTGGTCGGACTCTGCACCGCGCTCACAGGCGCCTGCGCCAACGGCGAGCGCCGCCATCAGGATCATCGTGGATTTCCGCATGGGCCGAAAAGCTATCGGCTCGATCAGCTCGCGTCGAACAGCCCCAGCTGCCCGCCTCGCGCCGGACGCCGGAACCCGGCGGTCGAAAGCTCCACCGATACCTCGTTCAGGCCGAACTTCCGGCACGACACGTCGAACACCTGCCGAACCTGTTCCGTGAACGGGCCGTCGCCTCGCATGCGCGCTCCCCAGCGCGAGTCGTAGAGCACGCCCCCTCGAATGTCGCGCAGACGGTTCAGTACCTTATCTTTCCGGTCCGGGAAGTGCCGCTCGAGCCAGTCCGAGAAGAGGTCCTTCACCGCGTGCGGCAGGCGGAGCATGATCCACGCCGCGCTGATGGCGCCGGCCTCAGCCGCACGCTCGAGGATCTCCGGCATCTCGTGATCGGTGAGGCCCGGGATGACGGGCGCCACGTTGACCCCGACGGGGATCCCCGCCTCCGCGAGCCGCCGGATCGCTTCGAGCCGCTTCTCGGGAAGCGCCGCGCGCGGCTCCATGACGCGCTTCAGCTCCTTGTTCAGCGTCGTGATCGAGAGGGTGGCCGAGACGATGTCGTGCCTGGCCATCTCCGAAAGCACGTCGATGTCTCGCGTGATGGCGTCGCTCTTCGTGATCAGGCCGACGGGATTCCGGAACTCGGCCAGGACCTGGAGACATCGCCGGGTGATCTTCAGCCGCCGCTCGACGGGCTGGTACGGATCCGTCACGCCGCTCATCAGCAGGAACTTCGGCTGCCACGATTTCGCCGATAGCTCCTTCC
>DASSBK010000231.1:0-5287 GCA_035698825.1 Gemmatimonadota bacterium
GCAGACCCCGTCGACCGCTACCGACTCCCCGACCGCCAGCGAGCCGGCCCACGGCGCGGAGAGGACTAGCCGGCGGCCCTCCCCGAGGGGCTCCGCACCGGCGACCGTCCCGATCGTGTCGATGATTCCCGTGAACACCGAGCCGAAGGTAGCGATCGCCGATGAAGCCAGCGATTCAGCCGGCGGCCGCGGCGGAGCGGCGTCCCAGCACGAGGCCGCTGACAGCGGCGTCCGGGCCATGGCTCTCCCAGACAGGGTCTTCGAGCTCGACGGGCGTGCCGTTGGCGAGTACGAGCGGGAGCGCGTCGTCCGACGGCTCCCAGACCGGCGCGACGAAGACCGTCCAGCGGTCGGCGAGGCCCGCGGCGAGAAGGCCCGCCGCGAGCGCGGGTCCCGGCTCGACCAGCGCCCCCGTCACTCCCCTTTGGGCGAGCGCCGCCGCCACCGCGTCCAGATCCAGCCGGCCGGCGCCCGACCCCACCCGTTCGACCTCGACGCCCCGGGCAGCGAGGGCCGATTCGCGGTCGGGATCGGCGCGCTCGGCGCAGAGGACGAGGACCGGGCCTTCGGACACCGACGTCGCGAGCCGCGACTCGACGGGCAGCCGGAGCTCGGAGTCGAGGACGACCCGCAGGGGCTGGACCGGCGGCCAGGGCGGACCGGCGTCGTCACCCGCGAGCTCGCGCGGAGCCGGCCAGTCGCGGACGGTGAGGAGGGGGTCGTCCGCGAGCGCGGTGCCGATCCCGATCACGATCGCGGCATGGCGACGGCGCAGCCGATGAGCCGCGCGCCGCGCCTCTTCCCCCGTGATCCATCGCGGCCCCTCCGCTCCCCGCGTCAGCCGGCCGTTCAATGTGATCGCGCTCTTGAGGTGCATGAGCGGCCTGCCGGTGCGGACGAAGTGGAGCCACGGCTCGATCAGGAGCTCGGCATCACGCGCGCGAACCCCCCCGCGGACTTGGATCCCCGCCTCCCGGAGCCGCTGGGCTCCTCCCCTGCCCGTGTGCGGGTCTTCCGCGCCGAAGACGACCTCCCCGACCCCGGCTGCGACGAGCGCGTCGACGCAGGGAGGCGTTTTCCCCTGATGCGCGCACGGCTCGAGCGTGACGATCGCCACCGACCCGCGGGGGTCGCCGCCCCTGTCGCGGACCGCGGCGAGCGCCTCGACCTCGGCGTGATTCTCGCCGGCCCGCCGATGGAATCCTTCCCCCAGGACGATGCCCTCGGAGGTGGCGATCACGCATCCGACCATGGGATTGGGCGCCGTCCCGCCGCCGCCGCGCTCGGCCAGCGCGAGGGCGCGATCCATGAGCGTTTCGAGCGACTTGTCGTCGATCAAAGGCCGGCGCGGATCGCGAACGCCGCGAATGCCCCGCCGTCGTAGACGCCGCCTTCGACGGAGGCGGTGAGGAGCAGGAGCGAGAGGTCGGTCCCCACGTAGAAGACGTGGTGGGTGCTCGCCGGATCGACCGAGCCGCGGATGTCCGCGCCCACGGTCGAGAGCTCCTCCGGGATCACGTAGGAAGCGTCGATCCGCGTGCGGTCGATCCCCGCGCCCGCGTAGGGCGAGAGGAGCACGAGGTCCTTGGAGATGTCCGCCCGCAGGGACGTCACGGCGACGTCGCCGCGGAACGACACCTCGTCTTCCTCCCCGTAGACGATCTCCTCGGTCCAGGCCTGCTCGAGCGCCACGCTGACCGCGGGCGTCAGCGGCGTCTCGCCGAGGACGCCGACCCGCATCCCGATCCCGTAGAGCTTCGACGCGTCCTCGATCTCGTCCCGGGCCGTCACCACTCCCAGCCGGCCGAGGAGGTCGACCGATCCCGCGCCGCCGATCGCGCCCGCCGACGCGAGGCCCGAGGTCAGACCCACGGCGATCCGCGCGCCCGCCGTGGGCAGGAGGAAATCGACGGTCCCTGACTCCCGCTGCGGGTCCTCGATGTCGACGCGGGTGACGCCGATCCCCACGGAGGCGAGGAAGTGGCCGAGGCCTCCGGTCGTAGAGGCGGGCGCGGTCATCGGACTGCCGCCGGCGACCGACTGGCCGAGGCCGCGGGCGGCGTCCTCGACAGCGGCCCGGACGCGCTGCTCGGAAATCTCCTGCGCGCTCGCGCCGCCCGCCAGCGACAGGATCCACGCCACGAGCAAAGCCGTCTTCCTCAGACCCATTCCACGCCCTCTCCCTTCACCACTTCCCCGATCTCGACCGCGGGCGCGCCGGCATCGGAACAGGCGCGGGCGACCCGACCGGCTTCGCGCGGATCGACATAGAGGCAGAAGCCGATCCCCATGTTGAAGACTCGAACCATCTCGGCAGGCGCAATGTTCCCCTCGCGCGCGAGGAACTCGAACAGGGGCGGCGGATCCCAGGAGCCACGGCAGAGGCGCACGCCGACACCGGGCGGCAGGGGCCGCGGCAGGTTTCCCTCGAAGCCGCCGCCGGTCACGTGCGCGCAGCCGTGGAGCGCGAAATCGTCGAGGAGCGGAAGGACCACCGGCAAATACGAGCGATGGACCGCGAGCAGGACGTCGGCCCAGGTCCCCGCACCCCAGGGCACGGGATCGGCGATCCCGCGACCTCCCCCCAGCGCGACCTTCCTCGCGAGCGTGTAGCCGTTGGTGTGGAGACCGCTCGACGGCAGGCCGAGGACCACGTCGCCGGGCACGACCGCCGCGCCCAGGCGATCGAGGCGGGCACGCGGAGCGACGCCGACGATGAACCCGGCCAGGTCGTAGCCGTCGGCTTCGTAGACGTCCGGCATCTCGGCGGTCTCGCCGCCGAGGAGCGGAATCCCGTTCTCGCGGCAGCCCGCGGCGAACCCCTCGACGAGCGCGAGCGCGACACCCTCGTCGAGGCGGCCGGATGCCAGATAGTCGAGGAAGAAGAGCGGGCGCGCGCCCTGCGCGAGCAGATCGTCGACGCAGTGGTTCACGAGGTCCCGGCCGACCGTGTCGTGCCGGCCCGCCGCGCGCGCGACCAGGACCTTCGTCCCCACCCCGTCCGCCGACGCCACCAGGACCGGATCGGGCTCGCGCACGTCGGCCAGCGTGAAACAGCCCCCGAAGCCGCCGAGACCGCCGACTACTCCTTCGGAAGGCGTACGCCCGACGATCGCCGCGAGCTTTTTCTTGAAGCGATCGGCGGCCTCGATGTCCACGCCGGCGGCGCGGTAGGCGGACGCCGGCCCCTCTCGCTCAGGCATTCAGAAGGATCGGCGCATGCTCGAAATGGGTGAGGCGCTTGTATTCCTGGAACCGGTCCTCGATCTCGTGGGGAGCGAGATCGACGAGCTTCTCGGTGGAGAACGCCTCGCAGCAGAGTGATCCCATCGTCGATCCGTAGATCGTCGCCCGCCGGATTCCTTCGGGTGACCGATCTCCGGTGGCGGCAAGGTAGCCCATGAAACCGCCGGCGAAGGAGTCACCGGCCCCTGTCGGGTCGATGATGGAATCGAGAGGCAGGCCGGGCACCGCGAAGATCTCCTCCCGCGAGAACACGACCGCGCCGTCCTCCCCCTTCTTCGCGACGAGGATCTCCGGACCCATGTCGAGGATCCGTGCCGCGGCCTTCAGCAGGATCGGCTCGTCCGCGAGCTGCCGCACCTCGGAATCGTTGATCAGCAGGATGTCGACCCTGGCGAGCACCGCGCGCAGCTCTTCCGGCGTCCGCTCGATCCAGTAGTTCATCGTGTCCAGCCCGGCGATCTCCGGCCGCTCGACCTGCTCGAGGACGTCCAGCTGGAGCCGCGGATCGATGTTCGCCAGCAGCACGTACGGCGTCTTCCGGAAGCGCTCGGGGATCTGCGGGTCGAAGCCGGCGAACGCGCCGAGGTCGGTGAACGTCGTGTCGCGGGCGTTGAAATCGTACCCGTACTTTCCGCCCCACCGGAACGTCTTCCCGTCGACGACCTGCAGCCCCGCGAGATCGATCCCGCGCGAAGCAAGGAGCTCCATGTGGGACTCCGGGAAATCGCGACCCACGACCCCGACCAGGCGCACCTCGGTGAAATAGGACGCAGCCAGGCCGAAGTACACGGCCGCGCCGCCGAGCGCGCCCTCACGCCGCCCGAACGGTGTCTCCACGTCGTCGAGGGCGACCGATCCGACCACCAGGATGGGCATGCTCGTCCTCCTACATCGTCTCGGGTGCCATGACTCCGAGCAGCGCGAGCCCTTCCCGGAGCGCGTTCGCGCACGAACGCGCCAGCGCCAGCCGGGCGCGCGCCAGCGGCTCGTCGTCCACCAGGATGCGATGATCGTGGTACCAAAGATGGACCCGCCGCGCCACTTCCTCCAGCGCGTCGGTCAGGCGGTGGGGCTCCAGGGCGTCGGCGGCGTCGGCGACGACGTCCGGGAGGTCGTCGATGGCGCGCAGCAGGTCGATCTCGCGCTCGGCGTCCAGCCGGTCCAGCGAGGCGGGAACACCCGAGGACGCGGGGTCCCATTCCGGCCTCTCGTTCCTCGCGAACACGCCGGCCAGCCGCGCGTGCGCGTACTGCACGTAGTAGACGGGGTTCTCGTCCGATTGTCGGCGGGCCAGGTCGAGGTCGAACGTCATGTGGGTGTCGCCCTTCCGCATGAGCAGGAACCAGCGGGTCACGTCGACACCCACGTCGTCGAGGAGCTCGCGCAGCGTGACCATGCGGTTCTTCCGCGTGGAGAGCCGCACCTCCTGTCCGTCCTCGACGAGACTGATCTGCTGGTAAATGACCGTCCGCAGCCAGTCGGCAGGATAGCCGAGGGCCTTGAGGCCGGCCTGCATGCGGACCGCGTAGCTGTGGTGATCGGCGCCCCAGACGTCGATCGCCTGTTCGAATCCGCGCTCGTGCTTGTCCCGGTGATACGCCAGATCGGGGAGCAGGTACGTCGGGAGGCCCGTGCTCTTGACGAGCACGCGATCCTCGGTGTCGCCGTAGTCCGTCGCGCGGAGCCAGGTGGCGCCGTCCTTCTCGTAGGCGGCTCCGAGCGCGCGCAGCTCCTCGAGCGTCTGCTCCATTCGGCCGTCGCGGTATAGCGTGGACTCGTTGAACCAGACGTCGAAGGCGACGCGGAAGCGCTCCAGATCGGCACGGATACCCTCGCTGATCCGCTCGCCCGCGAACGATCGGAACTCCGCCAGGCACTCCTCGGGCGAAGCGTCCCGGAAGGCGTCGCCGTGGAGCTCCGCGAACTCCCGCGCCAGATCGGCGATGTACTCGCCCTGGTACCCCTCCTCGGGAAAGGGGTAGTCCGGCTCCGTCATCTGGCGATACCGCGCATGGACGGAGGCGCCCAGGATGTCCATCTG
>DASSBK010000232.1:0-3352 GCA_035698825.1 Gemmatimonadota bacterium
GGACACGGCCCGTACAGTCAGCGCACCGAGCACCGGACGGACGCCAGGACGGTGCCAGGGGCGCTGACCAGGGAGCCAGCGCCGGAGCGGAGAACAACGTGGCTGGGCCGCAGAGTCACGAGCTTCGCCCGGCGCTCCCAAGGTCATAGCCGCCTCATCGAAGCGCCCCCGGAAGCCGCAGCCGGGGGCGTTTCTCATTGGCGGGGGAACCCCTGGTTCCCCGCCAGCCCCCTCCTCTGCGCGCTCTTCCGCAACGGTTGAGCGGGCCTCCCGGCCGGCAAAGCCGGCCTCCGGCCGCAACACGTCATGGTTCCTCGGAGGGACGGGTCGACTCCATAGCATCGCGCGGGTGAGGTCGCACCCATTCGTCCGCGGGTTCTCGGCGATTGCGCCGCTTTGGCTCGGCGTCGTTCCGTTCGCGATCGCATACGCGGTGATCGCGCGGGACGCCGGGCTGTCGCTGCTCGAGACGCAGGCGCTCTCGTTGCTCGTCTTCGCCGGGAGCGCCCAGTTCACCGCGGCGGGTCTGTTCGCGACGGGCGCGACCGCGCTCGAGATCGTCTTCACGACGTTCCTCTTGAACGTCAGGCACGTCCTCTACGGCCTCGCGCTCGGCCGCCGGGTGAGCCTGGACGGGTGGCGGGGTCCGGTGGCGGCGTTCTTCCTGACCGACGAGGTCTTCGGCGTCGTCTCCTCGCGCCGCGCGCCGACGTTCGCCTACCTGGTCGGCGCCGAGCTGAGCCTCTTCGTCACGTGGAACCTCTCGACGCTCGGCGGCGCGTTCCTCGGCGGCGCGATTCCCGACCCGACGAAGCTCGGGCTCGACCTCGTCTTCCCGCTCGCGTTCCTCGCGCTGCTCGTGCCGCTCGTCCGGACGCGCACCGAGTTGCTCGTCGCGCTGTTCTCCGGGGCGCTCGCCTACGTCGTCGCGCAGATGTCCTCGGGCGGCGTGCCGATCGTCGTCACCGGCGTCGCCGGCAGCCTGCTCGGCGCCTGGTTGACGCGCGGAAGGCCGGTCGGCGAGACGCGGCTCGAGGATGCCGTCCGGGAGGTCGCGTGACGTTCTGGCTCGCGCTCGCCGGGATGGTCGCGGTGACGTTCGGCTCGCGCTATGCCGGCCTCGCGCTGCGATCGGAGCTGCCAGCCTTCTGGGTGCGGTTCCTCCACTTCGTCCCCATCGCCGTCTTCGCGGCGCTCGTCACCCCGTCGCTCGAGGGTGACCTTGGTGAAGGCGAGATCCGGGTGGTCGGCGCCCTCGCGACGGTGCTCGTCGCGTGGCGGACGCGAAGCCTTGGCCTCTCGATCGCCGCCGGGATGATCGCCTTCTGGCTCTTGCGGCTGCCATTTTGAGCAGCGCGCCCTAGTCGCTCCGGCCGGTGAGCCAGCGGAGGCGCTGGAGCGTGATCGCCTCGAGGTCGGCCGACGTGAGGACGCCGCCGAGCCGGTCGGCCACAGAGCGGAGGAGGCCGCCGCCGATGAAGATCCACGCCTCGGCGTCCGGATCGCGATCGGGCGGAACCACGCCACGCTCCTGGCCGTTCCGGAGGGCCGCGGCGACGAAGTCGTGCACCTCGCGCATGTGCCTGCGGATCTCCCGGCGGACGACCGGGTCTTCGCCCGCCTCGGTGAGCCCCTGGAGCCAGAGGTTCGGCATCGTCGGGCTCCGCCAGGGCGACTGCCGGCCGGTCGGCGCGGTCCCGCCGGTGAAGAGCGCGATCTTCCCCTCGAGACGCTTGCGCGTCTCCTCCCAGGCTACGTCGAGGCACGCCACCCAGAGCGCGCGCTTCGAGGCGAAGTGGCGGTACAGGACGGGCTCGCTGACACCGGCCTCGCGCGCGATCTCCGCGGTCGTCGCTCCCGCGTAGCTCGTCGAAGAGAACACGCGGAGCGCGGCGCGGACGATCTCGCGCCGTCGTTCGGGGGCCGGCAGGCGCCTGGGCCCCTCCCGAAGCTCGGTGCTCATGCCGCCTCGACGGAGGGTGCCCGGCCTTGCTCTGCCTCGTGCGCGTCGCGCGCGTGCGGGCGGACGAGCCAGGCCGCGACGGCGGCGCCCACGAGCGCGATGACCGCCGCGACGAGCAGCGCCCGCTCGAAGCCGCGCATGAAGGACTCCGTCGTCGGCGGCGTCGCGAGCTGCGACGCCATGATCGCCCCCATCAAGGCAATGCCCGTCGACCCTCCGACCTGCCGGCAGGCGTTCAGCACCGCGGAACCGATGCCGGCCTTCTCGACCGGTACCGCGCGCATCGCCGCCGCCGAGCTCGGCGTCATCGTCATCGACATGCCGAACCCGCCGATCACGAGCGCCGGCAGGAGCCGCCAGAACTTCGCGTCGCTCGGGAGCTGGCTGAAGTATGTGAGCTGGACCGAGAGGAGCACCATGCCGCCCGCCATCAGCCAGCGCGACCCCCACCGGTCGGACAGCCGGCCCGAGAGCGGCGCGATCACGATGACCAGGATCGTCATCGGCAGGAACGCGGCACCCGCCTCGACGGCCGAGTAGCGGAGCACGTTCTGCATGTAGAGCGAGACGAAGAAGAACACCCCGAACATCGCGAGCGCGACGAGCAGCATTGCGAGGTTGGCTCCGACGTACGTGCGGTTACGGAACAAGGTCAGGTCGAGCATCGGTGCGGGTCGATGGCGCTCGAGGAGCACGAAGACGACGAGCGAGACCGCCGTGACCACGAATGCCCCCACGATCCGCGCGGAGCCCCAGCCGTAGTTATTCGCCTCGATCAGCCCGTAGGTGAGCGCGAACAGCCCGATCCCGGAGCTGAGAAGCCCCGGGATGTCGAGCCGCTCGTGCGTCTCGTCGCGGGACTCGTCGATGAGGAGGAAGCTGGCGGTGACGGCCAACGCGCCAACCGGCACGTTGATGAAGAAGATCCAGTTCCAGCCTGCGTGCTCGGTGAGGAGCCCTCCGACGAGAGGCCCGAGCGCCAGCGCGAGCGCCGACACACCGGCCCAGAGGCCGATCGCGGTCCCGCGCTGCCGGGGCGGGAAGGTGACCGCGATGATCGAGAGCGTGGCGGGGTTCATCATTGCCGCCCCGACGCCCTGCGCCACTCGCGACCCGATGAGCATGTCGCCGCTCGAGGCAAGGCCGCAGGCCAGCGAGGCAGCGGTGAAGACCGCGATGCCCAGGACGAAGATGAGGCGTCGCCCGTACGCGTCGGCGAGCTTCCCGCCGATCAGCATCAGCGCCGCGAACGTGAGGGCGTAGCCGGAGACGATCCATTCCAGCTCCGACAGCTGCATGTGCAGGTCACGCTGGATCGACGGCAGCGCGACGTTCACCACCGTGTTGTCCAGCATGATCATGAAGAGCCCGAACGAGACTGCGCCGAGC
>DASSBK010000233.1:0-6173 GCA_035698825.1 Gemmatimonadota bacterium
GGTCGACGCCCGGATGCGCGCCGGCGATCTCGCCCGGCACGGGCTGGGTGATCCATTCGAGCGATGCCCCCGGCGCCGCGGAGCGGAGGGAGGAGATTAGCGGGAGGGCGTGGACGATGTCGCCGATCGCCGAGAGGAGGACGATCGCTACCCGCTGGCCGTCAAGCACCGGAGTCCGCCTCGTAGCCGCGGCGGAACGCTTCGGCGTCCGCCGGCGACCAGCTCACGCGGCGCGCGCGAAGCTCCTTCGCAAGAGACCGGTGGAACCGCTCGAGGTTTTTTTTTTGGCGGGAGCGCGCGCGCCTCGCGCCGCGATCCGCGCGCGGTCGAGGTCGAGGAGCGCGGCCTTCCACCTTCCGCCTTCGAGCGGCTGGAGGAACACGTTCCGCGGCCTCAGATCGGGGTGATCGAGCCCCTCCTCGTGGGCGCGGCCGATCGTCCTGCCGGCCTCCTCGATCGCGGCGGCGCGCTCCGCGGCGGGGTACAGGTTGGGTCGCAGGAACTCCTCGAGGTCGAGGCCTGGGGAGAGCCACTCCGTGGCGATGTCCGCGCGGTATCCCGGATGCGCCGGCACCACCACGGCGGCGAGGACCCGGGGCGTGGGGACTCCCGCCCCCCGCAGCGATTCGCTGACCGACAGCTCGACGAAGGGCCGCGGCGTGGCGTCCAGGTAGCGGTCGCCGAGAAGCGGGCCCATCCATCCGCCCCGCCGGTAGTGGCGGACCGCGGCGGGCACTCCGCCGAGCTCGACCCGCCAGGCGGGGCCCCGGCCGCCCGCGATCTCCCGCGCGGCGCTCGCCGCTGCCCAGGCCGCCAGCGTGGGCGCGCCCGCGAGCGCGTCGGCCACCGCAGCGGCGACGGCGCTCAGCGCGACGACATCGCGGTCGCCGAGCAGGCTCCGCTCGTATCCCGAAGGGGGGAACGGCGAGGGCGTGCCTCGATGCTCGAACGGCCGGGACGCCGTCATGGGATCCGCCCCTCGACGATTCCCGTGACGAGCCGATCGATCGCCTCGACCGCGGAGTCCCCCGCGGTCTGGTTGACGACTACGCTGAACGCGTACTCGTCGCCGGTGAGCGTCGTGAGGTAGCCGCTCAACGAGTAGACGTTTTCGATGTAGCCGGTCTTGGCGCGCACGCGTCCGGCCGCGGACGTGCCGCCGAAGCGACGCCGCAGCGAGCCGCTCTCGGCCGCCACCGGAAGCGCCGAGACGAAGGCCGAGCCGCTCGGCCGCCGCCGCATCGCCGCGAGGAGATCGACGAGCGCCGCGGGGGTGACGAGGTTCGCGCTGGACAGGCCCGATGCGTCGCGCAGGAACATCGCGGTCGTGTCGACCCCGAGATCGGCCAGCGTGCGCCGCTCGACCGCCAGGCCCGCCGACCACGACCCCTCGCCCTCGATCTCCCTGCCGAGCGTTTTCAGGAGCTGCTCGGCGTGCCAGTTCTGGCTTCGGCCGAGGACCGACTCCACCACGCGCGCGAGCGGCGGACCCACGTGGGCGGCGAGGGCGACCGTGTCGCCTGCCGCGACGGGAGAGTCCGCGGACGCGGAGATCGTCCGCACCGGGCCGTCCACGCCGATGCCGCGTCGGGACAGGACTTCGCGGAACACCGTGGCCGCCCAGCCGGCGGGGTCGACGACCGCGAAGTACTCGACGTCCGGCTCGGAATCGACGGGAAGGGAGCCGTAGGCGACGACGTGGTTCGTGCCCGGCTCGCGGGTGAGATCGAAGGTCCGCTCCGATCCGGGCGGCCCCGTCACGGAGCGGTTCTCCAGCGTGTAGAACGACGAGGCGGGATCGCCCTCGACGGCGAGCGGATCGCCGACCGCGGCGCCGGGCCGGATGTGGAAGTCGATCGAGTTGTCGTTGAACCCGAGCGCTCCGACCGGCGCGGCGTACCACCACAGGAGGTCGTAGGAGGCCCAGTCCCCGCGCACGTAGTCGGCGTCCCAGAAGCTCTCGTCGGCGAGGAGGTCGCCCGTGACGCGCGTGAGCCCGCGTGCCGCGAGGGAGTCGGCCAGCATCTCGAAGATCGCGGTCATCGACGGGGCGAAGCGGCCCGAGAGGTTGGGGTCGCCCCGGCCGTAGAGGACGAGATCGCCGTCGAGGACGCCGCCGGCGCCGACCGGCGCCGTTCCGTAGACGCTCGTTCGCCACGTGTACTCCGGGCCGAGGCGCTCGAGCGCGGTCGCGGACACGACGAGCTTGAGGTTCGAGGCGGGAACGAAGTAGCGATCGGCGTCGTGACGGGCCACCCAGCGGCCCGTGGCGAGGTCCCGTACCGCGACGCCCCAGTGGGAGCGCGCGAGGGTCCCGGTGGCGACGTCGGCGAGCCACCGAGGGAGCGCCTCGACCGCCGCTTCCCGCGGCGCCTCCGCCGCCGGCCGCGCAGCCGTTCCATGATCGGACGTCGGCATGCCCCCGTTCCCGCGCGCCGAGGCACAGGCGCCGAGCAGAGCGCACACGGCGAGAGCGAGGAGCCGCGTGGCCGCGCGTCGCGTGAGGACGAGCGGTGGGGACGTCACCGGTCGAGCCGCGCGCGCAGCGCGTAGTACAGGATGGGGATCAGGATCTCGTGGTGGCCGGTCAGGTGGTAGCCGCGACCGCCGGCCAGGACCGGGCGGCCGACGACGTTCATCTCCGGGCGATAATGGCGGGTCATGTCGACGTTGACGGCGGTGAAATCCTTGAGCGGCGGCCAGAGGTGCCGGGCCACGTTGAGCGCCTTGACGAACACCTCGGGGAGCACGACGGCGGAGCCGAAGTTCGCGACGAGACCGCCGCCGTGGAGCTCCCGGAGCGAGGCGGCGAGGATCCGGAAATCGCGATGGCTCGCGGCTCCGAGCGCGGCGCCGTCGAAGCGGGGATGCTGGTGCGTGATCTCGGCGCCGATCGCGACGTGGACGCTGACCGGGACACCGCGGAGCCAGGCGCGCGCCAGCAGGCTCTCGCGAGCGTGGGGCACGGGCGGGTCGTGCTCGGCCAGCCATCGCCCCAGCGCCTCGCCGCAGCCCAGCTCCTCGAAGTTGCCGCGGCCCACCGCTTCGGCCATCCAGGCGCCGGTCTCGTCGGCCAGCCCGAAGGTGCCGTCGGCGAGGTTCTCGGCCACGTCTTCGGAGGTTTCCCCGAAGCACGCGATCTCGAAGTCGTGGATCGCGGTGGCGCCGTTGAACGCGAGATGGGAGATCCAGCCCCGATCCAATGCGTCGGCCAGGAAGGGAGTGCAGCCGGTCTTCACCACGTGGCCGCCGCACATGACGACCACCGCGCGTCCGCCACGGACCGCCTCTGCCCAGGCGTCGACGACCGCGCGCAGGTCGGCGGCGGCGAGGACGTCGGGCAGCGCGCCGATCAGGGGCTCGATCGCCGGAGGGCGCTCGAGGACCTCGCCGAACTGGGCGATGGAGACCTTGTTGCGACGCTGGGAGAAGGGAAGCGGGGTGACCGCGGCGAGGTCGGCCGCTGCGTAGCGTGAGGTCAACGCGCCCGGGGGTTGAGAGGGGTGGCTATCAGTGGCGGCGGTCGCCGCCGTTCGTCAGCGAGCCGAAGGTACGGGCGCTCCTCGAGAATAGTCAACCAACTCCGCCTCGAACGATCCGATGCCGATCTTGCTCGAGATCTTCACCGGCACGTGGCGGGGATCGGTCGTGACCCAGATCCGGTTCTCGCCGCCCTTCTTGAAGATCCCGCCGTCCGTCTTGACGTCGAGGTCCAGGACGAAGGCGTCGAAGCTTCCCGACGGCACGCGAATGCGCTCCTTCTTCAGGACTTCGATCGTGAGCGGGTTGTCGTCGGGGTCGGCCTGGTTGCGCAGCACGAACTTCGCGCCCGGCTCGAGCGGCAGCAGGCGCACGTAGTAGAACATCGCGACCTGATCGACGGCGCGCGGGCTGGCCGGGGAAACGTCCCCGTCCGGTTCGATCCGCACCTGCCGCTGCTGGTCGAAGACGTACTCCTTGGAGCGGGTCTTGTCGTTCTCGGTGGACTCCCGCCGATAGCGCAGCGAGTAGAACTCCCGCGCGTCGAACCACGACTCCTCCATGGAGGCGATGTCGTAGAGGTACGAGATCGCGCGGTTGCTCTCGGCGCGGAAGACGATGTGATACGCCGGCCGCCCCTCGAGCGTATCGAGCTTGTCGATGCCGATCTCCAGCGAGCCGGCCGGAAGTCCGCCGTAGCCGACGGAGTATTCCATCGACTCGCCCGGGTAGAAGGGCGCCGAGCGGATGCCGTTCGCGGTCTGAGCGGCGGCCGGGGCGGCCGCGGCCAGCAGGCCCGCGAGGGCCAGAATCCACAGAGGACGGGGCCTGGTGTTCACGCCGAAGTCATACGCAAGGACGGTGCCTTTGTTCCGTGAAACCGCTTCAGGCGCGGGAGGGCACCCGATCGACCCGCCCGGTGAGGCTCAGCTGCTCCCGGATGGCCTGGGTCCAGCGATAGCGCGAGCGGCGGGGACGGATGTCGTACCGGCAGCGGATGGGAACCTCGGCGAAGGTGGGGTGCAGCCGGCCCAGCCGCAGGAGGAGCTCCACGGCGGCGGCGCAGTTGCGGCTCGTGATCAGGCCCTCCTGGTGCGCGTCGAGGGCGCGCTTGAGCGTGCCGATCCGGTACGCCTGGAAGATCGAGCTGTAGTCGGTGACGCGGGGAAGCGGCATCACGGCCCGGAGCACCGTCGATACCACCCGGGATCCGAACCGCTTGCCGGAAGGCAGCTCGTCCAGGTCGCTGTCGTGATGCGTGCGGGCGCCGATCACGACGTCGGCGCCGGCCTCGATCTCCCGCACCATGTCGGGCACGGCGTCGGGACTGACCGAGAAGTCGCCCTCGATGACGACCGCGATGTCGCGCTCGGGATAGCGGGAGAGCCGGGTCGCCTCCCGCACCAGGCGGTCGAGGCTCGGACCGAAGCCGCGGTTCTCGGCGTGGCGCAGGACCTTGACGGGCAGAAGCCGGCGGTACTGTTCGGCGACCTGCGCCGTGCCGTCGGCGGACCCGTCGTCGAGTACGACGACCAGGTAGTCCCGGCGGATCTCGCGCATGATCTGACGGATCTTGTAGAGCAGGAGGCCGAGCGTCGCCTCCTCCTCGTACGCGGGGATCAGGAAGTACACCATCCATTCAATCTACCGCGCGGGGGAGGCCTCCTGCCACGCGCCTTGAACGCCCTCCCGGCGGCCGGCGTCCGAACGGCAAGCGCGCCGATTCGATGGTCCGGTGGCCCGTGGGGATTGACAGACGTTCGGCCGATATGCTATAAAAGCAGCATGGTGCTAAAAATATAGCATCGCCCATGGCCGGAGGAGAGACGGGATGCCCAGGAAGAGCGACCTGCACAGCGAACTGAGCCGCCGGGAGCGCCAGATCATGGACATCGTCTATCGCCTCGGGGAGGCGAGCGCCGCCCGGGTCCGGGAGAACATGCCCGACCCGCCCAGCTACTCAGCGGTGCGGGCGATGCTGCGGGTGCTCGAGGAGAAGGGACACCTGATCCACGAGGAGCGCGGGCCGCGATACGTCTTCCGGGCCACGCTCCCCGTGGAGTCCGCCCGCCGCTCGGCTCTGCGCCGGCTCATGCGGACGTTCTTCGACAACTCGCTCGAAGAGGCCGTAGCAACCCTTCTCGACGTCGAGTCGTCCAATGTGACGGACGAAGAGCTCGAGCGTCTTGCGCGGATGATCGACGAGGCCCGGAAGGAGGGTCGCTGACGGCGATGGGTTCCCTGCTGCTCGACGTCACGATCAAGGGAACACTCGTGCTGCTGGCGACCGGCGCCGCGGCGTTCGCGCTGCGGGGAGCCTCTGCGGCGACCCGGCATGCCGTGTGGACGGTGGGGATGGCGGGCGCGCTGGCGCTGCCGATCCTCTCCAGGCTCCTCCCGGCATGGACCGTGGCTCTCCTGCCGGCGCAGGTCCCCGCCGCGCCCGGAGTATCGGCCGGTGCCGCCGCGGCGGGCGAGGCGATCGGAATCGAGGCGGTGCTCGCGCTGGTGTGGCTGGCCGGGGCCGCCGTCGTGCTCGCCAGCATCGCGCTCGGCCGCTTCCGCATCTGGTGGATCGCCCGCTGCTCGGCGCCGCTCGACCGCGGGGAGATCCCTGCGCTCACGACCGCGCTCTGCGGCGCGCTGGGAATCTCCCGCCGCGTCTCCGTTCGCCTCTGCCCGGACCGCATGAT
>DASSBK010000234.1:0-5139 GCA_035698825.1 Gemmatimonadota bacterium
GTCTACGAGGAGATGGACTGGATGGTCGTGTTGCTGCTGGCGGGCGCGATCCCGCTCGGGATCGCGATGGACAAGACGGGAGCGGCGTCGTGGCTCGCCCACCACGTGGCGTCCGCCTTCGGGCCCCACGGCGATCGCGCGGTGGTGGGGGCCTTCTACCTGATGACCTCGCTCATGACGTCGATCATGTCGAACAACGCGACGGCGGTCGTGCTGACTCCTATCGCGCTCGTGACCGCTCAGGACCTGGGCATGAACCCCTACGCCCTTCTGATCGCCGTCATGCTGGGGGCTTCCGCGGACTTCATGACCCCCATCGGCTACCAGACGAACACGCTGATCTACGGTCCCGGCGGGTACAAGTTCGCGGACTACACGAAGGTGGGGGCGCCGCTCAACCTGCTGTTGCTCATAACGGCGACGATCCTGATCCCGATCTTCTGGCCTTCCTGAGCAGCCGATCGACCGCTCAGTTCGGGCTCATCTCCTCGCCGCGGATCATCCGCGCGACGCGCGCCGGACAGACGAGGAGTCCGCGATCGCTCCGTCGGCGGAGCACTCCCTGGAGCTCGAGGTTCCCCAGTACCGAGGATGTGTGAGGCCGGCTTGCGCCGATGATCTGCGCCATCGCCTCGTGGGTCAGCGGATAGCTGAGCGGCACGAAATCCTCTTCTCCGTGCCCGTCCCTGGAAGCGAAGTCCATCAGGAGCTGTCCGAGGCGGATCGGAACCTCGTCCGACATCGCCCCCAGCATCCGGCTGGTCAGCCCTTCGAGCCGGCGGGCGAACTCGCGGGTCACGGCGAGGAGCAGCTCCGGATGCTCCTCTGCGACGCGCAAGAAATCCGACTTGCCGACGGCCAACGCTCTGACGTTCTGCATCGCCACGCTCTCGTAGGCCGACTCGGGGCTCACGTCCAGGAGGATGCGCGAACCCAGGACCTCCCCCGGGCGGAAGACGTACACGATCCGCTCGTTGCCGGCCTGGGAGATCCCCACGAGCTTGACCAGACCGTCCAGGAGGAAGAGCACCTGATCGGGCGGCTTTATGAGCGGCATGATCCGGTCGCCGGGGTGGTATTCCACCTCGCGCGCCTCGCGGGCGAGGCTCTCGAGCCCCGCCGCGGGCACTTCGACGAGCGAGGGAACCCCTCGAAGGAGCTCCGGATCGATCATATCGGTTGGGCCGGGAGACTCAGGCGCTCAGCGGCAGCTGTTCCCTGGCGACGCTGAAATCCCCGTCGCCGACGATCTGCCTCAGGCGCGACGGCCGGACGAGGAGTCCGCGGCCGCTGCGACGCTGAACCGCGCCGAATCCCTCGAGGTCCCGCAACACGGTGGACGTATGCGGCCGGCTGGCGCCGATGATCTGCGCCATCGACTCGTGGGTGAGCGGGTGCGCCAGGGGAACAAAGACTTCGTCCGCGCCGTTGCCGTCGGCGAACTCGAGCAGGAGCTGCGAGAGCCGGACGGGCACTTCGGCCGAGGTCGCCGTCATCACGCGCTCGGTCATGGCGACCAGCTGACGAGAGACTTCCTTCGCCAGCGCCATGATGAGCGATGGATGCGTGCGTCCGATGATCAACAGGTCGCGCCGGCTGATCGCTACCGCTTTCACACGGCTCATCGCCGTCACTTCGTGCTCGTTCTCCAAGCTGTCCATGAGGACGCCCGGGCCGACCATGTCGTGGGGGCGGTAGATGCTGAGAATGCGCTCATGGCCGCTGATCGATACGCCGACCAGCTTCGCGAGTCCCTCCGTCAGGATCAACAGGCGCTGGGGCGGCTGCCCCAGCGGGATCAGTCGCTCGCCCTGACGGAACTCGGCCTGTCTGGCGTATTCGCTGATCGCTTCCAGCGTCGCGGGACTGAGATCGGATAGGGTCCTGCAATCGGATAGCATCTGGGGAGAAACGGCCATCGTCTGCCCCTTTCGTTCGGAGGGGAACCTACTCATTTGGAATACCCCTCGGAAATGCAAGCGGCGCGCCAAGAGCCGGTATGCCCTTCGTTCGCGTCAGACGCTCCGGCGACCTTCGAAGAATGAACACCGCCGAGGACGCCGGATGTCCAACCGGGTGGACACCGGATCTTGAGTATAGCCCGAGTCTGGCGGTTTCTCAATAGAGTCTAACAGATTTGCATAACAGTAGAGCAGATATGGACAGATGAATCCCGACTTGGGTCATCCCGAGCGCTGAATGGCCCGCACGAGCTCCTTCTTCGTCATCTTGCTCCGGCCGTCGATATCCAGCTCCTGCGCCATGTCGTAGAGCTCCTGCTTGGAACGCGACTCGAGATCGTCGTCCCCGCTCTTCGACGGCGTGGGCTCCTTCGACGACGCGCGCGCCTTCGAGCCGCCCTTCTTCGCCGCAGCGCGGGCGGGCTTTCTCTGCCCCTCGGCCCTCACGGGCTCCTTCTCCTCGGACGCCGCGCCCTTCATGCGGCGCTTGAGCTCCTCCATGAGATCGATGACCAGGCGGTCCTCGGTGCCGAGCGCGCCCTCGGCGGGCCGCTCGTCGTCGGCGGGAGCCTTCACCACGTCCTTCCCGGCGCTCAGCTTCGATTTGACGAGCTTCTCGATGCCGCGCGTGCGCCGGTCCTGGAGCTCGTCGGGATCGAGCTCCCCCTCGAACAGCTCGTCGAGCGCTTTCGACAGTCGCTGGACGGTCTTCTTGTCGACCTTCTTCGGCTTCGGCAATTCGGCGTCCTCGGGAGAGCGGATCTCGTCGGCGAAGCGCATCGTCTCCGCCCGTAGGAGCCCGTTCTCGGCGATGATCGCCACCAGGTACTCCCGCTCCCGCATGACGAACGTGGCGATGCCGGCCTTGCCAGTGGACTCCATGGCCGACACGAGCAGCCGGTACGGCTTGTTGGCGCCTTTGGAGGGCGCGAGGAAGTAGGCCCGCTCGAAGAACACGGGATCGAGTTCGTCCTTGTCGACGAACAGGCGCAGGTCGATCTCGCGCGTCTTCTCCGGCGCGAGCTCTTCGAGCTCCTCGTCGGTAACCTCCACGAACTTGCCCCCGTCGAGCTCATAGGCGTGCACGGTGCTCTCGGTGTCCACCTGCTCCTTGCTCCCCGCGCTCCAGTACTCGCGCTTGAGCGGCGTGCCGTCGGGGGCCAGCATGCGGAGGGAAATGCGGCGGGGGCGGTTCGCCGGGAGGAGGTCCACCGGCACGGACACCAGCCCGAACGTGATCGTGCCCGACCAGAACGGCCGGTAGCCGTCCTGCTGCTCGTCGCCGCGTTCGTCCTCAGGCAACGGAGCGCTCCTTCCGGGCGGCGGCCAGGCTCTTCTCGAGCGCGGAGGTCAGATCCGCGGGGGCCTTGCGCTCGCGCTTCGGCTGGAGGCGGATCCGCTTGCCGCTGGCCTTGGCCTCGATGAGCTCGGCGACGCGCTTCCTGTACTCGTCCTGGTACTGCTCGGGCTCGAACTCTCCGGACAGCGCCTCGATCAGCTGCGCGGCCATCTTCTTCTCGCGCGGATCGAGCTCCCTGCCCGTCGGGCCCTCGAGCTCGGCGGCCGAGACGACCTCGCTCGCGTGCCGCAGCGTGATCAGCATGAGGTAGCCGTCCTTCGGGTGCAGGGCGCCCTGGTACTCCTTCTTCCGCATCGTCCAGCGGGTCACCGCCTCGCGCCCGTCCTCCTCCAGCGCGCGGGCCAGCGCGAAGTACTCCGGCGATTCCCCGTCGGGGGCGAGCCAGTAGGGCCGCAGGTACCACCGGTGGTCGATCGCCTCTCTGGGCACCACGCGGATGATCTCGATGTCGCGCGACTCCTTCGGCTCGAGCTCGGCGATCTCCTTTTCGTCGAGCATGACGATCTCTCCGGACTCGGTCTCGACCCCGCGGCGGATCTGGTCGTAGGGGACCGCCTTGCCCGAGCGCGGGTGCACCATCTTCTGCTCGACCGGAGCGCCGTCCGGCTCATCCAGGATTCGGAAGCGGATGGACTTGTCGGTCACGGCGGACTTCAGTTTGACCGGAACGGATTCCTTCCCGATACGGATCACGCCCTTCCAGATCGTCGATGCCATTGCCGTGGAATCTCCCTTCCCCTCTTGATCCTTCGCTCGTGCCTCGTGTCCCGCGGACGCGAAACCTAACCGCGCTTGCGGATCGCGCGCACGAGCTCGGCCTTGGTCATGCCGCTGCGTCCCTCGATGTGCAGTTGCTTGGCGCGATTGTATAGCTCGCGACGCGTCCGCTCCTCGAGCGACGTGGTCGGGTTTCCGGTCCCCATCGTGGACTTGAGACCGCTCTTCGTCCTCCCCTCCTCACGCCGATCCCGATTCACCGTGCGGGCGGCAATCTCCTCGGCGCGTTCCTCCGATGTACCCTCGTCGATCTGGCTCTTGCGGATCTTCTCGTATTTCCGCTCGTCCTTCGCGCTCCAGGCCCTCGGCATGATACCCCTCCTCCATGAATGCGGATACCCCGTACCTGGTTGGAGCGTACGCCCGGACGCCCCCCGCCTGCCGTACGGGGCCTTACCTCCGAACGGCTCGGCTGTCGAGCGGAAGAAGGCCATCCACCTCGAGGCGTCGATCCGGGCCCCGGGATCGCATCCTTCCGGACACGCGGAACGCGCCGTCCGCGCGGAAGCGGTCGGCGAGTCGCGCGTGGGCCGCGGGCGCGATCCGGCTCTCCAGGAGGCCCGTCTCGTCCTCCCAGGTCACGAAGCGCATCGGCCCGCGGCCCGTCTCCACCCGGCGCGTGGCGGCGGGGAGCGCGGCGATCGCGACCTGCCCGTCGCCCCCGTCCCGCAGGACGTCGGCGATCGTCCGGCACCCGTCGCGCGCGGATCGCGCGCGGAGGAGGCCGAGCGGATGGCCGCTGGGGGCGACCCCCAGGTAGCGGAGCTCGTTCCTCGCGCGAACCAGGGCCTGGTAGCGACGGACTCCGTCCACGCGGCGTCCGGCTTCCGTGTCGATCCGCCAAGACAGGGACCGGATCGAGTCCATCGCCCGGCCGTCCGCTGCAACGCGGCCCGAACGCATGCTCGCCAGGACCGTTTCGTGGACGAACGGATACCCCTCGGGCGACAGAGGCTCCAGGCGGTCGCAGGCCCCGGAAAGGACGAGCGCTACGATCTCCGTTGCGCGAGGCCGCACCCGCCGGACGAGATCCGCCAGCGT
>DASSBK010000235.1:0-3097 GCA_035698825.1 Gemmatimonadota bacterium
GCGAGCGTCTCGGATGGGAAGAAGCCGGCCAGCGCGCGGGTCGCTTCGGCGGAGATCGGCGCCGCCGCTCCTCGATGACGCGCGCGCCCGCGGTGCACCCAGCGCACCCCCCACCACGGCAGGAATCGGATGCCCCATCGGGGGAGCGCGTGCCCCACCGGCGCCAGCGCGCGGGAGAGCCGCGCCCGCCGGGACGTCATGGTTCGCGCGCGGCTTCCGCGGCGGCGGCCTCCGGGATCTCCTCCGGCGTGTCTACCTTCCGCGCGGCCGCCGCTTCGGCCTCCTTGCGGGCTGCCTCCTGCTGCCGGCGCCACATGTCCGCGTAGACACCCTCCCGCGCCAGTAGCTCCGCATGTCGGCCGCGCTCGACGACGCGGCCATCGTCCAGCACCACGATCTCCTCCGCATCCACCACCGTCGACAGCCGGTGAGCGATGACGAGAGTCGTCCGGCCGCGGGCGACCTCGTCGAGGCTCGCCTGGATCTCCTTCTCGGTGCGCGTGTCGAGCGCGGATGTGGCCTCGTCGAAGACCAGGATCGGCGGGTCCTTGAGGATCGTGCGGGCGATCGCCACGCGCTGCTTCTCGCCTCCCGAGAGCTTGAGGCCCCGCTCGCCCACCTTCGACTCGTAGCCTTCGGGCAGACCCATGACGAAATCGTGGATCCGCGCGAGCCTGGCCGCCCGCTCGACCTCCTCCCGCGACGCGCTCGGCCGCCCGTAGGCGATGTTGTGGTAGATCGTGTCGTTGAAGAGGACCGTGTCCTGCGGGACGATCCCGATCGCCGCGCGGAGGCTCGCCTGGGTGACGTCCCGCACGTCCTGACCGTCGATCTCCACGGATCCCGCATTCACGTCGTAGTAGCGGAACAGGAGCCGCGAGATCGTCGACTTGCCGGCGCCGCTCGGACCCACGATGGCGAGCCTGTTTCCGGCCGGCACGATGAACGACACCCCGTCGAGGATCGTACGGTCCGGGTCATAGCCGAACACGACGTCGCGGAACGCGACCTCCCCGCGGCTCACCGCCAACGCGTGGGCGTCGGGCGAGTCCTCGACCTCCACGTTCTCGCCCAGCAGCGCGAACATGCTCTCCATGTCGACCAGCGACTGCTTGATCTGACGATAGACGAAGCCCAGGAAGTTGAGCGGCTGGTAGAGCTGGATCAGGTAGGTGTTGACGAGGACGAAGTCGCCGATCGTGAGCGCACCTCCGACGACCCCGCGAGCCGCCATGACCATGAGGATCGTGACCCCGGTCGCGATGATGATCCCCTGCCCCATGTTGAGGAGCGACAGGGTCGTTCTCGTCCGAACGGCCGCCCGCTCGTAGCGCTGTAGCGACTCGTCGTAGCGAGCCGCCTCGTACCCCTCGTTGCCGAAGTACTTGACGGTCTCGTAGTTGAGGAGGGCGTCGACCGACCGGACGCTGGTCTCCGTGTCGATGTCGTTCAGCTCCCGCACGAAGCGCGTGCGCCACTCGGTGACGCCGATCGTGAACGCCACGTAGGCCACCAGCGTGACCAGTGTCACCAGCGCGAAACTCGCGGAATAGAGCCCCCAGAGGACCGCGCAGACGAGCCCGATCTCGAGAAGGGTCGGCAGGATGTTGAAGAGCATGAACGAGAGGAGGAACCCGATCCCGCTCGTCCCGCGCTCGATCGCCCGGGTCACTCCGCCCGTGCGGCGGTCCAGGTGGAAGCGAAGCGAGAGTCGGTGGAGGTGGTGGAAGGTCTCCAGCGCCACCCTCCGGATCGCCCGCTGCGCCACCTTCTCGAAGAGAGCGTCCCGAAGCTCGGAGAAGGCCGCCGAGCCGACGCGCACGATCCCGTACGCGAGGATCAACGCCAGGGGGACGACGAGCGCCGCGCCCGCCGGATCCGGAGTCAGCGCGTCGACCGCGCGCTTGTAGAGGATGGGGACGTAGACGGTCGCGAGCTTGGCGACGAGCAGGCAGGCGAGCGAGAGGACGACCCGGACGCGCAGCCCCCGCTCCCCCTTCGGCCACAGGTACGGCAGGAGCGTCCGGATCGTCGCCAGATCGCCGCGCCGTCCGGGGATCGAGGACGTGTCAGTAGATGTCGAGGTCATGCCCCGAAACCGTTTCGCCTTCGTACCCCCGCTTCACCTCCGCCAGCAGTTCCTCCTCGCTCGCACCCCAGAACAGCTGGTGGTAGAGGACCAGGAGCCGTGGACGAGCCCGCCGCGCGATTTCCGCGAGCTGCGTGGAGGAGGTGTGGGCGTCCCCGTGGTAGCGCTGCCACTCGGCCGGCTGGCTGTCGAAGGCCGCCTGGCTGTACACCTCGTGCAGGAGCACGTCGCAGCGCACGCACGCCTCGATGATTTGCTCGCTCGGACCGATGTCCCCCGAGATCACGATCGTCCGGTCGACGGTCTCGAACCGGTACGCGAGCGCGTGCTCCCAGCCGGCGTGCGGAACCTCGAACGCGGTCACGCGGACGACGCTGTCCTCGTACACGGTTCCGGCAGCGATCTCCGTGACCTCGGCCCGCCAGCCGGTGTCGTTGTGGGGCTGGAGGCCGGTCGACCGGTTCCGGATGTCGGAGTCGTACGCCGCGAGGATGCCGTCGAAGAGCGCACGCGTCCCGGGCGGGCCGAAGACGCGGAGCGGCGAAGCCCGCCGCATGACCCAGGGAGTCAGCAGGAGGTCGGGGCATCCGAGCGTGTGATCGGAGTGGAGGTGAGTCAGGAACACGATGTCGAGATGCTGGACGTCGAGCGCCTCGACGCCGTTCCGTCGCGCCGCCTCCGCGCGGCGGACGACGCCGGTCCCGCAGTCCACCAGATACGGATGGCCCCCCGCGATCACGGCCACCGCGGGACCCGATCGGTCGGGGTCGGGATTCGGATTCCCGCTGCCGAGGAGGACGACCCGGGTGGTGTCGGCCGGTTGGGCCGGAAGGGGGCCGGCAGCCACGAGGAAGCCGGCGAGGGTCGCAGCGAAGAGCAGGATCAGCGGCCGAACAGCTCGGATACCTTGCACCGGAAACCGGGAAGGACGTCCCCGCCGTCGATCTCGCCATCCGCCGCGATCAGGCGGATTTCCTCGCGCGAGCGATAGATGGTGACCGTCCGGGA
>DASSBK010000236.1:0-9035 GCA_035698825.1 Gemmatimonadota bacterium
CGCGTGCATTGCGCTGACGCTTTGGAGCCTCGCCGCGCCGGCCGCACGGGCGCAGTCCGGCGATGGGTGGCCGGAGGGCCGCGGCGGCCAGCGGCCGCTGGCGACGGTCGACCCGCTTCTCGCCGAGCCGGGCTGGTTCATGGTGGAGATCGGAGCGGCGTTCGCCCACGATCGCGAGATCCCCGCGGTCGGCCTTCGCGGAAACGTGCTGCGCGTGCCGGAGCTGACGCTCCGGCTGAACGTCGCGCGCCGCGTCGAGCTTCGGGTGGACACCGGCTACGACGTGCTGTTCGTGCACGATCAACGCGAGGCGCCGCTGTCGGACGAGCTGGATTACGACGGTGAGGCTTCGAGCGACATTCGGGATCCCGTCGTCTCGACGCTGGTGAGAGTGCACGACGAGAGCGAGGGAGCGCCCGCGATCGGCCTCAAGATCGCGACCCGTCTCCCCGTGGCGAGCAATCAGAGCGGACTGGGGCTCGACACGACCGACTTCTTCGTGGCGCTCCTGGCCGCCCAGGACGCGGTCGGCCTGCGCTGGGTCGCAAACCTGGGGCTCGGGATCCTCGAGGTGCCGACCGCCGTCACCAGCCAGAACGACGTGTTGACCTACGGGTTCTCCGTCTCCCGCGACGTCGGGTCGCGGTTCGCCGTCGCCGCGGGAGTGGACGGCCACGTCGACCTGTCGGGGCAGGTCCACCCGGGAACCGAGGACACGAGCGTGATGCGGTTCGGGGGCCGCTTCGGAGCGGGCGTCTCGACGATCGACGCGGCGGTCCTGATCGGCCTGGCGGAGGTCGACGCGCCGATCGGGGTGACGGTCGGCGTCACCCGCGCCTTTCATTTGTTCGACGGGGGACGTTGAAGACGCCTCATCTGCCAGGTTTCGGAACGACCTTCAAGGAGGAATCGTGAGAACCACAATCGGTGGCACGTGGGGAGTCGTTCTGGTTCTGGTCGTCGCGTGCGGACGCGGGGGAGGGGACGATGGAGCGGAAGCGCGGGCCCGCGCGGAGATCGACAGCCTGGGCCGCGAATGGGAGGAAGCGGCCAATCGGGCCGAAGTCGACCGGCTGGTCGCGATCTACGCGCCCGACGCCGTAATCCTGCCGCCCGGCGGGCCCGTGATCGAGGGGAGCGAGACGATCCGCGAGCTCTTCCGGCAGGAGTTCGAGCGCTTCGACACGAAGCTCGCGTTCACGACGCAGGCGATCGAGGTGGAGGAAGACATGGCGTATCGCCGCGGCCGCTATGTCTGGCGCGGTACCCCCAGGCTCTCCGGTCAGACGGTCGAGACGACGAACAAGTTCCTCGAAGTCTGGCGCCGGCAGTCCGACGGGTCGTGGCGGATCGCGGTCGACATGTGGAACCCCTCCGAGGCCGTGCCGGGCGGGGTCGGGGTGACGACGACGCCGGAGCTGCGGACCGACCCCTCGGGTCTCCCCGCGCCGCCCGCGGACTGACGCCGCCCGCGGACTGACACGCGCCGGGTCGTCGGGGCGAGCTCCGGGGATCCTCGTTGACATCACGTCATCATATACCTTATGCTTTGATGCATGAGAACGACGCTCACCCTGGACCCCGACGTAGCCGCGGAACTCGAGCGACTGCGGCGGGAAGGAAACGGCGAATGGAAGGGGCTGGTCAACGAGATCCTGCGGATCGGTCTGCGCCACCGGGAGTCCCCACGCCCTTCGGGTCGATTCCGCACCGAGCCCGCGGATCTCGGCACGCCCCGCATCGACCTCGATGACGTTTCCGAGGCGCTCGCCGTGGCGGAGGGCGAGGCCTTCCGCTGATCCTCGTCGACGCGAACATCCTGGTCTATTCGTGGTCCGCCCGCTCGCCTCAGAACGAGCGGGCGCGCACGTGGCTCGATGACCGGCTCGGGGGAACCGCCAGGGTCGGCCTGCCGTGGCCCTCTCTCCTCGCGTTCCTCCGGCTGGTGACCAATCCGCGCGTGTTCCCCGATCCCGCTCCCGTGACGCGCGCGTTCGCCCAGGTCCGTGGCTGGCTCGCCGCATCCCCCGCCTGGATCCCGCTGCCCACGAGTCGTCACACCGACGTTCTCGAGAAGCTGCTCGGAAGTGGTGGCGGGAACCTCGTCCCGGACGCCCATCTCGCTACCCTCGCGATCGAGCATGGCCTGGTCCTCTGCTCGACGGACAGCGACTTCGCCCGTTTTCCGGGTCTCCGCTGGGAGAACCCGATCGCCGATTGACGCGACGCGCGCTCGGGCTCGCGATCGCCATGGCGGGCATCGCGCTTTCGCCGGTGGGCGGCGCCTTCTGGATCTCCTCTTCGAGGGCGCAGCCGTGGCCATTTTTCACAGAGGCTCCGGCGCTGATTCCGCCCGGCGCGGTCGCCGCGCGCGTGGGCATCGAGGTAGGCCGGGGGCGCGAGTATCCGGCCTCGGGCCTGTCGGGCCTGGTGATCCGGCTTCCGGCCGCGCTCAGGCTGGGGCTCGGCCGCGCCGAGCTCTCCGTCGAAGGCGGCTACGAGTTGCTCTCCATCGACGACTTCGCGCCCGCGCCGCTCGACTCCATGCTCGACGTGTCGGGGGACGGGACCCACGACGTGATCGATCCGGTGATCGGCGTGAAGGTGCGGATCGCCGACGAGTCGCCCGCGTTCCCGGCCTGGAGCTTCCGCGTGGCGACGCGGCTGCCGGCGGCGGGCAACGAGAGCGGGCTCGGCCTCGATACGACCGATTTCTGGCTGTGGCTCCTCGCGGGGAAATCGATCGGCCCGGCGCGCGTCGCCGCCAACCTCGGCGCCGGGGTGCTCGGGATCCCGACGCGCGGCGACCGCCAGAACGACGTCTGGGGGTACGGGCTCTCGGTCATCGCTCCGCTGGGAGGTGGGTGGGACGCGGGGGCGGAGGTTCAGGGATCTCTCGACGTGCGGGGAGACACGCCGGTGGGGACCGAGGAGCGCGGGCAGGCGCGCGTGGGGATCCGTCGCGCGGCCGGGCGCTTCGCTCTCGACGCCGCGCTGATCGTCGGGCTCGAGGACCCCGATCCCGATCGGGGCGTCACACTCGGCCTCGCGACCTCGTTCCATGGCGCCTTCGGCCCCTGATCGCCGGACCTGTACGCTCGCTGACCGACTTCCCTTCGCCGAAATGCAATCCTCCGCGGAGCGAAGGAGGTCTACGATGAATCGCAATCGCACGGACAGGACGGTTCTCGAGCGGATTCAGGATCTGGTCGACGAAGAGCATCGTTTCTACGGGCAGGGGCAGATGACCGACGAGGAGCGACGCCAGCTCGCCGACGTGGAGATCGAGCTCGACCAGTGCTGGGATCTCCTCAGGCAGCGACGGGCGCTGCGGGAATTCGGTGAGGACCCGTCGCGCGCGCGCGTCCGGCCGGAAGAGGTCGTCGAGAACTACGAGCAGTAATCCGGCGACGCCCGCCGGCGAAGCTTCAGCGGTGGGTGACGAAGGCGCGGTAGCGCCGGATGAGCGCGTTGGTCGACGAGTCGTGGCGGAGCTCATGCTCCGCGTCCGACTCGAGCTCCGGCGCGATCCGCCCGGCGAGGGTCTTCCCGAGCTCCACGCCCCACTGGTCGAAGGAATCGATTCCCCAGACGGTTCCCTGAACGAACACCTTGTGCTCGTAGAGCGCGATCAGGGCACCCAGCGTCCAGGGCGTCAGCAGGTCGGCCAGGATCGTGGTGGAGGGTCTGTTCCCGGGGAACGTGCGGTGGGGGACGAGCGCCGGTTCGACGCCCTCGGCGGCCACCTCGCCGGCGGTCTTCCCGAACGCGAGCGCCTCGGTCTGTGCGACCAGGTTCGCGAACAGGAGCGCGTGGTGTCGGCCGACCGGATGGAGGGGCTCGAGGAACCCCAGGAAATCGCAGGGGACGAGCCGCGTTCCCTGATGCAGCAGTTGGAAGAACGCGTGCTGACCGTCCGTTCCCGGCTGCCCCCAGACGATCGGACCGCTGTCGATCTCGAGTGGCCGGCCGCTCGCGTCCACGCGCTTGCCGTTGCTCTCCATCTCGAGCTGCTGGAGGTACGAAGGAAAGAGCGCCAGGTACTCGTCGTAGGGGAGCACCGCGTGGGTCGCTGCGCCGAAGAAGTTCCCGTACCAGATCCCGAGGAGGCCGAGAAGCGCGGGCATGTTCCGTTCGAGGGGAGCGACGCGGAAGTGGTCGTCCATCGCGTTCATCCCGTCCAGCATCTCGCGGAAGCGCTCGGGCCCGATCGCCAGCATGAGCGACAGGCCTATCGCGGAGGCCAGCGAGTAGCGGCCGCCCACCCAGTCCCAGAAGCCGAACATGTTCTCGGGGTCGATGCCGAACTCGGCTACCCCGGCGGCGTTCGTCGACACCGCGACGAAATGGCTGGCCACGGCCTCCTCGCCGATCGCGCCAGTCAGCCAGTCGCGCGCGGTGCGTGCGTTGGTCAGCGTCTCCAGCGTGGTGAACGTCTTCGAGCAGACGACGAAGAGCGTGAGCGCCGGATCGAGGTCGCGGGTCGCTTCGACGAACGCGGTCGCGTCGACGTTCGATACGAACCGCACGGTGAGGTCTCGGTCCGTGTAGGCGCGCAGCGCGTGGGTCGCCATCCGCGGCCCGAGATCGGACCCGCCGATCCCGATGTTGACGACGGCCTGGATCGGGAGCCCGGTGTGCCCCGTCCACTGGCCGGCTCGAAGACGACGCGAGAACGCCGCCATCCGGTCGAGCACGGCGTGGATCTCGGGGACGACGTCCTCGTCTCCGACATGGATCGAGGCCTCGCGCGGGGCGCGCAGAGCCACGTGCAGGACGGCGCGGCCCTCGGTCTCGTTGATGGGCTCCCCGTGGAACATCGCCTCGGTGCGCTCGCGGACGCCGGCCTGGGCGGCGAGCTCGCAGAGGAGCGAGATCGTCTCGTCGGTGACGCGGTTCTTCGAGAAGTCGAGCACGAGGCCGGCCGCTTCGAGCGTCATCCGCTCGGCTCGAGCGGGGTCCTCGGCGAACAGCTCGCGCAGATGGCGGTGGGCGATCTGCCGGTGATGGTCCTCGAGCGCCTTCCAGGCCGGGAGCATGCGTGGCGGGGTGCCGGTGCCGGTCGTCATCCTTCCCCTCCTCCCTGAGGCGCGTCCGTCGGGCCCATTGCAAGATAGCCGCAGGAACTCCTGACGCCCGAACGCTATACTTCGTCCCATGGCCATCATCGACGAGGAGCTCTTCGTGCGCTGCGAGCGCTGCGGGTCCGAGGTCGCCACCGGAATCCGGCGCACCGAGGAGGGCCTGTCCGAGCGGCGGCCCGGGGTCCGGCGCATCCGCTGCCACCGGTGCGGGAAGGTCGCGGAGTACGGCGACGGGGCCTACTACCACCGCACGGTGGCCGCCGACGCGGCTCGGGTGAACGCCTAGTCCCCGATCCGAGCGCACGTTTCCCACCTTTTTTCCTCCTCTGACTGCTCGAACCGCCGCGTAGATTTCTCCGAGACCGCGGAGCGCCTCAGGAGGGTCCGCTTGCACCCGGCAGATTGCGGCCTCGTTCAGCGTTCCGCGATGGCCAGGCCCGCGTCGATCGGCATCAAGTCATTGTAAACCAAGGGGTTGTGATAGGCGAAGTCAGTGGAACGTGTCTTGCACCGAGGACTCGCATCGAACCGACCCCGGGCGATCCCGGGGATAGAGTCCAAGGAGCCGACGATGGACATCCTCCCCCTCACCACCTCCGTGACCCGGTCGCGACGCGGGATCACGCTCATCGAGGCCCTGATGGTCATGGTCCTGGTGGGGATCCTGGCGGCGATCGCCATCCCGCGGGTGGCGGGGACGTCGGACCCGTACGCGGCGGTCGACGAGGCTCGGGAAATCCACGCCGCGATGGCCAACGCGCGCGCCCGAGCGATCTCCACGCAGCGCCAGCACCGGTTCGTCCTGGCGAGCGGCGCCGTGTGGAAGGTCGAGGAGGAAACCTCACCAGGTACGTGGGCCGCCACGGCCGACTCCGGCACGGCGGATGCCGTCGTGACGATGGCGGGCGCGAGCAGCGGAACGCTGATCTACTACCCGCGCGGCCGCGTCGACGCCCCGAAGAGGATCGAGGTCACCGTGAACGGCCACACGCAGTCGATCGACGTCCTGGCCAGCGGGCTGGTGCGGTGGTGATGCGCCGGCTGCGCTCGAGCCGGGGCTTCACGCTGATCGAGGTCGTCGTCGCGATCGTGATGCTGACGTTCGGTGTGCTTGCATCAGCATCGCTGACCGCGGCCCTCATGCGGTCGAACCGCGGAGTGACGAATCGCACGCGCGCCGTTGAGACCCTTCGACTGAAGGTCGAAGATCTTCAGTCGAAGGCCTATTCGGACATCACCAGCGGAAACGACACGGCCACGATCGGAGGCGTCACGTTCAATCGCGCGTGGACCGTCACGCCCGATTCCCCCGCCACCAACCTCAAGACCGTCACCCTGACCGTCACCTGGGGGGATCGGCAGGGGAACCACACGATCTCCAATCAGACGATCCGGGCGCAATAGCGATGGACAGGCGCGGATTCACGCTGGTCGAGATGCTGATCGCCATGGTGATCGTAGGCATTATGGGCATAGCGCTCGTGGCCTTCCTGCGCGCGCAGCACCAGACCATGGTGCGCCAGAACTCCGGAGTGCTCACCACGCAGAACGCCCGCGCGGCGATGGACATGCTGGCGCGCGAGCTCAGAAATGCGGGGTACAGCCCCAGAGGCGCCCTCAGCGACGCGCGCGTTCAGGTAATGGATGTCGACAGCGTTTCGTGGACGGCGGACATGAACGCCGACGGAGACACGCTGGACGCGAGTACGGGACTGTGGGACGAGCGCGTCGCGTACTTCGTGCAGGGCACCAGCCTCATGCGCTCGGCGGGAGGCGGCGCCGGCGTGGCGGTCACCGACGACGTCGACTCGCTGCGGATCCTCTATTACGACGGTGACGGCGCGGTGACCGCTGACCCCACCGTCGTCGAGCAGGTGTGGGTTCGTCTGTTCTACTCGACCCCTGACGGGGTGCAGGCCGGCGTGATCGAGTCCCAGGTCGCGCTTCGAAACAACATCTACGCGAACTGAGGAGAGATGAACGACCCCTTCCGCTACATCGCCATCCGTCCCCGAAGTGATCGGCGCGGCTTCGCGCTCATCGCGGTGCTCGTCGTCATGGTCGTGCTGGGCCTGATCGGGGGCGCCGCGCTCAAGCTGACGGCGGGCGACCAGAGGGTCACGCGGCTGTTCTCCGAGGCGAACCAGGCGGACGCGGCCGCGGCCGCGGGCCTCGAGCACGCCATCGCGGTCTTTCAGACCAACGGCGTGTTCCCCCTGGTGTCCGCGATCAACGGCTACAGCTACACGGTGACGGATTCGGTCGACCTCTTCGACTACAACGGCGACAGCGTGGCCGACACGGTGTATCTGGCGAGCGACGGCACCTTCAACGAAGCCGGCGATGGCCACGTCGTCCACGTCCTGCAGTCCACGGCGACCAAGGGATCGTTCAAGGCGGTTCAGCGGATCCGGGTCTCGAAGCGCACGCTCAACATCCAGGCGCCGTCCGCCCTGACGACCAACTCTTCGGCGAATCTGACCGGGAACATCACGATCGACGGCCGCAACCACACGACCAACGGAACCCTGCAGTCGGACAACGGAAACACCGGCGCGTGCACCGAGAACAAGCCGGCCGTGACAGTCACGGACTCGACGAAGACGATCAGTGATCAGGGCTCCGTCCTCTTGAACGGACACTCGGATTATTCCTCGAACGATCCCCCGTACACGAACAAGGACGAGGGCATCGTGTACGTGACCCCGGAGGACGTCCTCGGCCTGGACCCGGGCGACCTGGATTCGGCGATTCAGGACGCCGACAGCTATGTGGTGCCCGATTCGATCTCCGGGCTCGTCTACATCGACGGCGACTACGGCTCGACTGGCATCGAGGGCACGAACACCGTGAACGGCACGGGTGTCCTGATCGTGCACAACCCTCTCTACAACCCGCGCGAGCACGACCCCGCCGACCCCATGTACGACGCGGCCAAGGCCTCGAACCTCGAGGTATACGGCCCGGCGAACCTGGGGAACATCAACGGTGGGACGTTCCACGGGCTGATCATCGCGGACAAGATCAATCGCATCAACGGGAACATCGACATCATCGGGGCGGTGGTTTCGCTGACCGAGATCGACATCACGCTGGTGGGAAACGGCACGGCCGAGATCCTGTACTCGTGCTCGTCACTCACCCAGGCCGCGAACTCCTCGCCGCTGCCGCCCGCGCGCCTGGCGTGGTCGGCGGACTGATCGATCTCGCGGCCGAGGGCAACGCGATCTCTGTAGACTGACCTATTGCGAACGCGCCGCGTCGCGCGCGGCGCGCACCCACACGCGAACGCGCGCCGGCTGGGCCGGCGCTCCGGTCGCCGCGAGCCGGCGCGCCAGGCGCTCGGGCTCGACTCCCGCCAGTTCCTCGACGGATCCGACTCCGACGCTCTCCAGCCGTCGTGCGCCGTTCGCGCCGATCCCACGCAGGGTCGCGAGCCGCGCTCGTTCGACCCAGGCGCGGGCAGCGCCCGCATCGGTCCCCAGCGCGGCGGCAAGATCGTTGGGGTCTCCCCGAGCGAGCTCCCACGGGTCGTCGATACCCACCCGCTCGAGCGGGCCCTCGGGTGCTCCCAGGTCGTTTACCGTCGGAACCACGCTCGCGATCGTCTTGGTCTGCATGGCCGCGATCGCGACCGCCGAGAAGGCAACCGCGGCGACGGAGGTGGCGTTCACAGCGGCTCGGCGTCCCCGCGTTCCCGGGAGGGCGCGAGGTGGCGTGCCGGCACGTCCGTTCGCCCATGCGTGGCGTTCCTCCGCGGGAGCAGCGAGGCCTGCCATGACCAGCCCCTGCCATGCCGCGAACGCCTCCAGCGCGAAGAACGGAAAGCCGAGAAACCCCATGACCGGCATCTCGAAGAGCTTGAAGTCCTCGAACCCGGGCACCGTGTAGATCCACTTCCCGCGCGCGGCGATGTTGAACGCCTCCCAGAGGAGCCCGACCGCCAGCCCC
>DASSBK010000237.1:0-3770 GCA_035698825.1 Gemmatimonadota bacterium
AAGGGGCAGGGGCGACCCTCTGCCCCTTCTCCTTGCAGACGGTCAACGCGAACGAGATCGGGTGAGCCACAGCGAAGACATCGAAAGAACAGGCCCCAAGCGCAGCCGGTGGGCGCGCGCGGTTCCGATCCTGGTCCTGACCCTCGCGGTCGCGGGCACGTACTCGAACACGCTCCGCAACGAGTTCCATCTCGACGACCTGTATCGGATCCGGGACAATCCCGAGATCCGGCGCGTATCCCCGGTCCTGCGACACTTCACCGACCCGGGAACGATCTCCGGCAGCCGCGGGGTTTCGGAGTCGGCGCTCAACCAGATCGGTCAGTACCGCCCGCTGCTGCCGCTCACGCTGTCCCTCAACTACGCAGTCGGCGGCCTCGACCTGCCGGGCTACCACGTTGTCAACATCGCGATCCACCTCGCGGGCTGCGTGCTGATCTTCCTGCTGGTCGCGCGGATGCTGGCGATCGCGCGTCCGCGCGGACTGCACGACCACCGTCACGCGCAGTGGGCCGCGTTGCTCGTCGCGCTGGTCTACGCCGTGCATCCGCTATCCGGCTATCCCGTAAACTACATTCTCGCGCGCGACCTGCTTCTCATGGAGGCCTTCCTCGTCGGATCGCTCCTCGTCTATTCCGGCGGCGGCGATCGCCGCGGCGTCTGGCGTTGGCTGGGCACCCTCTCGCTCCTGGAGCTCGCGCTCCTGTCCAAGGTCACAGCCGCTGTCGCGCCGCTCCTGATCCTGCTGTGGGAGTGGACGATCGGCGGGATGAGCATTCGCAGCGCGCGGCCCTGGAAGCGCGCCGCTCCGTATGCCGCGGTCGTCATCGGCCACCTCGCCACGGCGGGACTCTTGCTCGACTTCGGTGATCTCTCGCGGGTTCAGCCCGGCGCGTCGTGGTCGTGGACCTACGCGCTCTCCCAGGCGGATATCCATCTCAGCCAGTACCTGAAGAACTTCGTCTGGCCCGGCGCGATCCGCATGGCGCCCCTGGCGATCGAGCGGACGAGCCTGCTCGATCCGCGGGTCCTGCTCGGAGTGACGGTCATCGTCGGCAGCCTGCTCGTCGCCATCAGGATCCGGCGAGCGGCCCCGGTGGCGGCTTTCGGGATCCTCGGGTACTGGGCGCTCATGATGCCGGAGTCCTCGGTGATCCCGATCAGCCACCTCGCAGTCCACTACCGCGCCTTTCCGTCGAGCTGGCTGCTGTATCTGACCATCGGCCTGCTGGCGGCGCGCTTCCTGCGACCGAGGATCGCGACGACCGCGGCAGCGATCGCGGTGCTCGCGCTGACGGTCACGTCTTTCTCGATGAATCGGATCTATCGTACCGAGAGGAGCCTGTGGGCCCACAGCGTGGAACATGGGGGGGAAGCGCTGGCGCACATGAACTATGCGATGAGTCTGCCGGATCGCACGGATCCGCGCGTCCGGGAGCACCTCGAGCGGGCCGTCGAGATTAGCCCCAACTACGTGCTGGCGCACATCAACCTCGGACTCCTCTCGATCGACGAGGGGAAGACCGAAGAGGGTCTGGAGCGGCTGCGAGGCGTGACGCGCATGGCGCCCGACTGGCCCGAGGCTCACTACTGGCTCTCGGTGGCGCTCGACAGGCTGAGCGCGCCGGACGAAGCGCTGGCCGAAGCGGAGAAGGCCGCTGCGCTCGACCCCGCGAACGTCCAGCATCGGGATCGGCTCGCGATGGCGCGCATGCGGGCCGGCTACTTCGACGGAGCCCTCGCCGCCGCGCGATCGGTGCTCGAACAGGATGCCGAGCAGCTCGACGCCCGCTTCGCGGAGGCCTATGCGCTCCTGATGCTCGGCCGGACGGAGGAATCCGCCCGCGCCTATTCCGGATACCTCGAGTCTCGTCCCGACGACGTCGACGCGCGCTTCGATCTGGCCTATGCCCTGGTCGTCCTGGGGAAGTGCGGGCAGGCCGTCGAACAGCTGGGAATCGTACTTCGCAGCAATCCCCAGCACGCCGCGGCACGACAGTACCAGGAACTGTGCGAAGACGAAGCGCGCGGCGGCCCGGCGGCCGTCGACCGGGCCCTGGAACTCCATTACCAGGCGGCGTTCGCCGCCTATCGCGAAGGCGAGTATCGCCGCTCGCTCGAGTTCCTGCGGCTGGTCGAGGCGATTCGGCACGACCACGAGGAGACGCTGTTCCTGCTGGGATTCGACCTCCAGATGCTGGGCCGGGTCGACGAGTCGATCGAGGCGTACGAAGCCTATCTCTCCTCGCACCCCGATGCGGCCCAGGTCCACTTCAACGTGGGATACGCCCTGAGCGGCCTGGGGCGATGCTCGGAAGCGCTCGAGCATCTCGATCGCACGCTCGAACTCCGTCCCGACTACGCGGAAGCGCGACAGATCCGGTCCAGTTGTCTGATCCAACGATCGGCGCGAACGGCGCCGGCAATCCGAAACGAGGAAGCGACATGAGGTTCTTGCTGACGTTGGCCATGCTGGCCGCTCTCTGGTCGCCGGTCGCGGCCCAGGAGAGCGCGCCCTCGGACACGACGCGGGGATATCCCCGCTGGTTCGCCACCGGGTACGCCGGAAGCTTTTCGATCGCGGACGACGAGCTGGACGGCGTCGGCATGACGACCGACGCGTCGGTCCTCCTCGGAGTGCGCCTGGCCTACGAGCTGACGCCGCGCTGGGCGATCGAGGCCAGCTACGGCCATGCCTCGTTGGACGCCACGTCGGAAGGGTTCGGCGACGTGGACGGCAGGCTCCACCTCTACCACGCCGGCCTGGTCTTCCTCGCTCCGGACTCCGCGGCGGCGCAGGTCGCGCTCTCGGCCGGCGCCGGGGGCATGCACTACGCGTACGACGAGTTCGAGCGGCGTGGCATCCTCCTCCAGGGAGAATCCTGGGCGCATGAGCTCGCGCTCTCGTTCGGCGCGGGCCTGATCGTCAACCTGGGCCGCCGTGCCGGACTGCGCGTCGAGGCCCGGGACGACGTCCAGTTCTGCAGCGCCGAGGCGGAGCCGATCGACGAGACCCACGACTTCTCCCACTGCCCCCTCGACGACAAGGTCCTCCACAACCCGGAGCTCTCCGGGGGGGTCCTCGTCCGCTTTTAGCGTTCCGCGCTCCTCCCGCAGAATCCTGCGAAGGGGTCCCGGCCCGAGCCTCGCGGCGACGGTGGGACCCCTTCGGCGTCTCTCGAAAAAAAGCGCACCGAACAGGGACGGATACTCCGTTCCGCTCGTCAGGATCGGCAGGGCTGGTCCCTCCGATGGGAGCCGGGTTTCCACTCCGTGGGAAATCGAGCGGCAAAGCCGGTACCCCTTGACAACGAACGCGGTCGGGGCGTACGTGCCGGGGCACGCCCTCTGCTACCCAGTCGGGAGCCATGCGAAACAGGCCTCGCTCCCCCGTGCTCCACTGCTCGATCGCCGTCCTCGCGGTGGCCGCGCTCGTCGGCTGCTCGGGGGCTGGTGGACCCGTGGGCCCCGATCCCGCACCGGCCGTGGCGGAATCGACCGTCGAGATCCGAGGACGCGTGGTCGACCAGGTCACCGACGTCCCCCTCCCGGGCATCCGGGTTACGGCGGCGGGCGTCTCCACGTGGACGGACGGCGACGGCCGCTTCCTGCTGCAGGCCGCGGGCGTGACGCACCTCACCCTCTCCGGCTCCGGGTACTACGACCGGGTCGCGTCGCTCGCCGGCTCGGTGGGCAGCTTCGCGCTCGTTCCCCGGACCTTCGACATGACCGCGTTCAACGACGTCGCGCGCGACCACTCGGCGGGCACG
>DASSBK010000238.1:0-2736 GCA_035698825.1 Gemmatimonadota bacterium
CGGCGAGGAAGGGATGCACGAGGAGAGCGCCCTCGGCGGCTCGGAGGCGCGCGCGCTGAGGTGGAGCGATGCGGGACCGCCGGGCTGGCATCTCTGGGTCTCGGCCGGGGCGGCGGACACGGCCCGACAGGCGCTCCTCGAGGCCGGCGCCCTTTCCGGCTCCGAGGACGCGTGGACGCTGCTCCAGATCGAATCCGGCATCGCCGCCTTCGGACGCGAGCTCGGCGAGGACACGATCCCGCTCGAGGCGCCGACCGAGAACGCGATCGACCACGACAAGGGCTGCTATCCGGGGCAGGAAGTGATCACGCGCCTGCACTTCCGCGGGCGCCCGGCGCGGCAGCTGCGCGGTCTCCGGATCGACGGCGACGCGACACCCTCCCCCGGGGTCACGCTGGACGCCGACGACAAGCCGGGTGTGGCGGTCGTGACGGCGAGCGCGATCAGCCCCTCGCTCGGCGCGGTCGCGCTGGCGTACGTCCACCGCGACTACAGTGAGCCCGGCACGCGACTCACGCTCGCGGGGTCGTCCGACGGCGCAGCCGCCGGCACGAGCGCGAGAGTCGCCGATCTCCCGATGATCCGGCCGGACTCCGAATGAAGATCTACACGAAGACGGGGGATGCCGGAGAGACCGCGCTCTTCGGCAGCGGTCGCGTTTCGAAGGCGAGCCCCCGGGTGGCGGCGTACGGGGACGTCGACGAGCTGAACGCGTGGCTCGGCGCAGCCCGCGCGTGGTGTGGCGACGCTGCAGTGCGGGCCGCGCTCGAGCGGATCCAGGGCGAGCTCTTCGTCGTGGGCGCGATCCTGGCGACGCCGAACCCCGCGCGGCGCAAAGGCGAGCGCTTCACGCTGGCCGAAGATCGGATCCAGGAACTCGAGTCGGAGATCGATGCCTGGGTCGCCGAGCTCGACGAGCTCAAGAGCTTCATCCTGCCGGGCGGCGGGAAGGCGGCGTCCCTCGTCCACCTGGCGCGTGCGGCCTGCCGGCGTGCGGAGCGCGCGATCGTCGGCCTCGATGCGGACGACCTTCCCCCCACGCTCACCCCCTACGTCAACCGCCTCAGCGACTGGCTCTTCACCTGCGCGCGCGCGCTGAACGCCCGGGAGGGGATCGCCGAAACTCCCTGGTAGGTGGAGTCCTATCCCTCCCGGGCATCCCCGCATTACCTTGAGTTCCCGGGTCCGGATCCGGGTCTGACCTCAAACCGCTCCCTTCCCAGGGGTTCGATGGCCACCGAGCGCTCGCTCGCCACGGTCCTGTTCACCGACATCGTCGGCTCGACCGAGCGCGCCGCGGGCATGGGCGACGAGGCATGGCACGCACTCCTCGACCGCCATCACGCTGTCGTCCGGCGCTGGCTCAAGCGATTCGCGGGGCGCGAGGTCAAGACGGCGGGCGACGGATTCCTCGTCGTCTTCGAGAGCCCCTCGCGCGCGCTGACGTGCGCCGACGCGATCCGGAACTCGATCCGCGAGCTCGGCCTCGAGGTACGGTGCGGCCTCCACATGGGCGAGATCGAGCTCAAGGAGGGGGACGTCGGCGGCCTGGCCGTTCACATCGGATCCCGCGTGGCCTCGCTCGCCGGGCCGAGCGAAGTGCTGGTGTCGAGCACGGTCGTGGACGCCGAGGCGGGCTCGGGCTTCCGGTTCGAGGAGCGCGGCCGCCACGAGCTGAAGGGCGTCCCGGGGCAATGGCGGATCCATGCGCTCGTCGGGGTTCCGGAGGAGGCGAAGGTCGCGCTGCTCGAGGCCGTCGAGGAGAAGGCGGCCGGCGGCCATGGGATCCGTCTTCGCCGCTCGCACCTCGTCCGGACGCTCCTCGCGTACGTGGGCATCGCGGCCCTCCTCCTCTTCGCGACCGATCAGGCGGTCGATCGCCTGGGACTTCCCGGCTGGGCGTTCCCCGGGGCCGTCGTCCTGCTCGTCCTCGGATTTGCCGTGACGGCCGCCACGGCCTGGATCCAGTCGTCGCCCGAGACCCGGATCCGGGCCGCCGGCGGCGAGCTGCCCCGCTCTCGTGCGCTCGACCTCGGCGGGCTCGCGGGCGCGCTCCGGCGCGGCGAGCTGCCGCACCTCACGTGGGGCCGCACCGTAGCGGGAGGCGTGTTCGCGTTCTCGCTCCTGTTCGGCCTGGCGGGCCTCTACGTCGTCATCCGGGATCGCGGTCGCAGCTTCGCCCCGTCCGAGGCGATCGCCGAGGCCGCGCCGGGGATCGCGGTCCTGCCGTTCACGGTCCAGGGCGCGGATCTCGACGTCTGGCGCGAGGGAATGGTCGACCTGCTGTCGACGAACCTGGACGGCGCCGGAGGTCTGCGGGCGATCGACAGCCGGACCGTTCTCGCACGGTGGAACGAACAGGTTCCGGCCGGTCAGCGGGCGGATCTCGCGACCGCGCTGGAGGTCGGCCGCAGCGCGGGAGCGCGGTACGTGCTCCTCGGCAACGCGGTCGAGCTGGGCTCCGACGTTCGTCTGTCGGCCGAGCTGTACGACGTCGAGGGCGGCGAGCGCCTCGGGCAGGGCCAGGCGGTGGGCTCGCCGGACAGCGTGCTCGTCCTCGTCGACCGACTGTCGATCGAGATCCTGCGGGCGGTCCTCCAGGGACGAGAGGGAGACCTCCCGGACGTCAATCTGGCGCGCGCAACGACGACTTCGCTTCCGGCCCTCAAGGCCTATCTCGAAGGCGAGGTCCTGTTCCGGCGCGGGGATTTCGAGGCCGCGATCCCGGCCTACGAG
>DASSBK010000239.1:0-2395 GCA_035698825.1 Gemmatimonadota bacterium
GCGGAACGTCGGTCGGCTGTCCGCCGCGACCAGGACGTGCGGGAGCCGCGCGATCAGCCGGGAGAGGCGCTCGACGAGCGCCGCCCGGTGGCTCCGCACTTCGGCCCTCAGCTCCCGGAGCCGCGGGCTCGCCGTGTCGACGAGACGCGCCTCGGGGTCGAAGGCGTCTAGGATGCGGGTCTCGAGCTCGAGCTCCTCGGGCGCGGCGCGGAACCGCTCGGCCAGGAGCGGCCAGCGCGCGCCCTCCTGACGCACGAATCGGGCGAACCGGCGCGTGGCCTCGAGCGTGCGCGCGGCGTCGACCAGCGCCCGGCCGTCGAGCGCCGCGCCCTGCACCGCGAGGACCCTGAGCGTCGCGTCCTGGTCCTCGACGAACGGCGCCGGCAGCCGGGCGATCCCCGCCAGGTCCATCCCCTCGGCGACCTCCGCCAGGGCCGACCGCGCCTCCGCGAGGCTCGCCCGCGGCTGCCAGCGCTCGAGCGTGCGGCGCGCGAGCGCGGAGCTCGTGGCTCCGGCCACCAGCTCCCGCACGCGGTCCCACTCCAGCGCCGCGATCGTCTCCGGATCGAGCCTCATCGGCCTCCCAAACGCGACGACCCCCGCGAGGGGGGCCGTCCGCACGCCCTCCTGGGTCCCGTCCTCACCCCAGGCGCTCTTTTACGCGCGCGCTGACGACGGCACCCTCGGCGCGGCCCTTGAGCTTCGGCATGAGCCGCCCCATCACGGCGCCCATGTCCTTCATGGACGTCGCCCCGGCCTCGGCGATCGCGGCGTCGACCAGGGCGCTCAGCTCCTCGTCCGAGAGCTGCTCGGGCAGGTATCCGCGGATCAGATCCGCCTCTGCGGACTCGCGCGCGGCCAGCTCGGGCCGGCCGCCCTTCGCGTACTGCTCCTCGGACTCCCGGCGCTGCTTGAGCGCCTTCATGAGGACCTCGATCGCGTCCTCGTCGGTCAGGTCCCGGCCCAGCTCGATCCTGCGGTTCTTGAGCTCGCTCGAGAGGAGCCGCAGCGCCGAGAGTCGCTCCTTCTCGCCGGCTTTGAGCGCGGACCTCTGATCCGCCTGGATCCGTTCGACGATGCTCACGTCTCTCCCCCTATCCCGGCGGCCACGAGAATCGGCGCCCGCCCAGCAGGTGCAGGTGGATGTGGAATACGCTCTGGCCGGCGCCCGTCCCGCAGTTGGCCGCCAGCCGGTACCCGCCCTCGACCAGCCCTTCGTCCCTGGCGATCCGCGCGGCCGCCGCGACCAGCGAACCCATCAGAGGCGCATCGGAGGGGGCCAGCTCGTCCAGCGTCGCGATGTGCCGCCGGGGCACGATGAGAATGTGCGTCGGCGCCTGGGGGTTCACGTCGCGGAACGCCACCCAGTCGTTCTCCTCGGCCACCAGGTCGGCCGGTATCTCGCCGGCCACGATCCGGCAGAACAGGCAATCGCTCACGCGCCCTCCTCGATCCGCTCGACGATCTCGACGAGTTGCTGGAGATCCTCGAGATCGTAGTCGGCTCCCGAATGATTGGTTCCGAACGTGTCCCCGTACCGCGCGAACGCGGTACGCATCCCGAGCTGCATCGCGCCGACCACGTCACGCTCGGGCCAGTCGCCGACCATCAGCGCTTCCTCGGGCTCGACGCCGAGTTTCTCGAGCACCAGTCGGAACGGCGCCGGCGATGGCTTTCGCTCTCCCGTATCCTCGTGTGTCACGACGACGTCGAACATGTGATGCAGGTTGAGATAGCAGAGTCTCAGCCAGGCCTCCCGGCGGGGGGCGTCCGACACGACCGCGAGCTTCAGTCCCTTCTTGATCAGCGTCATCAGCGTGACGGTCACGTGGGGATAGAGCACCAGCGCGGCCTCACGCGCCCGCCTGTACGCCACGATCCCCGCGGCCAGGATCTTGTGGTCCACGTGCCCCATGCGGGATTGGAGCAGGTCGTCGAATACCCGCTGGTATTCGATCCCCTCGCGGTCGTAGATCGCGAAGATCTCGCGCTCGGCGTCGTCGCGCTCGAGCGGCAGCCCCGCGTCGATCATGGCGTCGATGGCCGCCTCCACGGCGAGCCTCTTCATCGACATGAAATCGACTAGCGTGTTGTCGAGATCGAAGACGATGGCGCGGATCACGGCGCCGGGATTGGAGACGCTATTTGAAGGACTGACCGACCGTGCGGCCGATGGAGATCTCGCCGTTGTCGATCCTCAGGTTGAATCCGCACTCGGGGTTCGTGCAGACCCAGGCCTTGTAGCGGATCGTCGCGCCTTCACGCCCGTAATCGGAGAGCGGCAGCAGAACTCCCTCGTTGCATTTCTGGCATTGTGGAAACTGGCCTTCCATCCCATCCCCCTCCCGAATTGCCCAGCTCAGGCGAGCGAGCGCCCTCCCCAGGGATAGTTCGT
>DASSBK010000240.1:0-29150 GCA_035698825.1 Gemmatimonadota bacterium
GCGTTCTGGAGCAGGTTGACGAGCACGCGGCGGAACCCCTCCGGATCGCCGATCAGCAGTCGCGGCTCCCCCCGCGTGTCGAGGCGATACTCGATCCCCTCTTCCCCATGCCGGTAGAGCGCGACGGTCTCCCGCGCCGCCTCGAGCGCGTCGAACGGCCCGCTGACCGCCGTGTCGGTCGCGCCGAAGCGGGCGAAGCTTCCCGCGATCCGTTCGAGCCGCTCGATCTCGGCGAGCACGAGCTCCAGGTTGGCGTGGAACACGCGCTCGAAATCGGGCGCGCGGTCCTCGACGACCCGCTCCAGGTGCTGGAGGGAGAGCTTCATCGGGGTCAGCGGGTTCTTGATCTCGTGCGCGACCTGGCGAGCCATCTCTCCCCAGGCCAGCACGCGCTGCGACTGCACGTTCGCGGTGATGTCCTCGAACGCGACGACGACCCCTGTGGCCGCTCCGTCCGAGTCGGAGAGGCGCGTGGCCACCAGGTGATAATGGCGCTCCTCTCCATCGCGCCGGAGCACGAGGTCGCGACCCCCCCGGCGCGGACGTGTCCGCTGCTTCTCGACCTCGCGCCAGAACGTCGCCGCGGTCCCGTCGGAGTGGACGAGCTCGTCGACCGTGCGGTCGATCACCGCCTGCGGCTCCTGCTCGAGCAGGTCGGCCGCGCGGTCGTTGATCAGCCGCACCTTGCCGGCCGCGTCGAGCGCCACGACACCCGCCCCGACCGCCGAGAGGATCGCCTGCACGCGGGACTTCTCGCGCTCGAGCGCGTGCTGGCTCCGGTCCAGCCGCTCCCCCATCTCGTTGAACGCGCGCTGGAGCTGACCGAACTCGTCCTGGCGGCTGGGAGGGGGCAGCCGGTAGCCGAGATGCCCGGCCGCGATCTGCCGCGTGCCGCGCTCCAGCGCGGACAGCGGTCGCGTCATCGCGCGGGCGAGCCACCAGCCGACGACGAGCATGAAGCCGATCGAGAACGCCGACAGCAGGAACACGCCCTCCCCCAGCCGCTGGAGGTCGACGCGCACCCGGTCTTCGCGGATGAGGAGCGGCGTGGCGAGGGAGTATCCGGCCGGCGCCTGCGCCCGGTCGAGCGTGCTGTATGCCACGAGGAACGAGCGGTCCCCCAACGAGGTCTCGTCGAACACGACCGGCTGCCGCACGTCGAAGAGGTCGACGTGGACGTCGCCCGGCATCCGGTCCGCGAAGAGCTGGGACGCGAAGATCTCGGGGCGGCTCGAGGCCACGGTCCGGCCCCGCCAGTGGAGGATGAAGTCCTGCTGGAGGATCCCCGCGATGGCGCGGAGCCGCGCGTCGAGCGCAGGGGTCGATCCCTGGGTCAGGGTCGTATCGGCGACGAGGAGGTTGCTGGCGGCCGTGAGGGCATCGGCGGCCGCGGTGCGCGCCCCCTCCTCGAGCTCGGTCCGCGTCGCCCGGTATCCGAGGACGGCGTAGAGCGCCAGCGGCACGGCGGCGACCGCGAGGAAGGCCAGCAGGAGCTGCACCCGGAAGGAGCGCAGCGGGTTGTTCGCGCGCAGGCCCACGCGCCACCGAACGCGCGTTCGGGCGTCGCCGAGGCGATCCAGCCCGCCCAGGGCGAGCCCGACCAGCGCCCCGACGAGGACGAACACCGCGTAGCCCCGCGCTCCCGGGAGCAGCGGGTCGAGGGGCATCGCCAGCTGGGCGGTCGTGTCGTCTCCAGCCAGGACGCGGGTCAGGAGCGTCCGCGGCGGCGCCCGCTCGCCGGCGGGCAGGATTTCGTACCCGGGGAGATCGCCGCCCGCGGATCCGGAGAGCAGGTCGGTCAGGAGGAAGGACTGGCTCGACGGAGGCCGGAGCTCGAGCGCTTCGGTCGTCATCGCCACGGCGGTCCCGATCCGCCCGGCCGGTCCTCGAACCGGGACGACCACCCAGCGCGTGCCGCTCGTTCCCGCCGAGCCCCCGACCGGGATCTGGGCCGGCTCGACGGCGTCCGATGCATCGCGGGCGATCTCGGTCAGGTCCTCGGCGGTCAGCGCGAACTGGCTGACCAGCGTGCCGGTCGAATCGAAGACGTACAGTGCGGTCGCGAAGTCGAGGTCGCGAAGCGGGCTCCGGCTCCAGACGGCCAGCGCTCCGTCGCGGTCCCTCTGGAGGATCGTCTCCCGCACGAGCGGATTGTCGTCGAGGTAGCGAAGGGTGCGGTCCATGGTGTACTGGAGCCACTGGCTCGAGGAGTCGCCGATCCGCCCCGCGCGCTCGACCAGGAGCTCGTGCGCGGCCTGGACGCGGGCGTGGGTGGCGAGCGGGAGCGTGACCAGAGCGGCGATCGCCATCGCGGCCGCCGCTACGCGCGGGCTCCTGCCGCCGAGACGGACGGTTCCCGATGCGGCCGCGTGGACGAGCCACGCGCCGGCCACGACGGTGACCGCGAGCGGCGCCAGCAGGAGCGCGCGCTCCCCCGCGAGGGCCGCTTCCGGCATCCGCCAAACGGCGGCCGCGATCCCCAGCGCCCCCGCGCCGGCGGTCGCCGCCACTGAGCCCGGCCCGGTCGGAGCGCCCGCGAGGCGCAGCAGGGCCGCGAGGACGACCAGCGCCGCAGCCAGGAAGAACGCGAACGCGAGCAGCACCATGAGGAACGGCGGGGAGAACAGGATCGTCGGGCTGAAGAAGACGGGCGGGCTCATCCCGGCCATCGCGCCCTCCAGCCCCGCGGTCAGCGACCGTAGGACGACCGCCGCGAGCACGAGCTCGCCCGCGGCTAGAAGCGACAGCCACGGCCAGCGCATCCGGCGCGGTCGGTCGGGGAGGAGGCCCATCGTCGTCACGCAGAAGAACGCGACACATGCGGCGGTCAGCGCGAAATCGCCCGCCGACCTCCCGACCGGGCCCAGCCGCGTCACCGCGAAGGCCAGCGGGCTGAACCAGGCTCCCGGAGAGAAGAGCGCCAGCAGGCGCGATTCGAACAGGAACGCCCAGACGGCCGTGACGATGGCGGCCTGCGCGCCGATCGCGAGCGCCCAGCCGGTGGGAGAACCGGATCCGCGGCGGGCGATCGCCCCCTGCCGCGCCCACTGCCACACGCCCGCGAGCGCGACCGCGAAGGGCCATGCGAGCAGGAGCGCGAGGAGCCGCACCACGTCGGCGCGGCGTCCCTCGATGTAGCGGTCGATCAGGAATCGCTCGGCATGGATCTCGGCGACGACCGTGCCGTCCGACGCGGTCACGTAGCTCGCGGGCTCGAACGATCGGCGGTCCTCCAGTCCGGGGGGCACGACGTGGAACGCGAGGTCGTGAATCGCCTCCAGCCGCGGCACCAGGAGCTCCGGCTCGGCCACTTCACGCCGCAGCGGCGACTCGGCCGCCCAGAGATCCTTGAGCACGAAGACGAACGTGTCGCCGACCGCGATCCAGGGCGCGGCGACGTACGCCATCCGGTAGCCCGACGGCGCGCGCAAGAGCGGGCGCAGGGTGGCCGTCGCCACCGAGTCCGGCGGCAGCCGGTCGCCGCGCGGGTCCCCCCACCAGGCGCGGAGCCGCCCGTCGCGGTCGTAGACCTCGAAGCCGATTCCCGCGGGAAGCGCGGGTGGCGATGCCCGATCGAGCGCGCGGAAGAGATCCGCGTCGGCATCCGGGCCGGTCGCCGTCACGTCCAGGCGCTCGAGCGCCCCGACCGTCGCCGCGAGCAGGGCGCGGTCGTCCTCGATCCGCCTGGCGAACACCTGCGCCACCCGCTGCCGCTTCGCCTCCTCGAGCTCGGCCGCGGCTTCGCCGCCCCCGCGCGCGAGGTTCCACGACTCCAGCCGGAACCAGCCGAGCATGGCGAGATAGGCGCCGAGAAGAAGGAACGCGGAGCGGAGGCCCCACCCGCGCGGCACTCCGCGGGCGAGCGCTCCCGCGCCGAGCGCGGCAGCAGCGGCGAACGGGATCCAGCCCGCCCCACCGCTCGGGACGAGCGCGACCGCGGCCGCCGCCGTGGCCGCGGCGAACAGCCACGCGGTCCGGTTCACGGGGCGGGCGCCGCGCCCTCTTCCGGGCGGGCGGTCGCGACGGGTGCGATCGCGTCCCGGATCACGGCCCGCCGGACGGAATGACGTTGAAGTAGAAGTTGCCGGTGATCTCCAGGTAGGGCTCCGGGAACCCCGGCGGCAGGGGCTCGTAGTCGGCCGCGCCCGTGATCGCGTCGAGCGCGACGTACTGGAGGTTCTCGACGCCGCGATGATCGAGGAGCCGGAAGTCCATGAGCCGTCCGTCCGGACCGATGCGGAACCGCACCCGGCTGATCCAGGCCGCGGTGCCGTAATAGAAGGCCGCCGGCGGCGAGATGTGCTCCTCGATCCGCGCCTTGAGCCGCTGCATGTAGGGGGCCCACTCCCACGCCGTGGTGTTCAGCGTGAACGCCGAGCCCGCCTCCGCCCGGGTCAGGCGCTGGTCCACCTCCGGCGCCGGCAGGCGGGCGCCGGGTGCGGCCCCGGTCTCGGCCGCCGCCGACCCGGGCTCGAGGCGCGCGCCGATCCGCTCGGGACCGAGTGCCAGCCGGGGGTCGGTACGCCCCGCCCGGCGCGTGGGCGCTTCGCCCGGCGCTTCCGATGCCGCGTCCTCCGGTGCGTCGTCCGTCGCTTCCGCGCGCGATCGGGAAGCGCCCGAAGCCGGCACGGACCGAGCCCCCGCCGTCGAAGCCGGGCGCGGGCGTGAACCCGCGGGCCGGGGCGTGGAGGGGATCGGCGAGGTTCCCGCGCTGTAGGCCTCGCCCATGGGCAGGTCCTGAGGCGCATCGGGCTGCGCGGCCCGCCGGTCGGCGTCGGAGACGTAGGGGGTCGCGACGTCGGGCTCGGCCTCCGGCCCTGGCTGCGGATCGACGAGCATGCCGGGCTGCGGTTCGACGAGCCGGATGTTCATGGGGTCGGGAAGTCGGGCCGCGACCGCCGTCCGGGGATCCCCGGCGAACGGGCCCCGATCCCAGAGCGGGGCCGCCAGGACTCCGTGGAGGAGGAGCGACACGGCCAGGGCCACGCGGGTGGTGCGGTCCTCGAGCATTCCCATCCTGGAAAAACGAAGGCAAGAGAGAAACCGTTAAACCGAAACAATATAGCTCTCTTACCCCCGCCCCCCACCCGCGTTTCGGGCCGCTGGCGGGTCCTCGGAAGACGACAAAGCTGGGATTTCCGTTCTTCAGCCCCTGACGGAGGCGCGCAAAACGGCTCAGATGCAAGGCGCGCGAGGAGTCCCTTCCGAGGCGTGGCGAATCCCACGCCGCAGGAAGGGCGACGAAGCGGAACGCAGCAGATGAGCCGTTTTCCGCGCCCGACTACCGCCCGACCAGTTGGTGGAGGCGCAGGATAGCCCTCTGCGATCTCAGCGAGTTCGTGGCGCCGGTCATCAAAGTGGCCACGTCGGCGGACAGCATGACGAGCAGCGACACGCCGAACCACACCTTCACGGCGGGCTCCTCGACGATCGCGAACATGGCGAGCGTCGCTATGTGCGGCCCGACGAACAGCCAGGCGCGCCAGAGCAGCATCGTCCCACGGAACGAGCGCGCCGATCGCATCCTCTCGCGTCGCGCCGCGCCGAGCCAAGACGCCAGGGCCATGAAGGGGGCCGCCACCAGCACCATCGCCAATGCGTACACCGCGGTGACGGGCAGCGCGACCCACTCGCGCCAGGTCGTCTCGCGCGCGTCCTCGTCGCCGTTCTTGCGACCATACGCCCGGACCTGGTCGGCGTCGAACCAGCGGTAGTGCCGCGTCGCGTAGTCGCGCGCCGCGTTCAGCTCCTGGATGCGCCCGGTGGCAGACGTGCGCGCCTGCTCGTCCATGGCGAAGCGATCCGGGTGGATGAGCTTTGCCCGCAGGCGGTACGCCTTGTGGATGTCATCGAGCTCGATGGGCGGGAAGAGCCCCAGGCGCTGAAGCGCGTGACGGTACGCCATCTCGTCATAGCCGTCCCGGCGCTGGGGCGGGGTCGGCCGGCTCATGGCCCCGTCGGCTCGGTGGGATCTCCGAACATCGTCTCAGACGGTTCCGCGTGGGGCTCCGCAGGTGCGCTCGCCGGCTCCGCGACCGGCTCCGCAGGTGCGCGCGCCGGCTCGGCGGCCGGCTCCCCGGGAGCGCGCGCCAGCGCCGTGGCGAGCGACTCCTCGTGCCCGGGCTCCATCGGCTCGTCGGCGTTGGCGTCCGCGGCCACGGCGCCGGCCCCTTCTTCCCCTCCCCCATCCGGCATGTCGAGGAAGTAGGAGGCACAGGCGCCCTGGAGCAGGTGCTCGGCGAGCACGGGCTCGGAGTCGACGAAGCGCGCGTAGTCGCACAGGTGGTCCACGACGTCGCGCGGATGGCACGAGCGCGGCGGAATGCCTAACCGGCCGTAGAAGTTCTCGTAGATCCAGTCGACAGCCTGGTTGCGGTAGGCGATCTGTCGCGAAACGCAGACTCGGCGGAAGATCTTCTGGTACTGCTCCTTCGTCGGGCTCGGTACGAAGATCTTGTAGTGGATCCTGCGCAGGAATGCCTCGTCGACGAGATCGAGCGGGTCGAGGTTGGTGGCGAAGATGAGCAGCGAGTCGAACGGCACCGGGAACTTGTGTCCGGTGTGGAGCGTGAGATAATCCATCCGCTTCTCGAGGGGAACGATCCAGCGGTTCAACAGGTCGCGGGGACGGACTCTTTGCCGTCCGAAATCGTCGATGATCAGCACGCCTCCGTTCGCCTTCACCTGGAACGGCGCCTGATACACCTTGCTGTGCGAATCGTACTGCAGATCGAGCTGGTCGAGCGTCAGCTCACCGCCGGTGAACACGACCGGCCTCTGCACCCGCGCGAAGCGCCGATCGTAGACGTGCACGGGCTCGAGCCAGTCCTCTTCGGAGGTGTTCCCGTTGACCCTGCCGTCGGGCAGCGCGCGATGGTGCACCGGGTCGTATACGACCATGACGTGGCCGTCGACGTCCACGGCGTGCGGAACGAACAGGTCGCCCCCCATCATCCGGGCGATCGATTCGGCGAGGTTCGTCTTCCCGTTCCCCGAGTCGCCGTACAGGAACATGGACTTCGCCGAGTTGATCGCGGGCCCGAGTTGGTCGAGGAACTTGGGATCCAGCACGAGATGGCTGAACCCGACCTCGATGCCCTCCCGGCTGACGCTGACGGCCTTGATCGACTGCAGTTCGACCCATTCGCGGTACTTGGCGAGCGGCACCGGAGCCGGACCGACGTACTGGTTCGAATCCATCGCCTCGCGGGCGCGCTCGCGTCCCTTGCCCGTGAGATCGAAGGTGTAGCCGCCGCGCCCGTGCCCCTTGGCGCCACGGACTTCGACGAACTGTCGCTGCTGCAAGTCGAGCAGACGATCGTCGATCAGGGCGAAGGGAATGCGGATCGTGTCGGTCAGCTGCTGGCCGGTGCGCGCCCCCTGGACGTACAGGCTCTTGAGCACGAGGTCGACGAGGGCTTCGGGCGAGAGCCCCGTGTCCTCGAGCGTCTCTGGAACCGGCGGCACCGGTCGGCCGCCGAATTGCGGCCGGCGGTTGAGACTCGACCGCGGCCGGGCCGGCGCGCTCAATTCTCCCCCCAGACGATCCGGTCCCCGACCGTCGTGCTCGTCTCGGCGAGCGTGCCGGCCGGCACCTCCAGCGCGCGATGCGCCTCGCCGTGCCACCGGGTCCTGGCGCCCGGCGCGAGCTCCCGATACATCGCGACGACTTCCCCGTCGCGGTCCATCAGCGCCACGTCGATCGGATACGTCATCAGATACATGTGCACCCCTCTGCAGGGAACGATCATGAGTCCCTCGCCGGGCTCGATTCGCGGCCGGGCGATGAGGCCGCGGAGCCGCAGCCAGAACCAGTCGGCGAGGATCACTCGGCCCCCGAGCTCGCGACCACGCGTGGAATTCGTGACACGCACGCGCTTCACATCAGGCCTTTCATCTGTTCGAGAATGTGGAGCACCGCCGGCCCGAGGATGACCACGAACATGGCCGGGAAGATGAACAGCACGAGCGGGAACACGAGCTTGATGGTGGTCTTGGCGGCAGCCTCTTCGGCGCGCTGCCGGCGCTTGGTGCGCATGGTGTCGGAATGCACGCGCAGCGCGGTCGCGATGGACGTGCCGAAGCGGTCGGTCTGGACCAGCATCGCGGTCAGCGACTTTAGGTCCCCGAGGCCGGTACGCTCGCCGAGGTTTCTGAGCGCCTCGTCCCGCGGCGTCCCGGCGCGGATCTCGAGGTTCGCCAGCACCAGCTCCTCGCTCATGATCTCGCTCACGTGCTCGATCTCGTCGGACACCCGGACCAGCGCCTGGTTGAGACCCAGGCCGGCCTCCACGCACACGACCAGCAGATCGAGCGTGTCCGGGAGCGCGCGCTGAAGCGACAGCTGGCGTTTCCGGATCCGCCGCTTGATCTGGTACGCCGGAGCCAGCCAGCCGAAGGTCGCCCCGACGGCGCCCGCCAGGACCCCGGCCGCCGGCGCTACCCCTAGGCTCACCGTGCCGAATACGGCCCCGCACCCCATCAGCACCATGGCCACGAGGCGCACGCCGAAATACGCCGCCACCGCTCCCGACCTGCGATACCCTGCCTGCAGCAGCCTCTCCTGCACCCGGCTCCAGTCGGCACGGCGGACCGTCACGCGCTCACCGAAGGCCTCCATGAGCGACTCCAGCCGCTCGCGCTTCTCCTGCCGCTGCCGCCGCTGGACCGAGTTGTAGTTCCGGGCCGCCCCCGCCTGCAACTCTCCCAGGCGCTTGGAGACCAGGCGCGAGCGGGCCGGCGCAAGGCTCGCCACACCGTACACGAGCGCGAACACTGAAGTCATGACGAGAATGACGACGATGAAGAGGATCATCGGGGCTACACCTCGATGTGGATGATCTTTCGGATCACGAAGAAGCCGATGATCTGGAGCATGACGGCCAGGGTGATCATGAGTCTTCCGGTCGGTTCATGGAACAGGATCATCATGTACTCCTGATTCAGCAGGAAGATCAGAAATCCCACACCGATCGGTAGCACGGCCAGGAGGTATCCCGTGAACCGCCCCTGCGCGGTGTAGACCCGCACCTGGCGCTGAATCGTGAAGCGCTCTCGGATCGTGTACGAGATTTTGTCCAGAATCTCCGCCAGGTTGCCGCCGACCTCGCGCTGGATGAGCAGCGCGGTGACAAAGATCCGCATGTCGACGAGATCGATACGGTCGGCGAGCGCGAGGAGCGAGTCCTCGATGGCGAGGCCGAACTTCTGCTCCTCGAACACGCGGCGGAACTCCCCGGCCAGCGGTTCCGGGGACTCTTCGCCGACCATCTGCAGGCCGGTCGAGAACGCGTGTCCCGCGCGGATGGCGCGCCCCAGGAGATCGATCGATTCGGGGAAATGCTCCTCGAAGGCTTCCAGTCGCTTGGTCTTGCGACGCTTGATGTAGATGTAGGGCAGAGACGCACCGAAGCCAGCGGCCGCGATGCCGATGATCCACAGACGGCCCACGACGAAGCCCGCCAGCCCCATCGCGACCGCGGCGCCGACGGTCAACAGGAAGAAGGTTCCGACCCTCCAAGGCACGTCGGCCTGCTCGAGGAGGTGCTGCAGGTCGCGCGAATGCGGCAGCCGCGCCATCAGCGGCTCCATCCACGTCACCTCGGAGAGCTTGGTGTCGCGGAACAGGTCGCCGAACGGGTCCGGACCCGGCGCCCCCGAAGCCATGCTCTCCAGACGCTGCGCGACCTCCTTGCGCTGGCGGCGGTCGCGCCACCACTCCCACATGAGCGCGAGCGAGAGCACGGCCATGCCGACCGCCACGAAGATCAGAATGGCGGGGCCGTACCCTGCGGGAAGCCGGTCCATCATCGTTCTCCTCCCGCGGCATAGCCGAACTCGACATTGGAAAACAGCGCGGTCGCCAGGTCGATGCCGCTGGCACTGAGGCGCTCGGCGAACCGCGGGCGGATGCCAGTCGCTCGGAAGCGGCCGAGCACCTTGCCGTCCTCGTTGATGCCCTGCCGCTCGTACGTAAAGATCTCCTGCATCGTGATCACCTCGCCCTCCATCCCCACGATCTCGGAGATCGACGAGAGCCGGCGCGAGCCGTCCGAGTAGCGGGTGACCTGGATGACGACATCGATCGCAGATGCGATCTGCTGACGCATCGCCTTCTCAGGCAGTGACAGGCTGGCCATCGAGATCATCGTCTCGAGCCGCGACAGAGCGTCGCGCGGCGAGTTGGCATGCAGCGTCGTCAGGGAGCCGTCGTGGCCGGTGTTCATGGCCTGCAGCATGTCGACCGCCTCAGGTCCGCGCACCTCGCCGACGATGATCCGGTCGGGCCGCATCCGCAGCGCGTTGATGACGAGCTGGCGCGCGTTGACCTCGCCGACTCCCTCGACGTTCGGCGGCCGGGTCTCGAGGCGGACCACGTGGGGTTGGCGTAACTGAAGCTCGGCCGAGTCTTCAATCGTCACTATCCGTTCGTTGGTCGGGATCGAGCCTGACAGGACGTTGAGGAGCGTCGTCTTACCGGAGCCGGTTCCGCCCGAGATCAGCACGTTGAGCCGTGCCTTTACGATGCCCTGCAACAGGTCGAACATGTTCGACGTGATCGTCTCGACGCGCAGAAGGTCCTGCGCGGAGAGCGCGTCCTTCTTGAACTTCCGGATCGAGACGTGGGGTCCATCAATCGCGAGTGGTGGAATGACCGCGTTGACGCGCGAGCCGTCCGCGAGCCGGGCGTCGACCATCGGCGAGCTATCGTCGATCCGACGGCCGACGGCCGACACGATCCGGTCAATGACCTGGAGCAGGTGCCGGTTGTCCTTGAAGCGGACGTCCGTGCGCTCGATCCTGCCGTCGCGCTCGATGTACACCTGGGTGTGGGTGTTGACGAGGATGTCGGATACCGTGGGATCCTGGAGCAGGGGCTCGAGCGGCCCCAGGCCGAAGATCTCGTGCAGCACCTCATCCACGAGCCGCTCGCGCTCGTCGAAGTTGAGCGGCGCGGCGTCGCGTGCGAGGAGGTCCTGAACGGCACGGCGGATCTCGGCGACGACCTGCTCCCGATCGTGGGAGTCGAGGTTGGACAGGTTCAGCCGTTCGATGAGCTGCTTGTGGATCCGGGCCTTGATCTCGTGCGCCAGCAGAGCGGGGTTCCCGTCCTCGTCGTGGGACCCAGCGCTTGGCGGCGCGGCGGGGGGCGGCCCGCCGTTGGCGGGTGCCTCCCAGGGCATCTTCTCGGCCGCAGTGGTCGTGCCGGCAGCAGCGGCCGGAGCCGGCGGCGGCGACCCGGGCGCCCGGGGCGCGGGCGCGTTGGCGGGGGGCGCGGCCGGCTTCTCCACGTCTCCCTGGGGCCCGAACAGCGGTACCGTGTACGGATCGCGTCCGTCGATCATATGCGCTCACCTCCCAGTACCGGGGGCGGGAGCATGAGCGGATCGTCCGCCCTCTCCTCCTCGGCCCCGAGCATTCCTTTCATGCGCTCCATCGTCCGCGCCAGCCAGCCGCGCTTCTTGGGGACCGATCCCGGCAGGCCGGTGATACGGGCCCCCAGCGCCTCCAGCTCGCGCGCGTAGTCGCAGCGCTCCATCAGGATCACGGGGCGGCCCGTGTTGATCGAATCGATGACCGCCTCGTAATCGTTGGGCAGCGTCCAGTAGACCTCCATGCCGAGCGCCTGCTCGACATCCTCGAGCGCGATGTCGTTGTCCGGCTGCAGGCGGTTGACGATGAGGCGCAGCTGCTTGCCGCCCATGCGGTCCATGATGTGCTGCGTTCGCTGGATGTTCCGAAGCGATGGCAGGTCGACGTTGGTCACCAGGTACACCTCGTCGGCCTGGTCGAAGGTGGCCAGCGTCCGCGGAGTGAAAGAGTTCGACGTGTCGACTACGACGTGCTCATAGTGCTGCTTGAGGAACTGCAGGATCTGGCGGATCTGGTCGCCGGTGACGGTCTCGGCCTTCTCGGGCTGATACGGCGCCGAAAGAACGTGGACGCCCGTGTCGTGGCATTCGATGAACGAGGCCAGGAGCCCGGCGTCCATGCGGTGGAAGTTGCGCGCGAGGTCCACGAAGTTGAACCGCGGCTCGATGCCCATGAAGAGCGCGATCTCGCCGAGCTCGAGGTCGAGATCGACGACCACGGTCTTCTGGCCGGTCAGACGGTGGATCTGGATCGCCAGGTTGGTGGCCACGGTGGTCGAGCCCGAGCCGCCCTTGGCGCTGAAGAAGGCGTAGAGCTTTCCGGGCTGGCGCTTGGCGGTGCCGGCCGGCGCTCCCGCGAGGCGTCGCGTGGTGCGTGTGATCGCAGCGGTCAGGGCTTCGGGAGTGATCGGCTTCGGCAGGTACTCGCCGATCCCGGCCTGCATCGCCTGCATGAGGAACTCGGGCGAGTTGCCCGAACCGGCGCCGATCAGACGCCGGTTCGGGTTCTGCTCGGCCAGGTACTGCGCGAGCTTGCAGCCCAGCACCGGGTCACCCTCGAGATCGATGAACACGATCTCGGGATCTACGTAGCGGAGCTCCTCCAGGTGCCCGTGGCTGAGCTCGATGAACGGGACGACGATCTCGAACGCGATCTCGACGCGCGCTCCATCCCCGTTCCCGTTTCCGCTTTCCCTCAGCGCCGTACGGAACTGCGAGTCCGTCGAGATGACGGCGCCTACGATGGCCTGACGTTGCATGTTCGACCCCCTCGGGGGCTGAGAGTCCTCGCTACTCCACCAGGTGCACGAACTTGGGTGACGCTCCCTGATCCACTCCACCGGCACCGCCCGATCCAACACCGATGCCCGAGGCGTACAGGAAGCGGCCGATCACGTCCTTGCCTTGCATGCCTTCGATGAAAAAGTCCGTAAAGTTGTTGAACACAATCGGCTTCTTTCCGGGTCTGAGCTCCTGGGTCGGGTCGAAGAGCGGGATCTTGACGACGCGCGGGCTCGCCTTCCAAGGCCGGAACGCACTTCCTACCACGCTATCCGCGTCGACGTCCCATTCCGCGTCCTTGTCCTTGGCGATGAGATCCTCGATCCCCTGTTTGGTCGGACCCTGCATGCCGCCGTTCTCGAAATCGTACGCCTCTCCCAGCCGGACGATCGACGTGTTGCAGTTGGCGATGTTCCAGCGATAGCGGGCCCCACCGACGGGCGGGTCTCCGTCCACCCGCGGGATGTCCCACGGGAAGTACCAGGAGGCGACGAGCGTCTCTTGCGAGTCCCCTTCCTTGACGAGAAGCGGCCGGCCGAAGTCGTCGTCGTACGTAGTCCCGTTCGGATCGATCCCGTTGTGGGACGGTTGGCCGTCACGCCAGTCGCTGCCATAACCGGTCTCGGGAGGATCGTAGGTCTCGCCCGGGTCATAGGCGCCGTCCTCGTCCTCGTCGTCCCAGGCATCGGGCAGAGTGAAGGGCTTGAGACAGGTCGCGGCTCCGGCGGGAGAGGCTTCCGCCGTGGCCACCGCTGCGACGTCCACTTCCTCCACGCCGAATACCCGCGCGAACCACGTCGCTACCGCGCTGCCGCGATCCGCGGTCCGCCGCACGGCGACGGTCACGCGGTGGGTCGCCATGTCCACTTCCACGTCTTCGGGAAGGATCACGACCCCTTCGTCCCGCACTGTGTTGTAGCCGCCATACTCGATCGCATGGTCCACAGCTACGTCCGCGGTCCACGCGCAGTCGGCGCACTCCAGGAAGGCGCCCGCGCCGGCAAGAGCGGCGGCGTCAGCTACCCGCTGGGCCTCGCCGCGCGCGGAGAAGAGCATGCCGATGTCCACCGCCAACGCGACCATGGAGAGGATCGCCGTCATCGCCAGCGCGACGACGACCATGACGGACCCGCGATCGTCGCGGAACGCCTGGGGGAGGGTCAGGCGCTTCACCTTCCCCCCGCCGGAGTCATCGGCTCGCGGATCGATTTGTCCCACTGCCACGTCTCCGGCTCGCCGGTGGGCAGCGGAGGCGGCGTGCTCGACGGCTGCACGACGTGCGGCGTTACGAGGACGAGTAGCTCGGTGCGGTTCTGCTGGGCCGCCTTGGAGCGGAAGAACGTGCCCAGGATCGGGATGTCCCCGAGGATCGGGAACTTGTTCACGTTCTCGGTCATGGTGTTATCGATGAGGCCGGCGATGGCGAAGGTCTGGCCGTCCTGCAACTCCACCTCGGTCGACGCACGACGGGCTCGCAGCGTCGGGATCTGGAAGCCCTGGATCTGCAAGCCGTTCGCGAAGTCTAGAGAGGAGACCTCCGGCGCGACCTGCATGCGGATGTTGCCGCTGTTGGTGATGTTCGGCGTGAAGTTCAGCCGGATGCCGAACTCCTTGAACACCACCGTGATCGACGTCCCGCTCGCGCTGACCTGCGGGACGGGGTACGGGAACTCGCCGCCCGCGAGGAACGAAGCTTCCTTGCCGTCCATCGCCAGCAGGTTGGGCTCCGCCAGGCTCTTGAACATGCCCTTGCCCTGAAGCGCGCGGATGAACGCGCCGATTTCCGACCCGCGGTCGAACAGGTACAGGTTCGTGACGTCGGAGAAGGTTTGCTCGGGACCGGGCGGGTCGTTGATGAAATTGGCCCCCGGCGCGGTGAACGTGCCCGTCGAGAGCGCGCCTTCGTCGGCGCCGCGCAGGTTCAGCGGATCGACGCGCAGGATGTTGAACCCGAGCTCGCTCAGCGCGTTGCGGCTGACCTCCGCGAAGCGAACCTGGAGCAGGACCTGTCGCGGCGACGGCACCGCAATGCTGTTGACCACGGTGGCGCCGGTCGCCTCCGCGATCGCCACGGCGCGGCGTTCTACGCTCGCGTCGCTCACCGATCCGGACAGGATGAACGTGTTCCCGCTGGCCTGGACCACCAGGTTCTCGTTCGGGAACAGCAAACCGAACTGGCGCTGGAGAGCCTGGGCGTCGGCGGTCACCTCCACGCTGTGGAGCTCGCGCCGGCCGCTGGCGTCCCACAGCACGAGGCTGGTGGAGCCCATCTTCTTGCCGTTGACGAGGACTTCGTTCGGAGAGACGACGACCGCCTCGGCGATCGAAGGATCCGAGATCGAGACCTGCCGCAGGTTGACGGCGTGCGTGACCAGGGCGGCCTTGCCCATGGCGACGGAGACCGTATGGTCGGCCCGTGATACGGCGGGCGCGGCGTCCTGCCCCACCGCCAACGGCGGCCGCGTCAGGCCAAGCGCAGCCCCGAACGCGAGCGGGAACAGGAGCGCCGACGACCGCCTTAAGAGTGCGCGGGGGCGCTTGAGTTTAGCGTGGCTCATGATCGCCTCCGCGGCTAAAAGGTCGTGACGGTGCGCTCGGCACCGTTATAGGTGATGACCGAGGTCCCGGAAGGGCGCCGGGGACCGCGCGCGGTCGTCGGACGTGCCGCCGGCTGGGCCGGTGCCTCCGTGCGCACGAGCGTGGCAGCCTGGACGCCGTCGGTGTCTACTTCGGCCATGTCGAGCGTGTTGCGAAGCGCGAGCTGGATCTGACCCTCGGTTGAGGCCAGCGTCAGCTTCTCCGCATCCTCGGGCGTCACGAGCAGCGTTATCACGGTCGCGGTCTGCGGCTCGCCGTTCGCGTTCTTCTGAATCGTCTGCCCCGAGGCCAGCGTCTGCACGTTCTGGAGGATCAGCCGCGTAGCGGCCTCCTCGCGCCCGGAGTTATCGGAGAGCGTCACGAGAACGTCGACACGAGTACCGGGCAGGACGAAGCCCGCCACGCCGATCACCTCGTCGACCTTGACGCTCACCGCCCGCATCCCCTCGGGGATCACGATCGGGAGCCCGCCGCCTGCCTCCTTGTCGGCCAGCTTGGCCGTCATGAGGGGTTCGTTGGCGCTGACGGGTGTGATCAGACCGCGCCCGATCACCTGCTCTTCACTGGCCGCATAGCCGGGCGGAACGGTAAGAGACGGCCAAGCGATCGTCTTGACGTCGCCGGGCGCCAGCACGGTGCCGAGCGCTAGGTCGCGTGCTGCAACGACGATCTGCGTCGAGGCGCTGGCGGATGCCGTGCGAGGCGACAGTGGTTTGTTCATGTAGCCGAGGGCCAGGTAGCCCGCCGCTCCGCCGGACACCAGCGCCAGCACGAGCGCCATCCATTTCCTACGCTTGCGTCTCATTGCATTCCTCCGGTGCGAGTGTCCCAGCGAACGGTCCGTTACTCATTGCGCATCACGATCTGCGAAGTCAGCGTGATCGCACCCGGTGTGTCTCCCTCCCCGTCGCCGAGGAAGGCCATGATGGGTCCCAGGAAGACGAACTCGTATGGATACGCGACCACGACGGTAGCCGGGGTGCCATAATCATCCTCCACCCCGTCGACGGAGATCGTGGCCGCGGATGGATCCAGGGCCGCATTGGTCAGCGCCGTCTCCACGGCTTCGATCACGTCCCCCTCGGAGCTTGTCTCGATCACCGCCAGGCGCGCGCCCTCGCGAGCCGCGTTGGTGAGCACCTGGTCCACGTTCCATGCACGGCCGAACTCGAAGATCCCGATCACGACCCCCATCAGGACGGGGAGCAGGATCGCGAACTCCGCGAGCGACTGGCCGGCGTCGTGTTGGAGGCGGCGGCTCACGGCATCCACCAGCCGGCGAGCGCGCCAGCGCCGATCGCCACCCCGTACGGAATCGCGATCGCCCCGGGAGCGCCGAGCCGCGGCAGCGGCTCCGTCGACATTCCGAACGGTGAGGCGAGGATCGCGCGACAGCGCGTCACCGTGGCTCCGAAGGCCCCACGCCTGGCCACGGCGAACGCGCCCATCGCTCCGCCCACGAGGGCGGTCACGAGCAGCATGCTGGGCAGGCCGGCCGGTCCCAGAAAGGCACCCACGGCGGCCAGCATCTTGGCATCGCCGCCACCGAGCCCTCCCAGGAGCACCAGCGGGACGGCGGTCGCGAACGCGATCGACGCTCCGGCGAGCCCACTCGCCAGCGGCTCGACTCCGGTCGCGCCCCGCAGCGCGAGCGCGATGCCCAGTGCGGTCACTGTCAGCGCGTTCGGGATGCGGCGTGTGCGGAGATCGGAGACGCCCGCCAGGAGGATCAGGGCAAGGAGAGCGGTGGATGCGGCGACCTGGTTCATGCGGCCTGTCTTCTCGAGGGAGTGTTCACGGTTGAGTGGGATAAAGTGGCCGGGGCCCGCTCCCCCGATCGGACCCCGGCCTTGACTTGCAACTGCACCTACACTTGCGACTGCTGGTTCTCAGCTTCCGACGTTCAACGCGCCGGCGATGTTGTTGAACACCGTGCTGATGTTTCCACCAAGCAGCGTAACGGCGGCGATCACCACGATGGCGATCAGCGCGATGAGCAGCGCGTACTCGGCCAGGTCCTGACCGGACTCGTCGCTCCGAAGGGCGTTCCACAGGTTCAGCAGCATTGCTCCTCCCGGCCTTTCGGCCAGTTACGGGTTCTCGACTAACCGAAGGGCAGTGTGGAGACGAACGAGTCGTACATCGCCACGAGCTGCCCGCCGAACAGCGTCACTGCCCCAACTACAACCAACGCAATGAGACCGACGAGGATCGCATACTCCGCGAGGTCCTGTCCGTCGTCCGCCCTCAGCCAGGCACCGCCGGGGACGGGCATTTCAGCCTCGTCGCGTCTCGGGGGCAGTGGGGTCCGTGCGGTCATGCGGTCTCCCTTTCGGGGTTGTCCGTGTTGGTCTCGCCGTCCGGGCCATTCCCTTGGCAGCGCCTGTACCAACCGCTACGCGGAGCTGTGAAACGGGATGCCGTCGATTTCTGGGGGAGGCCGGCCGACTCTCGCCCGCGAGGAAGGCATCGGAACCGAACGCGGAAGTCCGCGCGCCGCGTAGGGACGGCGCTTCCACGATCGTGCCCACGAGGTTCCACTCGGACAGCACGGAGGCGAGCAACCGATTCACTCGCCCTTCCGCGAGCGCGGAAGGGGTCCCTGCCCGTCGCCCGCGGAAGCAGGCGCGCGCGCGAACCATTCAGGCAGGATTCTGCGAGGCGGATTGCATTCTACTCGGGATTCGCGATGCGCGACGGCGCGGAAGGAGGGCGCCGCCGAACGAGCGGGGTCAGACTTCCAGCTCGAGGTCCTTGATCTTGTTGAGCAGCGTCTTGTAGCTCACGCCCAGGTCGGCTGCCGCTCGCTTCTTGTTCCAGCGCGCGCGGCGAAGCGCATAGGAAATGGCGCGGCCCTCGACCCTGGCAACCTCGCGCGCAACGATGTCCCTGAGCTCCACGCCCGACTCGAGCATCTGATCGATCGGCGCATCCTGCGTCGGCTGCTTGCTGCCGAGCTCCTCACGGATCGCCTCCTCGTCCTCGACGACGAGGAACCGGCGGATCACGCGCTCGAGCTCGCGGCCGTTCCCCGGCCACCGATAGCTCTGCAGGAATCGGAGGAACCCGCTGCGGAGCGTGCGGATCCTCGAGCCATAGAAGGGCCCGTACTTCTGAAGGATGTGATTGGCGAGCAGCGGGATGTCTTCCGGCCGGTCGCGCAGCGGCGGGATGTCGATGCGCACGACGCCTCCCGCGGCGGACCAGGCGCGCTCCAGCGTGGAGAGCGAATCGGCGTCCAGCGAGGGTTGCTCGCAGCTCAGGACGAATCGCGGCTCCGGACCCGAGCCCTCCACCCGGTCCCGCTTCCATCCCACCAGCCGATCCCGCACTTCGCGAGACAACAGCTCTATGCCGTGGATGTACAGGGTGCCGTCTTCCGCGGTCCCGGCCTTTCCCGCGAACCCGTTCTCGAACAGCTCGCGCTCGATGGACGCCCGGGGAATCGCGTAGCAGTTGAGCGTCACGAAGGGCTTCTCGCGGCGGCCGGAGAGCTCGTGGATCCCCCGGGCCACCATTTCCTTGCCGACGCCCCGCTCGCCGCACAGGAGCACGGTCAGGGAGGTGTCCGCCACCTGGCTCAGGCGCTCGCGGGCGGCGATCACGCGTTCGTCCACGCTGAGAAGGAAATTGGGATGACCGCCGACCTCCCAGTACTGGGTCGTAGCGGCGTCCGAGAGCATAGGGTCGTGAAGCTCCATCATCTCGCCCTCGCCCTTACGCAATTGCTGTACCATTCATCCCCGATAACGGAAGTAACGCCCCCAGCCGTGGATAGGTCATTTCCTTCGAACGGGATGACTGGACTGGCGACCCGGAGGCTCCTGCCCAGTCAGCGGCCGGAGCTTTCGCTTCGGGACAGCAGGATCTGGGCGTGCTCGTCGGGCAGAATTGCGGCGAGATAGGCACGGCCGGCGCTGGGCTCTCCTCCGTAAAGGCTCATGACCCCGGCCACGAATACACTAGCCCTGTCTCCCCGTTCCGCGCGTCCCGCGGTCGTCGTGAGGAGCCGGGCCATCCGCGCTCCATCGCCCACGAGGGCGATCCAGTCCACGGACGGGGGTAGCCAGCCCGGATAGCGATCGATGGCCTGACGGAGCGAAGCGGCCGCGTCGTCGTCTTCGCCTAGCTCCGCCAGCGCGATTCCGAGCCCGAAGTAGCCGAGCGGCAGCTCGGGCGCGATCTGGGTGAGACGGCGGTACGCCTGCGCCGCTTCGCGCGGCCGGTTCTCGAGCATGGCGCGATCGCCGCGCTGCAACCACAGCGCGGCGTCGGGGCTCTCGTCCGGAGTGCGCGCGCCTCCCCAGATGGCCCGGTAGCGGTCGTACATCCAGCCGTCGTAGCTGAGGAGTCCCCACGGAGAGAAGAAGGGATGTGGGGAGAGGACGGGAGTGAAGCCGCTGGCCGCGAACCACGGCGACCAGCTCTCGATGCCGAACGCGCCGGCCGGCTGAACGCCCGACCAGTACGGCTGATAGCGGGTGGAGACCGAAGTCCAGCTCGCGGGGAGCGCCGCCGTCACCCGGATACGCGCCCGGTCGGCGGCTTCGACGCGATTGGCGGCCTGCGGGAGCGGAACCACGACGCCCTGCCCGTTGGGCGGCGTCTCCACGGTCGGCTCCGAGCGCGGGCCGTCCTTCCCCGCCATCGGGGTCAGCGGGCTCACGTCCTGCGCCGCGGCGGAGGCCGCGATACAGAGGCTGAACGCGGACGCCGCGAACAGCCCGAGCCATTCTCTCGATCGCCGCATTACACGCTCCTCCGTTCCCCCTCTATCTTACGGCCGCGATGCGCATGATTCCACCTTTTTGCACATCGCGCGCGGCACGGCTCCTCGCGACAGCGCTCGCGCTCGGCTTCTGCGTTCCCGCGCGCGCGCAGTCGCCGGCTCCCGATCTGCTCGCCGAGGCACGCGCCATCGCGGGCCAGGTGGCCGGAATCCGCGGACTCGCGATCCTCCATCCCATCGACTTCGAGGTCAGCGACAAGGCGACGGTCGCCGAATACGCGCGCGCCTCGCTCTCCGACCAGATGCCCCCCCGGCAATGGGAGGCCTACGAGGCGCTGCTCGTCCACACGGGGATGATCCCACCGGGAACGGACCTCGAGGATCTGGTCGTGCGCCTCTACGTCGAGCAGATCGCCGGATACTACGATCCCGCCCGAAAAACGTTTTATCTGGCCGACTGGTTGCCCCGGCTGCTCCAGCGCGGGGTGGTCGCCCACGAGGTCACCCATGCCCTCCAGGACCAGCATTTCGACCTGGAGCGGTGGCTTTCCGCGCTGTCCCCGACAGAGGACGGGGCACTCGCCCGCGCCGCCGTCGCCGAGGGGGATGCGATGGCCGCGATGATCGCGTTCCTGCTGGAGCCGGTGGGCGCCGGCATCGAAGACCTGCCCCCTGTCGCGAGCCTCCTGGAGGAGGGGTCCCCCGGGATGGGGGCCGGCTACCCGACCTTCGACGCGGCTCCGCGGGCGCTCCAGCGGCTTCTCCTCTTTCCCTACGTCGAGGGCTCGGACTTCGTGCGGGAGGCCCTCGGCCGTGGGGGCTGGAACGCCGTCGACGGCCTGTACCGAGACCCGCCCGCATCGACAGAGCAGATCCTCCATCCGGAACGGTATTTCGACGACCGAGACCAGCCACGAGCCGTCACCCTGCCCATGGACTCTCTCGCACCCGGCATGCTCACCGAAGGGAGCTGGGGGGAATTCGGGACCCGACTCGCGCTCGCCGCCACGCTCGCCGACACCGCGCTCGCCGCCGTCGCCGCCAGCGGCTGGGACGGCGACCGATACGGCCTGTGGCGCGATCCCTCGGGCCCGACACGCTACGTCTGGGTGACGCTGTGGGACTCTCCGGCGATGGCCGAGCGATTCGCCGACGCGTACGCGCAGGCCGCGCTCGATCGCGCTCCCGCCTCGGCGCGCATCGCGACCGCCGAGGGCCGCTTCGACCTCGTCTCCGCCGAACGCACGCTCCGGCTGGTCCGCCACGGCGACACCGTGGAGATCCGGGAGACCTCGCGCATTGAACGCTGAAGCTGCAGATTCCGTCCATTCGTCCGTCATCCGACCGTCCCCCCTTTCACCCAAGAGAACGATGCTGCGTTTGACGCCCGGCACACTCGCGCTCTTCTTGGGCCTGGTACTGTCACCGGTGCCCGTCTTCGCCCAGGTGGCCGATGCCGACAGCCTGCCGCTGTCACTCCGCGAAGCCCTGAACCTCGGCCTCCAGCGGAACCCCGACGTCCTGACGGCCGGCTACAACCGCTCGGCGGCGGGGGCCGGGGTGTGGGACGCGTACGGCAACTTCCTGCCGCGGGTGAACCTCTCGGGCCAGCTGCAACACGTGGATCAGGGAACGTTCGTCCTCTTCGGCAGCGAGTTCGACAGCCCCGAGTCGTACAACACCGGCTATTCGTGGGATATCACGCATTCCTTGCTCGACTCCGGTCGCGACCTGTTGCGGTTGAAGAGCGCCCGGGCCAACGTCGATCAGGCGATCGCCGGGTACGACCTGCAGACGCTGAGCACGGCTACGCAGATCGAGACCCAGTACCTCGAAGCTCGCCGCAGGCAGGCGCTGGTCGAGCGAGCGCGCGCGGAGATCGACAGTCGCACGCGCCAGCTGCAGCTGGCCCGGGGCCGGTACGACGTCGGCAGCGTGACGAAGTCCGACGTGCTCCTGGCCGAGATCGAGCTGAACCGTGCCGAGGTGGCGGTGCTCCAGGCGACCCAGCAGATGGAGGAAGCCCGCCTCGGGTTGCGCCGCCTGCTGGGCGGGGCGCTTCCGGACCGGCCGCTCTCGCTGACGACTGCCTTCCAGGTCTTCGAGCCGGCCTACGAGATCGGGGACCTGACGGCGCGTGCCCTGCGCGACCACCCCTCGTTGCGGGAGTCGCGCGCCCGGCAGGAGGCGGATGCCGCGCAGCTCTGGATCGCCCGCACCGCATACCTGCCGAGCCTGTCCCTCCAGTACAGCATCCAGCGAACCGCCGCCGATACCATCGACTTCGCATGGTCGGACTTCGCCGAGCAGAGCTTCCTCGGGCTGGCGCTCAACTGGCAGGTGTTCAGCGGGTTCGAGCGCCACAACCAGACCAGCCAGGCCAACGCCGCCCTCCAGTCCGCGCGGGCGGAGGAGGTGAGTCGGTCGCTCCAGATCGAGGAGGACGTGCGGACCGCGTTCTCGCGCCTCGAGACCGCCTACGCGAGCCATCAGGTCGCGCGCCGCTCGGTAGAGCTGGCAGCCGAGGACCTCAGGCTGGGGGAGGGGCGCTACCGGACCGGAACCGGATCGTTCGTCGACCTCGTCGACGCCCGGACGCGATCGGCACAGGCGGACGTCGATCTCATCACCGCGACCTATGATTTCTACCTCGCCCTGGTCCAGCTCGAGCTGGCCACGGGCCTGAACCTCCTTCCCGCCGAGGTCGACCGGCCATGAAGCGCCCGCAGAAGAAATGGATGATCCTCGGAGGCGCGGTGATCGCCGTGCTGCTGATCGTCTTCAGCGTGCTCAGCAGCCGCGAGACGGGCACCGAAGTGGAGGTCGAGCGCGTGGAGCTCCGCGATCTCACGTCGATCGTCAGCGCCAGCGGGACCCTGGAGGCCAAGCAGTCGGTGTCGATCAGCGCCACGACACCGGGTGAGGTGGTGCGGATCGGCGTGATCGAGGGGCAGCACGTGTCGCGGGGCGACTTCCTGCTCCAGCTCGATCCGGTGATCGCCGAGGCCGGGGCCCGCGGCCAGGCGGCCGGAGTGGAGGCGGCGCGCGCCGAGCTACGGGCGGCCGAGGCGCAGCTCGAGCTGGCCCGCGAGAACCACGAGCGGACGCTCGAGCTCGCCGAGGCGGACCTCGTCCCGCGCGCCGAGCTCGACCAGGCACGCGCCGAGATGCGCTCGCGCGAGGCGAACGTCGCCGCGGCCAGGTCGCGGGTCGGCCAGCTCCAGGCCTCGGCCACCAGCGCACGGCATGAGCTGAACCGCGTGACCTACACCAGCCCCATCGACGGCGTCGTCACGCGCGTCAACGTCGAGGAGGGCGAAGTGGCGATGATCGGCACCATGAACCAGCCGGGGACCGTGCTGGTCGTCATCTCCGATCTCGGCGTCATGGAGGCGACGGTCGAGGTCGACGAGACCGACGTCGTGAACATCGAGACGGGCCAGGAGGCGCGGGTGACGGTGGACGCCTTCCCCGACACGACGTTCAGCGGCGAGGTGACCGAAGTGGCCACGAGTCCCATCATCGTCCCGACCGCCGGCGGGCCGGCCCCGGGCGCCACCGATTACGAGGTGAAGATCACGCTGACCGACGACTTCCCCTCTCCCCGCTCCGGGCTCTCGGCCTCCACCGAGATCGTCACCGCGCGGCGCGAGAACGTGCTGGCGATCCCGATCCAGTCGCTCGTCGTGCGCTCGGTCTCCGACGACTCGGCCTCCGCGGAGGGTGTCGTCGAGAAGGAGGGCGTCTTCGTCGTGCGCGACGGGGAGGCGGTGTTCGTGCCCGTCCGCGTGGGGATCAGCGGCGACCGATACTTCGAGGTGCTGAGCGGGCTCGAGGAGGGCGACCAGGTCGTCAGCGGCAGCTACGAGGCGCTGCGCGACCTCACCGACGGCGCTCCTGTCAAGATCGAGGAGGCTGCGGCTTCGAGCGAGGACTCGTGAGCCGGGAGCGTATCGACGGCCGCCCGCTGATCCATGTCCGCGGCCTCGAGAAGATCTACGAGATGGGCTCCGAGCGGATCCATGCCCTCGACGGCGTGGATCTCGACATCGCGCGCGGCGAGTACGTGGCGATCATGGGCCCCTCGGGGTCGGGCAAGTCGACGCTCATGAACCTGCTGGGCTGCCTCGACTCGCCGAGCTCCGGCGAGTACTGGCTGAACGACAGGCAGGTGAGCCAGCTCGACGACGACGAGCTGGCCCACGTGCGGAACCGCGAGATCGGCTTCGTGTTCCAGACGTTCAACCTGCTGCCCCGCGCGACCGCGCTCCACAACGTCGAGCTGCCGCTGGTCTACGCCGGGGTGGGCTCCGAAGAGCGGCGCGAGCGGGCGCTGGGGGCCCTCCGGGCCGTCGACCTCGAGGACCGTGCGACCCACAAGCCGAACGAGCTCTCCGGCGGCCAGCGCCAGCGGGTGGCGATCGCCCGCGCGCTCGTCACCGACCCCTCGATCATCCTCGCCGACGAGCCGACCGGAAACCTGGACTCGAAGACGAGCGCCGAGATCATGAGCGTGTTCGACCAGCTCCAGGCCGACGGGAACACGATCATCCTCGTGACCCACGAGCCCGACATCGCCGCCCACGCGCGCCGCGAGGTGTTCCTGCTGGACGGCAAGATCGAGCGCGATGAGGTGACCAGGCCGGCCGCCGGCGCGACCCCGCCGCCACCCCGCGTCACGATCTAGCTCTCGCCCCGGTTCGGACGCTCCCCGCGCGGTACCGGCGCCCATTCTGCGCCGGACTCCCCACGACGGTATCTTGGGTGCATGATCGCGATCCGAGACACCTGGCAGGACGTTGCACCCGGCACGCGCGTCGTGGTGGCTATGAGTGGCGGCGTCGACTCGAGCGTCGCGGCGGCGCTCCTCGTCGAGCGCGGCTGCGACGTCGTCGGGATCACGATGAAGAACTTCTGCTACAGCCACGTGCCGGAGGAGCTCTCCGCATCCGCCTGCTGCTCGCTGGAGGCGATCGAGGACGCGCGCGGGGTGGCGCGCTCGCTCGGCATCCCCCACCACGTGCTCGACTTCGAGGGGCCCTTCCGCGAGGCGGTCATCGACCCCTTCGTCGAGGAGTACGCTGCCGGCCGGACGCCGAATCCCTGCGTGCGCTGCAACCGGTTCGTGCGCTTCCCGCAGCTGTGGCGGAAGGCGCGCCTTCTGGGCGCGGAATTCGTCGCCACCGGCCATTATGCGCGTGCCGTCCGCGGGTGCGGCGCGGATTTCCGCGACGAGGTCACAGATTTCCGCGACAGGGAGGGCGACGGGATGAGGGGAGAGGTGGCGATCCTGCGCCCCGCCGACCGGGCCAAGGACCAGACGTTCTATCTCTGGGGGCTGGGGCGGCCGCTTCTCGAGCGAGCCCTCTTCCCGCTCGGGGGTCTATCGAAGACCGACGTGCGGGCGCGCGCGGGCGAGCTCGGCTTCGCGGTCGCGGAGAAGCCCGAGAGCCAGGACATCTGCTTCATCCCCGACGGCGACCTGCGCGGTTTCCTCGAGCGTCAGCGGGCGGAGCGCCCGGAGCTGGCCAGCGACCGATTCGCGCCGGGGCCCGTTCTCTCGACGCGCGGCGAGCTCCTCGGCACGCACGCCGGAAGCGCGTTCCTGACGGTGGGCCAGCGTCGGGGCGTCGGCGTCACCGCCGAGCGCCCGCTCTACGTCACAGCCTTCGCGGCCGGGAACACGGTCGTGGTAGGAGGCGAGGAAGAGCTCTACTCCCACGATCTCGAAGCGGAGGACGCGAACTGGCTCGTCGAGCCGCCGCGGGAGCCGATCGCCGTCCAGGCCCAGATCCGCTACCGCTCGGCGGCCGCGCCGGCCCGGCTGATCCCGGGCTCCTCCCGCTCCGTCCGGCTCCGTTTCGACGCGCCGCAGCGCGCGATCGCGCCCGGCCAGTCGGTCGTCTTCTACGACGGCGACAGGCTTCTCGGCGGAGCCACCATCATCGGGCGTTGAAGAACGTACATCTCCTCCCGTAGGGCTCCGCGCGTCCTCCTGCGGGCAGGATGCGACCCGAGCTACATCCGGAACAGGTACTGGAACTTCGCGAAGTATTGGCGCTCGACGGGAGTGAGCTCGTCCCGCGGGTCCGCGAACTCGCGGAAGACCTGGGTCGAGCCGATGTAGAACAGCGTGAACGGGTTCAGCTTGTACGTCACGAGCGGCTCGACGTTGAACTGCTGGTCGAAATCGTCGTACTGGAGCACGAGCCTGAGGAACAGCTGCCGCGAGAAGCTGAGCGTGTTGCGAGTCCGGAAGATCCAGCCGCTGAAGATCTCCTCGCCGTCGTCGGCCCGGTCGAGGCGCGAGTAGATGAGCGACGGCTCGACCGTCATTCGCGCGAACGGCTTGATGTCTCCGGATAGCTCGACATAGAACGCATCGCCCAGGACCGGCGGGTCGGAGTTCCGGGAGATCTGGTCGCCCGCCTCGATGTAGAAGCTGCCCTGGACCAGCTCGCTGGCGTTCGACTCCGCGTACAGCCACCACGACTTCATCCCCTCGAAATCGATCCCCTCGAACTGATCGCGGTTCCACGAATACCCCGCCTCGACGAACGTCTGGCCCTTCAGGTTGAACTCGACCGTCGGCTCGATCTCCTGCCACTTCACGTCGTCCATGTCGTAGGTCCAGTTGCGCTCCAGCCAGATATCGGCCGTGAACTGGTCGAGCCACGAGGTCTCGGGGCGGAAGTTGAACTCCTGGAACGTGCTCAGCCGCCGGAAGTCGTTGCGCGTCTCGAACCCGTTGTCGGCGCGGTACGTCGGGCTGGCGGCCCAGTAATCGACGTCGGAGAACCAGCGCCGGCCGATGCGCTCGACGCTCGTGTACTGGGCGAACCCCCCGTACGACTCGCCGTCGAAGACGGAGGTGTGCTCGCCGTCGTCGAACGTCTCTTCGCCGAGGGCGGCGGTCGTTCCGGCCTCCTCGGGCTCTACGGTGTGGCTCCCCAGGAGCTGGTATTCGAACCGGATCTCGCCGGGGATCCGCTGCAGGCCGTCGATTCCCCAGTTGGTGCCCGATCCCCCGCCGTCCTCCTCGAAGCGGCGGTCGGTGAACAGGCCGCCGACGTAGGAGTTCTGACTCCCGTAGGTTCGCCGCGCGCGCAGGATGTTCGACACGCTGGCGCCCGCCACGTCCACGAAGCTCCGCTCCTGGAAGGGCAGGAGGAGCGGCGAGTGCTCGTCGCGGGCGCCGAGGTACGCCAGGGTCGTCCGTCCCATGCGGCCGATCAGCTTGCCGGCCACGGTGGGATCATTGATCTGCCGCGTGTAGACGGGGCTCCAGTACGACTCGAAGAGGTCGCTTCCCTCCTGGCAGAACGGGCGCCGCTCGGGGAAGAACAGGGCGAAGGTCGTGTTCGCGTCCACCTGGGCGACGTCCGACTCGACCTGGCTGAAGTCGGGATTGAGCGTCGCCTCGGCCGTGAGTCCGACCGGGAAGGCATAGCGGAGGCCGAGCGAGGCCTCGGCGTCGGTGTCGTAGTCCCCGAAGTCGCTGGTCGGGTCCTCGAGATCCTCGAGCGCGCCCGAGGTCGAGGCCGTGACGGCCGGGAACAGCTCCAGCGCTCCGCCCGAGCGCACGCCCCGGATCCCGGTCAGCGTCCCCCACTGGCAGGGGAAGCACTGCTCGCCGCGGGTCGTCGCCGCCCAGGTGTACTGATCGCGGCTGTCGCGCGGCCGCGTGCGCCAGAACGTCGCCCGCCACACCTGCTCCGGCCGGTCGGGGAACCGGAGGCTCTCGAACGGGACGGCCATCTCGACCACGTAGCCGTCGTCGGTGATCGTGCTCTCGGTCTCGTAGATGATGTCGAAGCCGTCGTCTTCACCGGCCGACTCCGCGAAGCGCGAGTCGCCCTGCACGCCGGAGGGGTTGGCGAACAGGTAGTACGCCCACGACGCATCCCCGTAGGTGTCGAGCAGGATCCCGAAGTAGTCGTCCGACCAGATCTGGTCCCGGTCGCTGATGCGGGTCCGGAGCGTGGCCGGGTCGTCGTAGGCGATGAACCCCAGGTAGAGGTTCCGGTCATCGTAGGTGACGAGGACCTCGCTCTCGACCGGTGGGCGGGCGCGGATGTCGGGATAGTTCTCGGCGAAGCCGGTGGCACGCGCGGCATCCACCCAGCCCGCATCGTCGAGGACGCCATCGATCTCGATCGCCCCGGGCGCGCGGCGGATCTCCAGCGTCGGATGGTCCTGTGGGCTCCACCCATCCGCATCCGCCGGGGCCTGGGTCTGGGCCGACGGGGCATCGGCGTCGGGGGTCTGCCCGAGCAGGCTGCCGGGTCCGCCCAGCGCCGCGAGGAACATGATGGATATCGGGATTGTCTTCATGAATGTCCTTGACGAGGGTTCGGGCGCCGGGGTTTCAGCGGACCGGTGATGCTAGATATCTAGCATCTGCTAGAATTCTAGCAGATTCCATCGACTTGTCAACCGCCTGTTGGACTCCGCGGTCCCGGAAAGGGTTGCGGCGGGGACGGGATCGCGCCCGTCCCGAGGGATGGACGCGGGCCGGCGAGGGATGAGCGCGGCTAGCGGCGCCAGTACCCGCGCGTCAGCAGGATGAGGACCGTGTACAGCTCCAGGCGCCCCAGGAGCATGAGGACGGACAGCACCCACAGCGTTCCGGCAGGCAGCGTGGCGTACGTTTCGGTCGGGCGGCCGGCGCGCCGGCCACGGTGATTTCGTGCTGCTCGGCGGAGAGCCGGGCGGCGAGATGGTAGCCGACCTCCCCGGCCCCGATCACGACGATCCTCAGCGCCCACCTCCCTTCGCCGCAGGCTTCAGCGAGCGCAGGGCTTCGTGGAAGCGGCGCGGCACCTCGCGCGCGGCGCTCTCCGGGACGTCGAGATGCGTCACGAGCCGGATCTGCGACGGAGACGTGGCGAGCGCGCGCACCTCCCACTCCCCCAGCTCGCGCACGAGCTCGGATGCCGCGAGCCCGGGCCGCGTGACCCGCACGAGGACGATGTTGGTCTGCACGTGACCCAAGTCGACGTCGACGCCGTCCAGCTCGGAAAGGCCGGCGGAGATCTCCTTCGCCAGCACGTGGTCGTCCGTCAGGCGGTCCACGTTCCGCTCGAGCGCGTAGATCCCCGCCGCCGCCAGGATCCCCGCCTGCCGCATGCCGCCGCCGAGGCGCTTGCGGACGCGCCGCGCGCGCGCGA
>DASSBK010000241.1:0-2095 GCA_035698825.1 Gemmatimonadota bacterium
AGGAACACCCCCACGAGGAACACGCCGACCGCGGGCATGCGGCTCGCTCCCATGCCCCCATGCTGGCCGCCGGGGCCGGGACACGCCACGGTCCTGCAGCGAACGGCCGGCGTCCTGCTGCCAGCCGCCGGCTTTTCGCCGTGCGATTCCGGCCGTTCGCTGCGTGCGGGTGGCGGGCTGCCGGCGCTCGCGCGAGCATGCTAATCTGTCGGGCCGCGACCGCGCCCCGACGAAGCCATCCATCAGGGAGACACCCGCTGCAGCCGGTCACGCGCCTCGTACGCCGTTGGAGGTTCTGGGGGCTGGTCCTCCTCCTCTGGTCGATCCCCAGCCTGATCGGGACGGTCGTCTACTACGCGCGCATGGCGGTCACGCCGGACCCGGTTTCGATGCGGTCCGCCATGCTCTACCAGTTCGCGGCGTGGTACCCCTGGGTCCTGCTCACTCCGTTCGTCCTGGCCCTGGGCCGCCGGTTCTCGCTCGAGCGCTCGAGCCCCTGGATCGCTCTCCCCGTCCACCTCGTGGCCGGGATCGCGGTCGGCGCCACCCATCTCGCGCTCGCCCTGGCGGGCATGCGGGCCGTCTCCCCCGTGCCTCCGGAGCGGTCCTTTTCGTCGGCCTACCTGGACTGGATGCTCCCGACGTATCTCGAGTTCACGGTCCTCATCTACTTCGCGATCCTGGGACTCGTCTACGCGATCGAATACTACCGCCGATACGTGCGAGGCACGGTTCACGCCTCGCGCCTGGAGGCGGAGCTGGCGAAGGCGCAGCTCCAGTCCCTGCGGACCCAGCTCCAGCCTCACTTCCTCTTCAACACCCTGCACGCGATCTCGTCCCTCATGGACGAGGACGTGCGCGCCGCGCGGCGGATGATCGCCCGCCTCGCCGACCTGCTCCGGACGACGCTCGACACCGGCGATCAGCAGGAGGTCTCGCTGCTTCGCGAGCTCGAGACCCTGCAGCTGTACCTGGACATCGAGCGCGAGCGATTCTCGGACCGGCTGCGGATCGAGCTCGACGTGCGGGCGGATGTGCTCGAGGCCCGCGTTCCGAGCCTGCTTCTCCAACCCCTCGTGGAGAACGCCGTGCGGCACGGCATCGCGCCGCTCCAGCGCGGGGGCCGCATCCTCGTGTCGGCCGCCCGCGAGGCCGGCAGCCTCTCGCTCACCGTCGAGGACGACGGCGCGGGAGCGCTCGGCGAGCGCGCGCCGCGAGAAGGCGTAGGGCTCCGCAACACCCGCGCCCGGCTGGAGCGGCTCTATCCCGAGACCCACGAACTTACGATCGACCGGCCGAGCGCCGGCGGGTTCCGCGTGCGGGTTCGGATCCCGTACTCGACGGTGGCCGCCAACGGCTCGAACGGAGGAGGGCCCCGGCCGTGAGCGCGATTCGCGTGGTGGTGGTCGACGACGAGCCCCTGGCGAGACGGCGCATCGTGCGACTCCTCGAGGACCGCGAAGGGTTCGAGCTGGCCGGGGAGTTCGACAGCGGCAGGAAGGCCGCGCTGGCCATTCCCGAGATCGACCCCGACCTGCTGTTCCTGGACGTCCAGATGCCCGAGATGGGCGGCTTCGAAGTCCTGGAGTCGCTGTCCCGCGCCCGTCCGCCGGTCGTGATCTTCGTGACCGCCTACAACCATTACGCCGTTCGGGCGTTCGAGGTGCACGCCCTCGATTACATCATGAAGCCCTTCGACGACGACCGCTTCGACGAGGCGCTCGTCCACGCCCGCGCGCAGCTGCGCATGGAGTCCGGCGACTCCCTGCGCCGCAAGCTGGACGCCGTGGTCCGCGCGCTGCACGGCAGCGGGAACGGAGAGATCGAGGGCGGCGCCCCGCCGGCGCCGGGCACGCGCTGGATCGAGCGACTGGTCGTGCGCAGCCAGGATCACGCATGGTTCGTGCGAGTGGCCGAGATCGAGTGGATCGAGGCCGCCGACTACAACGTCCGGATCCACACCGCCGCGCAGACGTACACGACCCGGGAGACGCTCTCGGGTCTGGCCGAGCAGCTCGATCCCCGCCGTTTCGTTCGCGTTCACCGCTCGACGATCGTCAACCTCGATCACGTCCGCGAGATCCAGCCGTACTTC
>DASSBK010000242.1:0-9719 GCA_035698825.1 Gemmatimonadota bacterium
GCTCTCCTCGTGCATGCCTTCCTCGCCTGGCGGAACGTCGGGGAGGATTCCGGTCAGGATCCGGCCCGCGTCCGGCCCGACGAGCGCGAGCACGCGCCACGCCTCCGCCCGGTCGTGGAAGGCGACGTCCTGGCCGAAGTAGTACTTCCCGAGGAGCTCCATCACGGTCGGCGCGCAACCTCCCTGACACTCGAGCCAGGTCGCCGCGCCGGTCTCGCACGCGAGGAAGTCGGCGAGGACGCGCCCCTTCGTGGGGACGAGCAGGAATGCCCGAGCCGAGCGGCCGGGATCTAGGTCGATCAGCTTGTTCGTGCAGAGGCTGTTCAGGTACGGCAGCCTTTCCGATCCCGTCACTTCGACGAGCGTCGATCCCGGGCGCTCGAAGAGCGCGGCCCCCTCACGCGCGGCGCGGTAGCCGGCAGGAGTGCCGGGCTTCGTCGCGGTGTCGCGAGGGCGGGCGGTCGTCGCGATCCGGGAGTCGGCGTCGGCCTTCATCGGGCCGAATCTACCCACGGCCCAGGGTCATCTCCACAGTGATCGGAGCCGCGTCGCGCCAAGCACGCGAGAGAGACTGCCCATCGGCCCAGGGACCCGGCGGAAGCCGGAGCGCCGGTATCGTGCCTCGAACCTCCGGGTGCGCGAACGGCCACGGCTCGACCCGACCCTCGACCCGCAGCGGGTCGTCCGCGGCGCCCTGCCGCCGGTAGCGGAACGTCGTCGTCCGCTCGCCGTACTCCGCGCACGTCTCGCGGCTCTCCCAGGATTCCCAAGCTTCGCAGAGAGCGAGCGACAGCGCGTCGAGGAGCTGGAGCCAGTCGAAGTTCGCCTCGAGCACGTGAGGGTGGAGCAGCTCGCGCCCGACCCGCGGCCACGCTCGCGACAGGAGTTCGGCGCGGTGGCCGACCTGTGCCGTCACCCACGCGCGCGCGGCCGGCGCTTCCGATCCCGCGTGGAACGAGGCGAAGTGCCGGCTGACGAGCCACCCCGCGTAGGGGTCCTCGGCGCCCACGATCGCCACCGATCGCTCCGCGACCTCGAGCGCGGCGGCGGAGGGCCAGGTGCGGTAGGTGTGCGGGAGCCCGGTGGCCGGGTTCCGCGCGGGATCGCGATCGGTCTCGGCCCAGCCCGCATCGTGGCGCGCGATCGCCAGCTCGACCGGCGCGCGGGGGGCCAGCGCTGGCGTCGCCCCGCCCCAGGCCCGAGCGAGCTCTCCGGAGAACGCCGCGTGGTCGAGCTGTCGGATGCAGAGGATACCGTCCGGAAGCGGACGGACGATCACGCGCCTTCGGCGGCGAGCGCGAGCGTGACGCCCGACGCGCCGGGTGCGGTCTCGCTCCTGGCGGAGAGGTCGCCGGGCTCTTCGGTCATGGCGTTTCCGTCGCCGTCGAGCCGGGCCTCGATCGTCACGCGCTCCGGAAACGGGCCGCTCGCGACCATCGCGTCCCGTGGGCCGATCGAGAAATCGAGCGGGAAGGAAGGCGACGGGATGCGCTGGACCGCGAGCGGCGGTCCGCCGGTCGCACCGGCGGCGCGCACGAAGACGAAGAGCACACCGCCCGTCGCCGCCGCCGGCGCCTCGATCGTACCGCGAATCTCCTGCGCCGCATCCGCCGCCGTTTCCGGCGGAGCGCTCATGGGGCCCGCCTGCGGCGCGCCGGTCCCCGCCAACCCGCCCGTAGGCACCGCCACGAGCGGCCGCTCGCGCTCTCGCTGCGCGAACTCCTCCTCGGTCGTCACGCGCTGGGAGCACGCTGCGGCGGCCATCACGATCGCGACGCACACGGCGATTCGCATGCGCGGAAGCTAGGCTGGCCGCGCGGCTCTTACCACCGATAGTATGACGTCGTGCTCACCGATCGCGCGCTCGTCGGGCTCCAGGAGGCCACGCACAAGGGTCGCGTGCTGACCGCGCGCGAGGACCTGCTGACCTACGCGTCCGACGCGACGCCGCTCCTGCGACAGACCCCCGGGGCGATCGTGATCCCGAAGGACGCCGAAGAGGTGGCCGCGATCCTCGCGCTCGCCAACGAGGAGGGGTTCGCGGTCGTCCCGCGCGGAGCGGGCACCGGCCTCTCGGGCGGCGCGGTTCCCACGGAGTCCAGCGTCGTGCTCCTGTTTCCGTCGTGGAATCGCATCCAGGAGATCGACGTCGCCAACGCCATGGCATGGGTCGATCCCGGCGTCGTCACCGCCGATCTCCACGCAGCGGTCGAGGCCGAGGGACTCTTCTACCCGCCCGATCCCGGCTCCATGCGCGTCTGCACGATCGGCGGGAACGTCGCCGAGAACGCGGGCGGCCTGCGGGGCCTCAAGTACGGCGTGACGAAGGATTACGTGCAGGGCCTGGAAGCGGTGCTGCCGACCGGCGAGTGGGTCCGTCTCGGCGGGAAGGCCGTCAAGGACGTGGCGGGCTACGGACTCAAGGATCTGCTGATCGGGAGCGAGGGCACGCTCGCCGTCTTCACGCGCGTGCTCGTCAGGCTCGTCCCGAAGCCGGTCCGCACGCGGACGCTCCTCGCCGGCTTCGGCTCGCTGGCGGCGGCCGGCGAGGCCGTGGCCACGATCCTGGCCGAGCGGATCGTCCCCTGCACGCTCGAGATCATGGACGCGGTGACGATCGGCGCGGTCGAGGCGTTCGGGAACCTCGGCATCCCCGAGGGACTCGAGGCGCTCCTCCTCATCGAGGTCGACGGCCATCCCGCTGCGGTCGAGGACGAGTCGCACGCGGTGGGGGCGATCTGCCGCCGGCTGGGCGCCAGGCGCGTGCGACGGGCGACCAGCGAAGAGGAAGCGGAGGACCTGCGGAGCGCGCGCCGCGCGGCGTTCAGCGCGCTGGCCCGGCTGGGGCCGACGGCCATCCTGGAAGACGCCACCGTTCCACGCTCGGCGGTGCCCGAGATGCTCGTGCGGATCCGCGAGATCGCGGACCGGCACGGCGCGACGTTCGGAGTGTTCGGCCACGCGGGGGACGGCAACCTCCACCCCACCTGCCTGACCGACGTCCGCGACCGGAACGCGATCGCGCGCGCGGAGGCCGCGTTCGAGGAGATCTTCGCGGCGGCGATCGCCCTCGGCGGGACGATCACGGGCGAGCACGGCGTGGGGCTCGCCAAGCGCCGGTTCCTGGCGCGGCAGGTCGGCGACGCGTCGGTTCGCTTCATGCGCCAGATCAAGGCCGTGCTGGACCCCAACCACGTGCTGAACCCCGGCAAGGTCTTCGAGCCCGGCCCACGCTGCGAGCATCCGCCGCTCGGCCACCCGCGCCACGCGGAGGCGACGGCCTGAGCGTTTCGACGTCGACACCCGCCACGAGCGGGTCGCTCCTCGAGGTGGACGGCGACCGGCTCGCACGTTGCATCCAGTGCGGGCTCTGCCTGCCGTCCTGTCCCACGTTCGCGTTGACCCCCCTCGAGCGCGCCAACCCCCGCGGCAGGATCGGACTCATGCGCGCGGTGGATCGCGGGGAGATGGCGGCCGACGACCCCGCGTTCGCCGAAGCGATGTACTACTGCGTCGGCTGCCGGGCGTGCGAGACCGCCTGCCCCGCGGGGGTCGAGTTCGGGCTCCTGCTCGAGGACGCGCGCGCGGTGATCGAAACGGCGGAATCCGCGGGCCGCCCGCCCGCGTTCCCGCGCGAGATCCTCCTCGACGCGCTCCCACGCCCGGGAAGGCTCCGGCTGGGCGCCCGGCTCCTGCGCCTCTATCAGCGGACGCTGGGCCGCATGCGATGGTGGTCGAAGCGGCTCGAGCGCTGGCGCCCCGACGTCGCGCGATTCCTCTCGCTCGCTCCGCCCGTCCCGCCACAGTCGCGCCGCTGGCGCATTCCGGCCGAGCTCGCGCCGGCCGCGGTCGGGGGTGGATCCGCCCCGCGGGCGCGCGGCACCGTCGCACTCCATCCCGGCTGCGTGCAGCCGATTCTCTTCCCCGAGATCAACGCCGATTCGGCGCAGGTGCTCGCCTACAACCGCTGGCGTGTCGTGTCGCCGGAGGGATTCCGTTGCTGCGGCGCGCTCCACGCGCACCAGGGCCGCCGCGAGGAAGCGCGCGCACAGGCACGCATCAACGTGGCGGCGTTCGAGGAATCGGGCGCGGACACGCTGGTGTCGAACGCGGCCGGGTGCGGCGCGTTCCTGGAAGAGTACGGCGAGTTGCTCCGGGACGACCCCGATTGGGCGGAGCGCGCGGCGGACTTCTCGGGGCGCGTGGTCGACGTCACCGAGCACCTGGTCAAGGAAGGGCTCAGGCGCCCGGTGCGCGCGTTCGGCATCCGGGTGACCTACGACGACCCCTGCCATCTGATCCACGGCCAGCGCGTCGCGCGCGCGCCGCGGCTCGTGCTGGCCGCGATCCCGGATCTCGAGGTGGTTCCGCTGGCCGAGTCCACCTGGTGCTGCGGCTCGGCGGGGATCTACAACCTGACCCACCCCGAGGCGGCGGACCGACTGAGCCGACGCAAGATCGATCGGATCGTCGAGACGGGCGCCGAGATGGTCGTCACGGGAAACCCCGGATGCATGGTGCAGATCGCGGCCGGGTTGCGCGCGATCGGCTCACCGGTACGGGTCGTCCATCCGATGTCGCTCCTGCGGGCCGCGTACGAGCTTCCGGCGCTCCTCCCGCGCTGAGCTACTCCTCCTCCGCGTCCTCCCGCAGCTCCGCCAGCACCGCGCGGGCGCGCTCTTCGTGCGACGGCGGCACCACGATCCTGGCCTCGCCGATTCCGGCGTAGGTCCGCCCGACGTCGTCCGCCAAGACGGCGCCCGGGATTCCCTCGTCCTCGAGGATCCCCAGCGCCATCTCGGCCTCGTGCCGCCAGCGGAAGCGGGCGACCTCGACAGGCGCGCCCGCTTCGCGGCCGCCGGGCACTACTGCCCCTTCGTGCTCTCGATCCGCATGCCGAGGAACTCGTTCCCGTCCGGCCCCTGCATGTACATCTCCATCGTCGCATGAGAGTCGTCGGTGATCGTCGTCACCTGACGGACCGGGACGTCGCGAGCACCGGTCATGAAGTCGTCCACCGTGGCGTTCATGGTGAACGTCTTGGTCGCCGGATCGAACGTTCCGCGGCTGATCATCGGCGCGGTGGAGAGATTGTCTCGCCAGATCGAGACGTACTCGTTCCGGAAGTTGTCGTACCCGAGAAGATTCTTCCCCTCGAAGGGCATTCCCCACATGCTGCCCGTGAAGGTCTCCTCCACCCATCGGCCGTCCATCGAAAGCGCCGCCGTGGAAGTGGCCGTCGACTCCATGGGCGGAGCGTCCGGCATCATCCACATCGTGACCTTGTGCGTCCAGTTCCCGACCATCCCGTTCAACACCTGGTGATGCTCTCCCGGCATCGAATACTTCTGCCAGGTCGCCATCATCTCCGGCGTCATCTCCTGAGCGCGGGCGCCCTGCGCGAACCCGAGCGCCGCCCCCGCGACGACCGCGATCGCGACGATCCGCGACTTCCTCATGCGTGTCCTCCGTCGGTTCATTGTCATGGGCGGCGCTCGCGGCCGACCGCGCTCAGCGCTCGCCCTCTTCGTACGAGACCGCGTCGGTGCGGCGGAACACCGCATCCACGGTGCGCTCACCGGCCTCTCCGCCGGGAGGCGTACCGGCCATCACGTACAGCTTGTCGGAGTCCGGGTATTCGATCACCTCGGGTTCCTCCATCGTCGACAGCGCGAAGACCTCGAGCGGCGCGTCGCCGGTGTTGAGGATCGCGTGGGCGCCCTCCGGCCCGGGCGGGCAGGCGAACGCGTCGCCCGGCTCGAGATCCTGCGTCCCGTCCCTGTCGCGGAGCTGCCCGTAGCCCCGTCGAACGTAGAAGAACTCCTCGTTCACGTGGTGGAAGTGGAACGCCCAGGAACGCCCGCCCGGCGCCAGGCGATAGACACAGTAGCCGAGCTGGCGGGCCCCGGCCGCGCGGCCGGCCCGCTTTCTCTCCCCCCCGAACGGCCCCACCCGGTACGGCTGCCACGGCAGGTCGTCCAGACGCACGACGCGGGGGTCGCGCTCCGCGGCCGGGGCGGGCGCGTCTCCCAGGGGCTCGTCGACCGGCTCGCCCTCGAAGTAGCCGGCGATTCCCTCGACGATCCCTCGGTCCTTCGTCATGATGCGCTCCATCGGCGGATCGCCCACGAGACCGGCCACGGCATAGCCCCGCTTTCCGGAGTCGGGGTAGACGACCACCTCGCGCGGGATCCTGGTCGAGGCCATCAGCACGTGCGGGGGACGGTCGGCGTAGTTCAGCAGCTGATGCGCGCTGTCGGCACCCGGCGGGAGCGCGACGACGTCGCCCGCCTCCAGCCGGTGGAAGCGACCGTCGAGCCGGATCCAGACCTCGCCGCCGAGGACGATGGCGAGCTCTTCGTTGACGAGATGGTAGTGATACGGGACGCTGGCCTTCCCGGGTGGCACGATCCACGAGCCGTATCCCAGCTTCCGCGCGCCCAGGCGTTCGCCGAGCGGCGCCCACTGCGCGCCGAAGCGCACCCCCTGGGACATCCCGTCCCGCCACTCCAGCTCCGAGAAGTTGACGACCTTCAAACCCATCCGGTAGCTTCGCCTCCCACATGCCGAACCGCGTGGAAATCGATCGGGCGATCGAAGCCGTGTTCGCGGAGACCGACCTCCAGCGGGCCGGCCTCGCGCAGAGGCGCGCGCTGAAGCTCCTCGATCAGGGACTGTGGGAGGGCACGGTCGCGCCCTTCTTCCAGGCGCGCGCCGAGCAGCGCATCAACGCGTTCCTGCGTACGCTGTGGCACGAGGTCACGCTCGAGCGGCTCCGCAACCCGAGCGAATAGCGCAACCCTTCCCAGCTTGATCTTCATCGACCGGATGGCTCCCCGTCCGGCGTTCCTTCTCCGGCCTCGTAGACCGTCACCCCGTCGATCACCGTTCGCAGCACGCGGATCTTCCACAGGTCCTCCTCCGGAGCGACCAGCGGGTCCTGGTCCACCACGATGAAGTCCGCGCGCTTGCCGACCGAGAGCGTCCCGACCTCGTCCTCCATGCCTGCCGCCCAGGCTGCGTCGCGGGTGAAGCAGGCGAGCGCTTCCTCCCGCGTCATCCGCTCCTCGGGCCGCCAGCCTCCTTCCGGCCAGCCCTCCTGATCCTGCCGCGTCACGGCGGCATAGATGCCGAAGAAGGGGTTCGGGCTCTCGACCGGGAAGTCGCTCCCGCAGGCGAGATGGGCGCCCGTCTCGCGCATCCGCCGCCATGCGTATGCGCCCTGGATCCGCTCCGGCCCGACCCGGTCTTCCGCCCAGTACATGTCGCTGGTCGCGTGCGTCGGCTGGTACGAAGCGATGATGCCGGATCGGGCGTAGCGCGGAATGTCCTCCAGCGCGATCACCTGCGAGTGCTCGATGCGGGGCCGAAGGTCGGATGCGGCTTCGCAGCGCCCGGTCGAAGTCCCACCGCACGGAGCGGGGGGCGACGATGAGCGCACCGCGGCTTCGATCGCCTCGAGCGCGGCGCGGACGCCTGCGTCGCCGATCGCGTGGATCGCCGGCTGAAGGCCGTGCTCCACGGCACGGGCCACCCTCTCCGTGAGCGTGTCGGGATCCGTGACGTACAATCCGCGATTCCCGGGATCGTCGCTGTAGGGCTCGAGCAGCGCGGCGCCGCGGCTTCCCAGCGCCCCGTCGGCGTAGAACTTCACCCCTCGGACCAGGAACTTCTCCGTTTCCGCCGTCGAGGCAGCCCCACCCTCGTTCCACCACTGCACGGTCGCCCCGTCGGACAGATAGACCACCAGCCGCTGCTTCAGACGACCCTCCGACGCCCACTCCCGATACAACTTCACGTCGACGGAGTCGGCGCCCATGACATGGACGCCGGTGAGCCCCACCGCCGCCATGGCGTCCTCCGCGGCCTGGAGTCGCGCGGCCAGCTCCTCGTGGTCGGGCTCCGGTATCGCTACGAAGACGAGGCCCTCGGCATTGTCCACCAGGATGCCGGTCGGCTCTCCCGAGTCGCCCCGCTCGATCCGTCCGCCCTCGGGGTCAGGCGTGTCGCCCGTGACTCCTGCGGCTTCGAGCGCCGGCGTATTCACCCAGACGGCGTGGCCGTCCACCCGGGAGAGAAAGACGGGGTTCTCGGGGGCCGCGCGGTCCAGGAGCTCGCGGGTCGGAAACTCCTTCACCTCCCAATCGTTCTGATCCCATCCGCGGCCGAGGATCCATTCGCCCGCCTCTCGCTCGGCGGCCTCGGCGGCGACGATCGCCGCCACTTCTTCGGCGCTGTCCGTCCCGACGAGATCGAGCGTCCGGAGTGCCGTGCCGAGTCCCATGACATGGCCGTGCGCGTCGATGAGGCCCGGGAGGACGGCCTTGCCGCCGACGTCGATCACGACCGTGTCGGGACCGCGCCAGGAAGCGAGCAGCTCGCTCGACGATCCGATCGCGATGATCTCCCCGCCGATCGCAGCCATCGCATCGGCGGAGGGTCTCTGCGGGTCCATCGTGTGGATCACGCCGTTGACGAGGATCAGGTCCGCCCGCTCCTGGGCATCGGCGATTGCCGGCGGCAAGAGAGCGAGAGCCGGGAGGACCACACGCCCGAAGAGATGCACGGCACCTCCATGTCGAATTCCGGGTACTGGCTCCGGGATCGAAACGGTAGCTTCCGCGCCCGCTGCGAGCCGCAAGACCGCGGCATCGAGCGGCGCCGGACTTGCCAAGCTAGCCGCTTTCCCCCGGCCCGTCCGGTCGAGGCCCGAGCCAGGGAGACCCGTGCAGGAGCGCATCCTCGAGTTCATCGTCCCGTTCCTGAACGAGTACGGGTATCTGACCCTGCTGCTCGTCACGTTCCTCGAAACGAGCGCATTCCTCGGTCTCGTCGCTCCCGGCGAGACGGTGATCGTCCTGTGCGGCTTCTACGCGTACCGCGGAGTGCTCGATCCCTGGGCCGTGGGAGCCGTATCGATCGCCGGCGCGATCCTGGGGGACCAGGTCGGGTATCTGCTCGGCCGCTCCTACGGACACGGGCTCATCGAGCGCTTCGGGAAATACGTCCTCTTCGACGTCAAGCGGCTCCGCGCGACGGAGCACTACTACAAGCGCCACGGCGGCAAGACCGTCGTCATCGGCCGCTTCACCTCCATCCTGCGATCGTTCGGACCGCTCGTCGCCGGAATCAGCCGCATGCCGTACCGCACGTTCCTGGTGTGGAGCATCGTCTCGTGTATCATCTGGGGCGCGGCCTTCACGGTCCTGGGATATTTCTTCGGGAAGTCCTGGGAGATCGTCGAGGGCTACATGGGCTGGGGCGGCGCGGTCGCCTTCGCGATCGGGGTCGTGGCGCTCGTCTGGTTTCTCCATCGCCGGCGCGGGCACGAGATCGCCGAGGAGCTCGGGCTGGCGGATGAACCGAAGGAATAGATCCGGAAGGAGCGCATTGGAATCCAGGGGATCGAACCGCGCGACACCGTCTGCCGCTCTGATTCTCGCATTGATCCTCGCCGCTTGCGGTGGCGGCGGGTCCGATTCCGGCGCCGGCCGGAACGTCCTCCACCTCACGATCGGACCGGATCCGGCGAGCATGGACCCGATCCAGGCCGTGGACGTCTATCGCGGCCAGCTCACGGTCTACATGTACGACGGCCTGGTGCGCTTCTTGGACGGCGAGGCCAGGCCGAACCTCGCCGACCGCTGGGACGTGTCCGAGGACGGGCTCGTCTACACCTTCCATTTGCGGAACGACGTCACGTTCCACAACGGGCGTGC
>DASSBK010000243.1:0-12083 GCA_035698825.1 Gemmatimonadota bacterium
GCCTCTGCGTCCCCGTAGCGGACGCGGACGTCGTGCGTCTCCAGCGCGGCCCCTCCGTCGGCGCTCACGCGAATGGTCGGCATCGACTCACCGCTCCCTTCGATACCGGTTTCGGAGCCAGATCGCGAGCGCGTTCATCGATAGGAGCATGACCAGCAGCACGAGGATCGCCGCGGCCGCCAGATGCTGGAAGTCGGCCTGCGGACGGCTGGCCCAGTTGTAGATCTGGATCGAGAGCACCGTGAACTGGTCGCGCGGCCCATCGGGAACGAAGGCGATGAACGTCAGCGCACCGATCATGATCAGCGGAGCGGTCTCGCCGATCGCGCGCGAGAGGGCCAGGATCGTTCCCGTCAGGATGCCGGGCATGGCGTTCGGCAGGACGTGGTGCCGCACGGTCTGCCACCTCGTGGCCCCCAGGCCATACGAGGCCTCGCGGATCGAACCCGGCACCGCGCGGATCGCCTCCTGACTGGCGATGATCAGGATCGGCAAGACCAGGAGCGAGAGGGTGAGCGCGCCCGAGATCACGCTCCTGCCGCCCGTGAAGGCGACCATCCAGCGCACGAACACCGCGAGCCCGAGGATCCCGTAGACGATCGAGGGCACCCCCGCCAGGTTGGCGATGTTGGTCTGGATCACCGTCTGGAGCCATCCCTTCTTTGCGTACTCCTCGAGCCAGACCGCCGCCGCAACGCCCAGCGGAAACGCGATCAGAGCGCAGAGGCCCATGAGCCAGACGGTTCCGTAGAGCGCCGACTTGATGCCCGCGCGGGCCGGGATCCGCGACGGGAACTCAGTGAAGAACGTGGGAGTCAGCCACGCCACCCCTTCGATCAGCACGTCGGCCAGGAGCACGACCAGCGTGACCACGCCGGTCAGCGTGGCCGCCAGGCAGAGGTACTGGAACACCTTGCCGCGCCGCCTCCGCGCGACCAGCGCCGCCGGCGCCTCGAGACTGTACCTGCCCGCGCTCACGCGTATTCCTCGCGATAGCGCTTCAGGAACCAGCGGCCGAAGACGTTCATCCCCAGCGTGACGGCGAACAAGAGGAGCCCCACCGCGAAGATCGACTGGTACTCGATCGACCCGAACGGGGTGTCCCCGAGGCTCACCTGCACGATGTAGGCGGTGAGGGTCTGGATCGATTGGCGGACGTCCAGAGTGAGATTGGGGGTCATGCCGGCAGCCAGGACGACAGCCATCGTCTCGCCGATCGCCCGCGAGATCGCCAGGACGAAGGACGCCACGATGCCCGATAGCGCCGCCGGGGTCACGACCCGGGTGGCTACCTCGAACTTCGTCGCGCCGAGCGCGTACGCGCCCTGCCGGAGCCCCCGCGGGACCGCGTTCATCGCGTCCTCCGAGAGCGAGGCGATGAGCGGCAGGACCATGATGCCGACCACGATCCCTGCAGAAAGCGCGTTGAACAGCTGAAGCCCGGGGATCAGCGGGCGCAAAAGCGGCGTGACGAACGTGAGCGCGAAATACCCGTAGACGACCGACGGCACGCCCGCGAGGATCTCGAGCACGGGCTTGAGGAAACGCCGCAGCCGCTCCGGCGAGAACTCGCTCAGGTAGATCGCCGATCCGAGCCCGAGCGGGATCGCGATCAATGCCGCGATGATCGACACCAGCACCGAGCCGACGAGCAGTGGCAGGACGCCGAAATGTTGCGGGACGAAGAGCGGCGTCCACACGGTGCCGGTCAGGAACTCCGAGACCGACACGCGGCGGAAGAACCCGAGCGACTCCCACACCAGGACCACGATGATCCCGACCGTCGTCAGGATCGAGACCGCGCCGGCTCCGAACAGGAGACCACCGATCGCGGCCTCCTTCGCCGTCCGCGAGCGCGCGCCTCCCAGGCCGCCGGAAAGAGCGGGAATACCGCCCCCCGGGCGCCGTGCCGCTTCGAAGACCGCCGGCTCGCTCACTGGGCGGCGGTCGTGTCCTCGCCTGCCGGCGCGGTCTCCGCCGCGCTCCCCGCCAGCTGCCGCACCTTCGTGAGCTCCTGCGCGTACTGCTCGGGCTGCAGCGCGATGTATCCCACCGAGCGGACGAGCTCCGCGCCCTCCTGGAGGTGGTACTCGACGAACGCCTCGACTTGCGGCTTGGCGAGCCCGCGGTCGCTGACGTAGAGGAACAGCGGCCGGCTGAGCGGCGCGTACGTCTGGGTTTCGATCGTCTGTACGGAGGGCTGGATGCAGCCCGTCCCGCCATCGACACCGAGGAGCTTCAGCCGGTCGGCGTTCTCCTCGTAGTAGGCGAATCCGAAGTACCCCAAGGCGCCGGGATCCCCCTGTACGCCCTGCACGAGCACGTTGTCGTCCTCGCTGGCCGTGTAGTCGGGACGGCTGGCGTCGGTCTCGCCCACGACCGCCTCGGTGAAGTAATCGAACGTGCCGGAGTCCGTCCCGGGCCCGTAGAGCCTCAGGGCCTTGTTCGGGAAGCCGTCCCGCACCTGGCTCCAGTCGTCGACCGTGCTGCCCGGCTCCCAGATCCGCTTGAGCTCCTCGGTCGTCAGGCACTGGACGAAGTCGTTGGAGGGATTGGTCACGACAGAGAGCCCGTCCCAGGCGATCCGCACTTCCGTGTAGCGGACACCGTTCTGCTCGCACTCCATCGCCTCTTCGTCCTTGATCGGGCGCGAGGCGTTCGAGATGTCGGTCTCGCCGGCGCAGAACCGCTTGAACCCTCCGCCGGTACCGGAGACGCCGACGGCGACCCGGGTCTCGGGGTTCGCGATCTGGAACTCCTCGGCCACGGCCTCGGAGATCGGGTATACCGTGCTCGAGCCGTCGATCTCGACGGGACCCGAGAGAGTGGAGCCATCCGCGGCCTGCTCGCCGCCGCCGCATGCCAGCGCGGCAAAGAGGCCGGCGCAGGCGAGGATAGGAATCGAACGTCGCATTCGTTGCGCTCCTGTCGGATGTCCGCCTGGAGTCTACCGCGGGATTGTTGCCGAATTATGACGTGACAGAGCCGGAGGAAGCCGCGCTCAGAACTCCAGCACGGTGTTGACCCGTAGCGCGACCTCGCCGTCGCCCTCGCCGGGAGACAGGAAGTCGGCCTGGACCTGGGTCTTGACCCGTTCGTGGAGGTAGACGTTGACCCCCGAAGTAGCGAGCAGCGCCTGGTCGTCATCGAGGTCGGTGTCGGGATCGGCCCAGCCCAGCCGCACGATCGGCTCCACGCCGATCAGGTACGGCACGCGGTACACGGGGACGTGATAGGCGACGATCCCCTGTAGCGCGAGGAACGAGGATTCATCGCCGCCGCCCAGGTCGGGGTCCCAGTTGTCGCCCGCCATCACCTGTCCCAGGACCTTCCACCCTGGCGCCTCGTACTCGCCGCCCGTCACCGCCAGCTCGATCGCGTCGTACCAAGTCGCACCTTCCGCGTCGGGCGGTTCGCTGATCCGCCTGCCGGCCCAGGCGCCGCTCGCGAACCACCCGGGAACCACCTCGACGTTCAACCGCGCGCCGATCTGCTTTCCGTCGTCGTCCTCGGCCTCGTTGTCGCCCGAGCCGTTCCAGAAGCCGGCCGCCCATCCGACGCGTCCGCTGCGGCCGTCCCATTCGAGCCCAATGTCGCGATTCGAATATCCGAGATCGTCGACCAGACCGTCGGGCGTCGGCTCGTCGCTCCCGCGGGGTGAACCGTCGCGTTCGACGATCAGGAGCTCGCGGTCCGAGACCAGCTCGTGCGTGTTGTACGGCTTCTTGTACTGCCCTGCTCGGGGAGTGAAGACCGGCGCGAAGGCGAGCGCCACGTACCCGTCGGTCAGTCGCGTGCTGCCGCGGCCGAAGTCGACTTCAACGTCGCCCCGGATCCAGCCCGCGATCCAGCCGCGGAGGCCCACCCGCGCGCGGTGCATCACCCACTCCGAGCTCGGCTCGTCGTCGACGGACGTGGTGTTGAACTGGACGTGCACGTTCGCCTTCACGTGCAGGCTGTCGATACCCTTGGCGTGCACGACCTGCGATTGCGCCGCCGCCGGGACGAAGGCTCCGGCAGCCGTCACGGCCAGCACGACGGGGACGATTCTTCGGATCATCGAACGCTCCTTGTCGTCACATTGGATTCCCTTCTCATCGTGCGACGAGGATACGGGGGAATTGTGGCCGTAATATGACGATTCCGCGCGCGTGGTGTGACGAGCCCGCAGCTTCCTTGACGCGCGCTATGGCGGGTGGACACACTCTTCCGCGCCATGGCTCTCCCCCGCCCCCTACGCGTCGCCATCCAGGGCGAGCGCGGCGCGTTCAGCGAAGAGGCGGCGGTCCAGCTCCTGGGCAGCCGGATCAAGACCGTTCCCACACGGGACTTCCCCCACATGTTCTCCTCGGTCGCGCGCCATCGCGCGCACACCTGCCTGGCGCCCATGGAGAACTCGCTGGTGGGGTCGATCTATCAGAACTACGACCTCCTGCTCCAGTACGGCCTCGTCGTCCGTGGGGAGGTGTACCTCCGGGTATCGCACTGCCTGATCGCCCCTGTGGGCACATACTTCGAGGAGATCCGGCGGGTCTACTCCCATCCGATCGCGCTCGACCAGTGCCAGGAGTTCTTCCGGCGCCATCCGGGCCTGGAGACGGTCTCCACCTGGGACACCGCGGGCAGCGTCCACGACCTCGTCACGAATCGCGAGCCGGGCGCGGCGGCGATCGCGGGAAAGTCCGCGGCCGAGCACTATGGCGCGAAGGTGGTGGCCGAAGGGCTCGAGGACGACCCGGCCAACTACACGCGGTTCTTCCTTCTGACCCTCGCGGACGCCGAGCTCGACGGGATCGAGAAGCGGTTCGCGCCGGACCAGGTGGGCCCGACGAAGACGTCGGTCGTGTTCTACGTCGCGAATGCCCCCGGCAGCCTCTTCGCCACCCTCGGCGAATTCGCGAGCCGCGGGCTGGATCTGACGCGGATCGAGTCCCGTCCCGTGCGCGGGAAGCCGTTCGAGTATCTGTTCTATCTGGACTTCCTGGGATCTCCCGACGAATCCCCCGGCGCGGAGGCGCTGGCGGGGCTCCTCCGCCGGGCGGGGTTCGCCCGCGTGCTGGGGACGTACCCTTCCGGCCGCCTCGACTGGGTGGGCAGCGACGCGCCGCTCATGCCGCGCATCCCGGCGCTCGAGCCGCCGGCTCCCTCGCCACCCACCAAGTCGATCGATCGCAAGGGTCCCGGCGAGGGTCGCCGGAGCTAGTCGCTCGGCGGCGCCTCCTCGGGCGTGACGAACCGGAAGCTGCCGGGCCACGCGGCATAGTCCAACGACCGCACTCCGTTCCGCACGCTCCCCCGGAAGGACTGCTGCGCGCCGAGACGCTCGTAGTGGACGATGCCGCCGTCCCGCCCGATGATACCCGCGTGCACCGCGGACTCGCAGATCGAGGAGTCATCGGTGTAGATGTCCGTCCCCCACACGTTGCCGGTGTGGGTGGCGGGGGGGCACACGAACCGGTAGATGACTCCCGATTGCGGCGGGAAGCGGTTCGGGGTCGTCGACCAGTCCCCGGTGTGATCGAAGTAGACGGTGTCGCCCGCTTCCGATTCCACCGCGTCGGGGAAGCGGAAGCTCTGCGTCCATGCCGGATACGCCGTGCTCGCGATCCCGTTTCGGATCGTCCCTTCGTAGGCCTGGAGTCCCGGCGCGACCTCGACGACGACGGTGCCCGCCTCGGTGCCGGGCAGCGCGCCGGCGTGCGTCGCGGCGACGCAAATCGCCGAGTCCGACGTGTACGTCCCCGTACCCCAGATCGTGGCGGTTCGCGCGCCCGCCGGACACGTGACGGCGATCCGCGTGCCGGCCGGCTTGTCGACGCCGCTCTCGATCCCGTCGAGGGTCGTCGTGATCTCGACCGCGAACGTGTCGGCCGGAGCGGCCGCCTGCGCCCGAAGGTCGGCGGCACAGAAGAACAGGGTCAGGGCCAGGACGGTGGCGCTCGGTTCGAGGAAGCGGGTGCGCATGGTGCGTGTCTCCGAAAAGAAGGTTGAAGGTCCGGGCTAGAGAGACGGCAGACCCAGTCGCAGGTCGCTCCGCGGCGGGAGCCGGGTCACGGGCACCCACTCCCCGCTGTGGAGCCGGATCAGATTGAGCGCGTGCAGCGGGTCCTCTTCCGCGTACTCGCGTGCGGCGACTGCGCGGTCCCAGCGCGCGGGCAGTCTGGTCGCGAGCGGCGACTCCCAGTCCTCCGCCATGAGCCGCGCGCCGGTCAGCTGCCAGCCGTTGTCGCCGGGTTCCGCGCGGAAGTGGCCGTAGTAGAGCGCGAGCATCGACTGACGGTCGACCTCGCGCAGCACGACGAGCTCGGCGAACACCAGCGTCGAATCGCCGGGCACGGGCTCGAGCCGCACGACCGCGGGCCGCACGATCCCCTCGAGCCCCGCGCTCCACTCCTGCGCGTTCGCGGGGCGGACGCGGGGGTGAACGTACGTGAAGGCGCGCTCGTAGCCGACCGCACCGACGCCGATCGTGCCCTTCGAGCTCGACCCGGTCTGGGCGAGGGCGCGCAGGAACTGCCTGGCGGCGTCCTCCGGCCCGCTCGGATACGATCGCTCGCGCGTCACCCGCGCCTCCGGCCGCACGACGACCCAGGCGAAGCTCGCGGCCGCGCTGTCGATCGGCGTCGGGCGGAAGACGGTGTCCGCGGGAACCGCGACGAGCGCGGCCGTGTCGGGCCTCACCCCGGCCTCGCCCGGTCGAGCGAGCCGGAGGTCGGCATCGCAACCGCCGGTCAGCGCAACGAGCGCGAAGGCGAGCGCGGCACCAGTGGCGCGTGGGCTCGGCGGCATGGGCCGGTATATTCGTGCCGCCGATCGCGCCCGGCAACCGGCGCGACGATCGCCCATCGAACCCGGAGACGCCATGCCGCCTCGCACCCTGACCATGGTCCGACGTCCGCCCTCCCTGCGCGGAATCCCGCCGCGGTATCAGGTGTTCGATCGGCGCAAGCGTCCCCCGATGACGGTCGGCACGTTCTATGCCGATCCCCGAGAGGACACGGTCGTGTTCGAGGTCTACGACGACGAGTTCCGGGAGTTCCTCAAGCAGGATCCCGCGCTCGGGGGACGCCGGTTCGACTGGATGATCGACGTGGCGCCCGACGCTCCCGGCGACACGATCACCGAGATCGTCCGCCCGGCGCCGATGCCCGCCCGGACGCGCCGTGGATCCGCCAACGCCCCGCACCTCACGCTCGAGGAGGCGCTGGCGGCGGTGCAGCGTGTGGAGGACTATCGCGTGATCCGGACCTCGGACCCCTTGTAGATCTCCTTCGTGGGCTTCGTTGCCCGGCCTTCGAGGCCCTCGATCCGCTGCATGGCCTCGACCGCCTTCCCCTTGAGTCGCGCCTCGATCGCCCGGTAGTCCTCGTCGGAGAGCTTCCCGGTCTGGTAATCGAGCTCGAGCTCGTGGATCTCCTGGAGCAGCCGCGCCTTCTCCGCCTCCAGCTCCTGCCGCTCCACCTCCATCTCCGGTTGCGCGGCCCTCCGTCCGCCGAACAGCGGCCAGAGCGCGGCCCAGATCGCCGCGAGCAGGACCCACAGGGCAACCAGCGACAGGAGCAGGCCGGTCACGCGATCGCGGCCTCGGCGGCCTCGGCGTCTTCGTCCCGCGTCGGCCGGCGCGCAGCCGTCCGCCGGGGAGTGGAGAGCGCGATCAGCGTTCCGAACACCATCACCCCGCCCCCGATCCAGATCCACATCAGCATCGGATTGACGATCAGCGTGATGTCCGAGGCCCCGGTCGCCGGATCGAACGCCTCGAGAATGGCGTAGAAGTCCTCGAACAGCCGCGACCAGATCGCGACCTCGCTGGTCGTCTGCTCCTGGCCCTCGGGATAGAAGCGGCGCTCGGGCCGGACGCGATAGGGTTGCCCATCGCCCTCGCGGACGGTCAGGTTCGCCACCGTCGCGGTGTAGTTGGGCCCCCCCTCGATGTCGCCCCCGCGGTACTCGACCGCGTAGCGCCCGACGGCGATCTCGTCCCCCGGCGAGAGGCGCGCCTTCTCCTCGACCTGGAACATCGACCCGGCGATTCCCGCGAAGACGAACAGCACGCCGATGTGGACGATGTAGCCTCCGTAGCGGCGGCGGTTCCGCGAGATCAATCCGAAGAGCGAGGCCGCCGCGCCCGTGCCCTTCGACCGCATGCGGGCGCGCGTCCCGCGCCACAGCTCCTGGACCACGGTCGCGGCGACGAACGCGCTGAAGGCCACCACCGCGACCGCGTACCAGGCCCGCAGGCCGAATGCGACCGCGGCCACGCCGGCAACGAGCAGGACGGCGAGCGGCACGCGGAAGTTCCGCTCGAGATTCCTCCGCGAAGCGCGCCGCCAGGCGATCACGGGTCCGATGCCGGTCATCAGGAGGAGCGCGAGCGACAGCGGGCCGTTGACCTGGTTGAAGAACGGCGGACCCACCGAGATCCGCTGGCCCGTGAAGGCCTCGGAGAGGATCGGGAAGAACGTCCCCCACCAGATCGCGAACGCGATCCCCAGGAGCAGCAGGTTGTTGAACAGGAACGCGCTCTCCCGGCTGACGAACGACTCCAGCCGGTTCTCGGTCGTCAGCAGGTCCGACCGCCACCAGATGAGTCCCACGGACACGGCGATCTCGAGCGTCAGGAACGCGAGGAACACGATTCCCACGTTCGTGGACGCGAAGGCGTGCACGGACTCGATGATCCCGCTCCTGGTGACGAACGTGCCGAGGATCGTGAGCGAGAACGTCAGCACGATCAGCGCCATGTTCCACATGCGGAGCATGCCGCGCTTCTCCTGGATCATGATCGAGTGCAGGAACGCGGTGCCGGCGAACCACGGCATGATCGCCGAGTTCTCGACCGGGTCCCAGCCCCAGTAGCCTCCCCATCCGAGCTCGATGTACGCCCAGTGCGATCCCATCAGGTTCCCGATCGTCAGGAACAGGAACGGGAACAGCGCCCATTTGCGCATGGCCGTGATCCACTCGGTGCCGAGCCGTCCCGTGATGAGCGCGGCGATGGCGAAAGCGAACGGCACCGACCAGCCCACGTATCCCAGGTACAGGCTCGGCGGATGGGCCGCCATCCACTGGTTCTGGAGGAGCGGATTCAGCCCCTGACCGTCGACGGGCAGGAAGTCGAGCCGCTCGAAGGGCTTCGAGCTGAACGTCATGACGACCAGGAAGAAGCCCATGATCGTCAGGAGGACCGACGCCGCGTGCGGCGCGAGCCGCGGCAGGCGCCGGCGCGTCGCGAGCATCGCCGCGGTCGAGTACCCGGCCAGGATGAGCGCCCAGAGGAGCATGGAGCCCGCCATGCCGCCCCACACCGCGGCCGCCTTGTACCACACGGGCATCGCGCGACTGGCGTTCGTCGCCACGAACGAGAACTGGAACTGGTCGGTCACGAACGCGGCCGTCAGGAGCGCGTAGGCGAGCGCCACGCAGGCCGCGGTGCCGAACACCGCGCCCACCGCCGCCTCCGACAGCCGCGGATCACGCCGCCACCCGCCGACATGCCCCACCACCGCGCCGTAGAGCGCGAGCGCCAGGCCCAGCCACAGGGCGATCGGTCCGAGCGCGTAGACGCTCACGATCCTGCCTCCGATGCCGGCCCACGCCCGGGGCCGGGCCCGCGATCGACGAGACGCCTGGTCAGCTCCTCGGCGCGCTCGACCAGCCGCTGCTGCCGGCCGGATACGCCCATCAGGTAGCCGAAGAGCATCGCCCAGAACATGGCGTACGCAGCCAGGTACCAGATCATCGGTAGCCCCTTTCCCTTCGATCGAGTAGCGCCTCGAGCAACGCCAGGTTCTCCGCCGTCCGCTCCTGCCAGACGCGCTGGATCCAGAGCCAGGCGAACACCAGCGACACGGCGAGCAGCGAAGCCAGCAGCGTGATCAGCATGGAGGCCGGGAGCCCTCCGCCGGGATCGTCGACGATCATGACGACCGGCTGCGGATGGAGCGTCCGCCACCACAGGACGGACAGGTGGATGATCGGCACGTCGAGGAAGCCGATGATCCCGATGACCGCCGCGAGCCGCGCCACGTCGGCCCCCGGACGCGCGAACGCGCGCACCAGGAGATACCCCCCGTAGATGAACCACAGGATCAGGGTCGAGGTGAGCCGCGCGTCCCACGTCCAGTAGGTCCCCCAGATGGGCTTCCCCCACAGCATTCCGGTGGCGAGCGCTAACGTGGTGAACAGGAACCCGACCTCGGCCGCGCAGCGGGCGAAGATGTCCCACAGGGACGACCGCTTCCATAGATACAGGATCGACGCCCCGAAGACGACCGCGAACGCCACATACATGACCCATGCCGACGGGACGTGGATGTAGAAGATCTTCTGAGGATACCCCTGAATCGCCTCGAGCGGCACCCACCAGAAGACGAGCGCGAACACCACCACCATCGAGCCGACCGCCAGCCAACCAAGCCACGGCCGCGCGCTCAGCATCAGGTGGTAGGTCCGCCCGTCCAGGGTGGACCAGAACTGCCGCCAGGAGCGCGGCCACCACTTCATCGCGAGGTCCTTGCCGCCGTCATGCGGGGCACGCGGATCCTTCCTCGATCACGGATTCGATCACTCCTCGATCACGTATTCGAACGCCAGCGTGCACACGGTTCCGAAGATCACGTCGAAAGCGAACGCCAGCGAGAGCCAGCTCCAGTAATCGCCCATCCGTCCGCCCTCGACCAGCGCCTGGCCGCCCTCGGCGCCCGCCAGGACGAGCGGCACGCTGAGCGGGAACAGCAGGATCGGCAGGAGCAGCTCGCCGGCCGACGTCTTCGCCGCCACCGCGGCGAAGAAGGTCCCCAGCGCCGAGTACCCGATCGTAACCACGACGAGGAGGAGCGCCAGCTCGCTCAGCGACCCTGTGAGGTCGAGCTGATACATCGTCAGCGTGACGGGAACGAGCGCGCACTCGATCCCCAGCAGGAAGATCGTCGCCCCCGCCCACTTCCCGGCGAACAGCGCGGCCCGATCGATCGGCGAGACCAGGAGCCCCTGGAGCGCCTGGTTCCGCTCCTCCTGCGCGAACCAGCGTCCGAATCCGATCGCCCCGGCGAACAGGAGGCTGATCCAGAGCGCGCCAGGACCCAGCCGCCCGAGGTCCGCGGGCGTCGGATCGCCCGCGAACACGAACACGAGCACGACCAGGACCGCGAACACCGCCATCGTGGCGACGGTCTCCACGCGCCGGAGCTCGAGCTTCAGGTCCTTGGCGAGGATCGCCGCCGCGGCGCGCCACCCCACCCTTCAGCCCTCCGCCTCCGCCACGGCGCGCTCGTAGATCGCCGCCAGCTCGCCCGCCGGGAGCGGGCCCTCCGACCGCGCGCGCCCTTCGACGACGACGAGGTAGCGGGTCGCGGAGGCGGGAGCGCGGGACAGGTCGTGGGTCGTCAGGACGACGGTCCGGCCGGCGGCGTGAACGGCGTCGAGCGACTCGGAGAGCCGCGCCGCCGCGCGCGGGTCGAGGCCGGCGTACGGCTCGTCGAGGAGCAGGATCCCGGGGTCGTGGAGGATCGCCCGCGCGATCGCGACCCGCTGCTCCTGGCCGCGCGAGAGATGGCCGACCCGGCGGTCGGCCGCGTCCTCGAGACCGACGGTCGCCAGCGCCCGGCGGGCGCGCGCGTCCGCATCCCCCAGCCCGTACAGGGTCGCGAAGAAGCGCAGGTTCTCGAGCGCCGTCAGCCCGTCGTAGAGATAGCTCGCGTGGGAGAGGACTCCGATCTCGCGCTGGCGCGCGGCGGGCGCGGAGAGCCAGTCCTCGCCGCCCAGCCACATGCGGCCGGCGCTCGGGCGGGCGAGCCGCGCGAGGAGCTTGAGGAGCGTCGTCTTGCCGGCGCCGTTGGGGCCGAGGACCAGCAGGAAGTCCCCGCTCTCGAGGTCGAACGACACGTCGTCGAGCGCGTAGCGTGAGCTGTAGAGGCGGGTCAGTCCTTCGACGCGGAGGAGCGGGGCGGGTCCGGCCACGTGGCCCCGCGCGGGCGAAGCGGTCAGGAGCGGGGGGCAGGCGCCGGCTCGGCGCTCAGCTGCCCGGCCTCCTGATACTTGGACGGGCACTTGGCGAGGAGCGTCTCGGCCTCGAACGTCCC
>DASSBK010000244.1:0-4079 GCA_035698825.1 Gemmatimonadota bacterium
GTCAGGGCCGCGCTGGAACGCTGTCCCGGGCGGGCGGTCATCAACTAGATCAATCTCGAGAACGGCCGGCGCCGGATCGACGACGTCGTTCCCCTCGCGGCGCTCCACGGGGCCGTCCTCATCGCGCTGACGATCGACGAAGAGGGGATGGCCAAGACGGCGGAGCGGAAGCTGGAAGTCGCCCGCCGCATCCACGCGATCTGCGTCGGCGAGTACGGCCTCGATCCTTCCGACCTCGTGTTCGACGCGTTGACGTTCACGCTCGCGACCGGTGACGCGGAGTTCCGCCGGTCGGCCATCGACACGATCGAGGGACTGGCGCGCATCAAGGCCGAGCTGCCGGGCGTCCTGACGAGCCTGGGGGTATCCAACGTCTCCTTCGGCCTCCGGCCCCACGCGCGCTCCGTGCTCAACTCCGTGTTCCTCCATCACTGCGTCGAGGCGGGGCTCGACATGGCGATCGTCAACTCGGCGCACATCACTCCGTACGCCGAGATCGACGCCGAGCAGCGCGGGCTGGCGGACGACCTGATCTTCGATCGGCGGGAGGACGCGCTCGCGCGGTTCATCGAGTTCTTCGAGGAGCACGAGGGGGAGACCGAGGAGCGCCTCGATCCCACCGCGGGAATGACGCCGCCGGAGGCGATTCATTGGCAGATCCTGCACCGCCGGCGCGAGGGAATCGAGGACCTCGTGGCGGGCGCCATCGAAGCAGAGGGCGGAGACCACGAGGCGGCGGTACGCACGCTGAACGGCGTCCTGCTGCCGGCCATGAAGGAAGTGGGGGACAAGTTCGGGGCGGGCGAGCTGATCCTGCCGTTCGTGCTGCAGTCGGCAGAGGTCATGAAGCGCGCGGTCTCGAAGCTCGAGACGTACCTCGACCAGGTCGAAGGGCAGAGCAAGGGGACGGTCGTGCTCGCCACGGTGTTCGGCGACGTCCACGACATCGGAAAGAACCTGGTCGGCACGATCCTCGTGAACAACGGCTACACCGTGCACGACCTCGGCAAGCAGGTGCCGGTCAACACGATCCTGGAGAAGGCGGAGGAAGTCGCAGCCGACGCGATCGGCCTATCGGCGCTCCTCGTCTCGACCTCCAGGCAGATGCCGCTCTGCGTGCAGGAGCTCCACGCGCGCGGTATGTCGTATCCCGTGCTCGTCGGCGGAGCGGCGATCAACCCTTCGTTCGTCCGCACGGCGGCATTCGTGGAGAACGGCGACGTGTACGCTCCGGGGCTGTTCTATTGCAAAGACGCGTTCGAGGGGCTCTCCGCGGTGGAGACGCTCGTCGACCCGGACCGGCGGGAGGAGTTCGTGCGCGCCAGGCACGTCGAGATCCGGGAGGGGATCGAGCGGCGCGCCGCGCTCAAGGCCACGGTGGCGGAGCGCGGGCGCTCGACCAACGGGGACGGTCCGCTCGAGGAGGAGGAGATCCCGCGCCCGGTGTTCTACGGCACGCGCGTCCTCGAGAGCCTGCCGCTCGAGGCCCTCTACGAGCGGATCGACCGCAACACGCTGTATCGGCTCCACTGGGGCGCGAAGAACGCGAAGGGCGATGCGTATCGGAAACTGGTGGCGGAGGAGTTCGAGCCCCGGCTGGAGCGGTATCAGGCCGAGGCGCTGGCGTCGGGCTGGATCGCGCCGCGGGGCGTCTACGGGATCTGGCCCGCGGCCGGGGACGGCGACGCGCTCGTGCTCTACGACCCGGACGAGCCGGACCGCGAGATCGCGCGCTTCGATTTTCCGCGCCAGGCGGACCGGGACCGCCTCTGCCTCGCCGACTGGTTCCGGCCCGCCGGTGGAAGGCGCGACGTGGTCGCGCTCCAGGTCGTGACCGTCGGGGACGAACTGCTCGAGCGGTCCAGCGCGCTCATGGAGCGCGGCGACTACAGCGAGGGCTACTACCTGCACGGGTTCGGCGTGCGCCTCGCCGAAGCCAGCGCGGAGTACGTGCACGAGCGGGTGCGCGAGGATCTCGGCATCGCTCCGGCGCGCGGCCTTCGCTACTCGTGGGGGTACGGCGCCTGCCCCGACGTCCTCCAGCACGAGATCGTCTTCGATCTGCTTCCCGCGCGCGAGGCGCTGGGCCTCGATCTCACCGAGGCCGGCGCCCTGGTCCCGGAGCTGTCGACGGCGGCGCTGATCGTCCATCACCCGCGGGCCAGGTACTTCTCGGTCTGAAGCGCAATCGGGCTCATCGTCCTCTTGCCGATCTTTCGCGATCCGCGGTGACGCCGGCCGGCGCGCGATACTATCTTGCGGCGTTCGTCCTCTCGCCCGTCGTCAGCGGACCTCGACCCCCTCACCCGGAAGCGCGGACACGCACGGCATGAAGAGCGACATCGAGATCGCCCGTTCCGTCGAGTTGCGTCCCATCGCGGACGTCGCCGCCGAGCTCGGCCTGTCCGCCGACGAGATCGAGACGTACGGCGACCGGATGGCCAAGGTGCGGCTCGAGGCGCTCGCGGGGAGGGTCCCCGCCGGACGGCTCGTGCTCATGACCGGCGTGAGCCCCACGCCCGCCGGCGAAGGGAAATCGACGGTCTCGGTCGGGCTGGCGCAGGCGCTCAACCGGCGCGGAAAGCGCGCGGTCCTGTGCCTTCGCGAGCCGTCCATGGGACCCTGCATGGGAATCAAGGGCGGGGCTGCCGGGGGCGGCTGGTCGCAGGTGCTTCCGATGGAGGAGATCAACCTTCATTTCACCGGCGACATCCACGCCGTGGGGGCCGCCACCAACCTGCTGGCGGCGCTCATCGATAACCACGTGCACCACGGGAACTCGCTGGGCATCGATCCGCGTCAGATCCTGTGGAAGCGCGCGCTCGACATGAACGACCGCGCGCTCAGGAATGTCGTCATCGGGCTCGGCGGCCGGACGCACGGCGTCCCGCGCGAAGAGCAGTTCCAGATCACGGTGGCCAGCGAGGTCATGGCGATCCTGTGCCTCGCCGAGGGGATCGAGGACCTTGAGCGTCGGCTGGGAGAGATCGTGATCGGCTTCACCTACGACGGCGAGCCGGTCCGGTCGCGCGATCTCGAGGCCCAGGGCGCGATGACCCTGATGTTGAAGAACGCCCTCCAGCCGAATCTCGTGCAGACGATCGAAGGCGGGCCTGCCTTCGTCCACGGTGGCCCGTTCGCCAACATCGCGCACGGCTGCAACTCGCTTCTCGCGACGCGCATGGGACTCGCGTTCGGGGAATACTGCGTGACCGAAGCCGGGTTCGGGACGGACCTCGGCGCGGAGAAGTTCTTCGACATCAAGTGCCGCTATGGCAAGATCGAGCCCGCCGCAGCGGTCATCGTGGCGACGGTTCGGGCGCTCAAGTACAACGGCGGCGTGCCGCGGCGCTCGCTCGCCGCGCCGGACGTCGGGGCGGTCGAGCGAGGCCTGCCGAATCTGGCGGCTCATCTCGATATCCTGGGCCGCTTCGGCGTGCCTCGGGTGGTCGCGCTCAACGAGTTCGCGGGCGACGATCCCGCCGAGCTCGCACGCATCGCGCGGTTCTGCGCCGATCGCGGGGTTCCGGCCGCGCGGACGCGGGTCTTCGCCGAGGGCGGCGCGGGCGGGCTCGACCTGGCGGACAGGGTGATCGAGGCGGTGGAGAGTGCGGAGAAGGGCGGATTCCGCTTCCTGTATCCGCTCGAGATGCCCATTCGCGAGAAGGTCGAGACGATCGCGCGCGAGGTGTACGGCGCCGAAGGCGTGGAGTACACGCGCCCGGCGGAGCGCGACGTCGAAGCGCTGGAGAAGATCGGACTGGGACGGTTGCCCGTTTGCGTCGCCAAGACGCAGTACTCCTTGTCGGACGATCCGTCCCGGCTCGGCCGCCCCAAGGGATTCCACATCACCGTGAGCGAGGTGCGGCCCTCGGCCGGCGCGGGGTTCCTCGTGGTCCTGACGGGCGACATCATGACGATGCCGGGATTGCCGAAGAAGCCGGCGGCGGGGGGGATGCGAGTAGACCCCGACGGCACCGTCCACGGGTTGTTTTGACGGAACGTTGAAAATGGCCCATCTGCGGCGTTGCGCGTCGAGTGGATTCCTGCGGCGTACCAAACAGTACGCCTCGGAATCC
>DASSBK010000245.1:0-10418 GCA_035698825.1 Gemmatimonadota bacterium
GTCTCCAGGTCTTGGATCGTTCGGTTCAAATCCAGACTCCGCCGGACCTTCTCGACTTCCGTCGCGGCCTGACACTGGGCGCGGGCGGTGATGGCGCCCGCGAGGAGCGCGAAAACGAGCAGCGACGCGCCCGCGAGCGCACCGGCCATCCCGGCTCGCCGTCGCGCGCTCACTGGGTCGACCATGGACCGCTGCCGCAGCGGGCCTCGACCGGCTGGTACTCGAGCCAGCCGCTGGCGCTCGGCCGCCCGCCGCCGCGCGGGCGCACGATCTCGCCCTGCACGGACGCCCGCCCCATCTCGGATTCTCCGGCGGCCGCGATCGAATCGCCCGAGACGCTCCCGCTCAGCGGGATCCCGTTGATCTCACCGGTGGCGCTGCCGTCCGCGTCCAGGTCGAGCCACAGGCGACCCGACAACGTCATCGGCTCGAACGCTTGAGCGCTTCCCGGACCACAATGGACCTGCCAGGTCCCGAGCAGTCGGTTCGCCGGCGGCGTGAGCGTAAAGGCGCGGCGGACGACGCTCCCCTCGACGAGCGCTATCTCCAGCAGGACCCGACTTCCGACATCGAGCGTGCCGTTGTCTCCCAGGTACAGGTCGAGCGTCGCCTCGTCCTCGAGGCCGGTCAGCCGGCTCGTGAACCCCTGGTTCAGACGCCGGCCGTCCCGCTCGACGACGAGAAGCCGCCCCTCCGGGTCCTGCGTTCCATACCCCGGCTCGTCGAGCGGTCGATCCCCTTCCCCGGCTGCGCGGAGCGCGATCGAGCGGACCTCGACGGGGCGCGGGAACTCGACCTTCACGCGGAAGTGGACATCGGTGTACCCGTCGGGCTCGGAGGTCTCGTCGCGGCTCACGCGATCGGCGTCGCGGCCGAGCAGCTCGAGCGCCATCGTCTGTCCCGCGGCCGAGCCCGCGGTGGCCAGGAGGAGGACGAGGAGGCGGAGAGAGGATCTCGTGAACACGACCGCCGCGCCTCCGATCGGTCGGATGATCTGCGTCATTGCACGTTCGCCAGGATAGGAACGAAGCATTCGACGGCTGGATCCTTGGGAAGGACTCTCAGGTCGGAGGCGCCAGGCAAAGCGATCCGGTTGCCCTCTCGCCGGAGTGTGACGTTCCATACGTAGCGGCCGAACACCCCCGGAGCGCTCAGTTCGGCGTATCCGCCATCGGCCCGCTCCTGCATGAATGTGCGTGCCAGCACCCTGTCCGGGGGGCGGGCCTGTTCGAAGAGCGCCTGGATATTCCCGTTCCCGTCCAGTTCGATCCTGAACGTCCCTTCGAGCCGCGTCTGGTCGGAGCAGTTGATGGAGAAATCTCCATGCACCGCTCCTCTGGTTCCTAGCCAGTTCATCGGACCTGGAAACTGGTCGTCCTCTGGGTCCTGCGCGGGGATGAGCTGGGTGGGATCGCACGACATCCCCGCTTCGTCGGGCACGAATCCTATGAGATAGTTCGACACGACGAGCTCGTCGTTCACGCGGTTGAAGGTCACGCGCCAGTTGAAGGTGCCGCTGACTTGCTGCTGTGGGAACGCCATGCCGCCCTGCCCCGTGGCCAATCCCTGCGGAATCATCGCTCCAGGCACCTTGCTCCCGTCGCTGAATACGAGGTCGACCGAGGCGTCGCCGAGGAGCTCCAGGCGCACGTCCTCCGTGAGGATCGGGCTTCCGGTGCGGCTCTGGCAGACCGTTCGCTGGGTGAAGTGCATCGTCGCCTTTACTTGCCTCCAGTCCATGGGAACGGGCCATTCGACCGTACTGGCCGGCGGGCCGGATGACGGCGGGCGAATGGTGGTGAGCCCTTCCAGCTCCTTGGTGAGCGACGGGATCATGTCCCGCGACTTGCGGATCTGACCGTCGATCCACCCCGGGATCTCGAGCGCCGTCAGTCCACCTTTTTTCTCCAGCCATTTCGCGATCTCATGAAGCCGCTCGTTGGTAACGAGGATGGGCTCGTCCGTGAACGTCAGGATCACCTTCCGATTGTTCGTCAGGTCGTCGATCATCGTGCGCAGATCGGTGACCCGGCTCTGATGCTCCACCTTGCTGATCGACTTCGTGCTTCCATCCGGCGCACGGTACTGCACCAGCTCGTCCGAAGACGCGATGGACTGTCCACGAGTAGCTGGAGTCACGATCACGATCGCGACTACGATCCCGAGTGGCATCGCGAAAAGTGGCGCCCGCTTCACGACGTCTGCTCCACGACGCCGGGATCGCAGGGCGTACCCCTGCCGGCGTCCATGGTCATCTGCGGGTCGACGATCCGTATCCTGTCGCCGTCGCGCACGAACTCCGCGCTCCAGGACGTCACCGCGTACGTGCTGATCGCCGTCCCGCCGGCGACACCGACCTCGGAGATCGTGCCGTTGATCTCCTCCGCGACCCCGTCCTCGGCGTCCGTGAACGCGCCCAGGATGACGCCCTTCCCGCGAAGCTCGAGCTTGAACGTTCCATGGAAGATCGGGAGGCGGTGACGGTCGTCGCCGGAATAGCACTGGATCCGGTACGTGCCCCGCACGATGCCCCCCACTTCCCGCCAATCCATCGGCGTCGGCCAGTAGACCGGTAGCATTCCCACCGAGCCCGGGTCGACCCGGGGTGGCTCGGGGGCCGGTCGCGCAGGGTCCTCCGGGAGGGGCCGACCGTCCCGCCGGGCCTCGTATTCCGCAAGCTCGCGCTTCATGACGACGAGCGCGCCGCGAGACAACTCGATCTGCTTGCGCGTCCAGCTCTCGACCGAGTCGGGGTCGAGCTGGCCGGTCGTCACCATCCAGCCGGCGATATCGCCCACCCTGTTCTTCTCGACGGTGAACATCGGGCCGTAGGGATTCGCGCCTTGCGGCGCGAGCACCATCGTGCGTCCACTCTCGACTCCCGCGATGAGCTCGCGGAGCGTCGCGATCGATTCCTCGATCGTGATGACCGGCGTCGGGGATGGCTGCGCGAAGGCGTCTCGCGCGGAATTCCCGACCTGATCGAGACACATCAGGAGCGACAGAGCCAGAGCCGCGCGGAAACCCGGTGTGCGGACCATCCGTCGGCTCATCACCACAGGGACTCGATTGGAATCGTGGCGACGTCGCCGCCCCGATAGGTGATCGTGATCGTGCCGGGCTGCTCGAGACGTTCGAGGAAGCCGTCGTCCTGGACGTACAGCGACAGGACCACGAAGTCCTCGATCTGGAGGCCCGACACGCTCCCGCTCGCGTCGTTGAGGAGGCGCGTGCCCAGGACGAGGCCGATCGGCATCGTTCCCTCGGTGCCGTTCGTGGTCCAGATCAGCTCGGTGGGGTCGGGAGCGCTCCGGACCTCGATCCAGTCGAGGATCAGGCCTGGAGCCGAGAGCTTGAGCAGGATCTGCGTGTCGGGTTCCCCGTCGCTGGACGGCGGCCACGTCCGGCCCACGAAATCCAGCCAGCCGAAGCCCTCGAGGCGGGCCTCGGCCTCCATCGTGCCGACGCCGAGGACGGCGAGCAGGGGGTCGCTCTCGATCACGGGGCCGGATGGCGCTGCCGCCGGCGTCCGCGACGGCTCCATCGGCGCGGACGTCGTCGGGCCGGGGCCCGATGACGGGGGACTGGGGGGCGACACCATCTGCCCTGCGGGCGTCGGAGCCGGTCGTCCCGCTGGCGCGACTTGACCCGCGGGGCCTGCGGGTCCGGAGGAAGGAAGCGCGCCCGGCGGGTTCGGCGCGGGCTGGGCGGGCCGGGGGTTGCCCATGGCGACCGGTCCGGGACCGGGAGCCGGCGTCGGGCCGGTGGGATACGACCCTGGCGGCATCGGGGCTCCCGCTTGCGGCATGCCACCGATCGGCTGCGGGGCGCCGGGACCCGTGGAGCCGGGTTGGGGTCCGCCCGACACCAGGGGCCCGGGTGGCTGGCCCGGTCGGGGCGCGCCGGTGGCGATCGGCCCCGTGACCGGCGGAGGCGCCGGCATCCGAGCGGCGAGCCGCTCCGCCCGCTCGGCGGCGTCGGCGAAGCGGTCCAACTCGCGCGGCAGGTCCGTGAAGCCGCGCACGCGCGCGAGGATCTTCGCCGCCTGGGCGAGGACCGGCAGCGGGTCGCCACCGTCCGCAAGCGACTCGGTGAACTTCGAGCGCGCCGTTCCCAGGAGTCGCCGGGCGAGCGCGCGGGAGACCTCGGTCGGGAGCGGACCGGGGAACGACGTGGCGCCGGCGATCCCGCGATCGAGGTCGCCGAAGAAGCCACTCGCCGCGACCTGGAGCTCCGACCGCATGGCAGCGAGCTCGGCCGCCGGCGCGCCGCGCGCCACGAAACCCTGGACTGCCGCTTCCAGGCGGCCGTCGGCGTCGGCGCTGTTCGCCTGGCCAAGCGCCACCTGGATCGACAGGATCCCGTCGACCGCGCGGATGTAGTCCCTCACCGCGGATGTCGCGTCCCCGGCCTGGTCGGTGGCGTTCGCCTGACTGTCCGCGCCGCGCGCGGAGCTGGTCATGGCAGCGAGGAGAATTCCCGTGAGACATACTCGGCGGCGAAATCCCGGAGATCTCACGCGCCCCGGCTCTCAGCGGGCAAAGACGAAGCTGCCCGGCCAGCCGCCGGCCGCGGAGCTCGTGACGCCGCCCTGGCCCGCGCTTCCGGCGTAGAAGTCCTGCCCGGCCCGGATCTCGATCGTGACGGATCCCCCGCTCGCGAACGTGATGAGACCCGCGTGCACGGCGGCGGTGCAGACCGACGAGTGGTCGGCGTAGACATCGGTCCCGAAGGGCCCGCGACCGGCGCTCCCCCCCGGCGGGCAGCGGAAGGTGAACCGCTCGCCGGTTCGCCCTCGGAGCGCGGTCGCGGACCCGAGCCAGTCGTTCCCGACGACGCTGCCGGCCGCGGGCCCGGCTGCCGGCGTGGGCTGCGAGACCGGCGGCGGCCCGCTCGGTGGCACCTCCGGGCGCGGTGGCGGGGACGGAGCGGGAGACACGGGGGCGTCGGCGCGGGCCACGGCGACGCCCGGTCTGGCGCCCACGCCAGGGGCCTGGACGACCTCCGGTGGGCGGGCACCCTCGCCGAAGACCTCCTCGGCGTCGTCGTCCGGGGCCATCGTGATCGCACCGACGGCCGCACCGTCGTCTACCGCGAGGATCGGGAAGGACGTCGACTGGCCATTCGTGAAGCCGACCACGACCACGCCCGCGTCGGCCGCACGATCGAGACCGCCGCCGGGGACACGGAGCGTGAGCTCGACCAGGAAGTCCTCGAGGCCGATCGTCACGCCCTCACCGTCGGGCTCGTTCAGGACCTCCCCCATTCCGATCAGCTGGAGGTGCGGGGCGCGTCCGTTACCCGCCGATCGAGTCGTCGCGAGCAGGGTCCCGCCCTGTTCCCGATCCCGGATCTCGACCCACTCGAGGTCGAGCCCCGGAGCCATGAGCACGAGGGAGATCGTGCTGTCGTCGATCAGCGTGGCGTCCGCCGCGGCCACCCGGCCGTCCTCGAGCTCGATGACGTTCGAGAACGTGTGGGTCTCCTGCGCGGTCATGCGTCCGTTCGCAAGCAAGGACCCGGCTGCGACGGCTACCGCGAGCATCGCGGTCGTCTCCGGTCCCGGTCGAATCATGGAAATCCGCACGCTACTGCGCCGCGTAGATGCGAACCGTGAACCCACCCGAGTTGTCGCCTCCGCTTCCACGGGCACCATCCTGCACGACGAGGCTGATCGGTTGACCTTTCCCCTGGACGTACACGCGATAGACGTGACTCGGATCGAACGGCAGCGGCGACGGTCCGCCAGCGGCCGTCGAGAGGGCGGACAGTCCCTGTCCGTCCACCTGGAGCTGCTCCCAGTCCTGCGGAGTGGCCCCGCAGAAGTCGGGCGAGTAGCACCACACCGCGTCGACCCTGTCCGTGTTCGCGTCCCAGACGCTGATCGTCCCGCTCGCCTCTAGGACGTACCAGCTGCCGGCCTCGAGCACGTAGGGGGTGGTGCACGCGGTGCCGTTGGCCGCCGGAACGTAGAACCCGTCGCCCTGAGGGCTGCACTGGTTCCCGGTTGCGGTGACCGGAGGAGCAGCGGCGCCCGCGACCTGGACGACCTGGGAAACCTTCTGGCCGTCCGCGAAGCCCAGCTCGATGACGAAGGCCTGGCCGGGGTTGAAGTATCCGGAGCTTCCGGCATAGAGGTCGAGCCGGGTCGTGCCCGCTCCGAGCCTTCCCAGCGACTCGACCTGGCCGGCGTTGAGGAGCTGACCGCCGGCCGCGACGCCCAGCACCCAGTAACCACTGCTTGCCGTTGTCCAAACCTGCCCGCCGCTGGCGGTCCCCTGAGCATCGCTGCTGAAGACCGTCACATAGCGTAGCTCGACCGAGCCTTCGATCGCGATCTCGACCGCGAAGTGTCCGTCGGTCGCGCCGTCGGGCGTCGCGGCGCCGCCGTTACCGTTCGAGACGACGTCGGCGTCCACGCCCATCCACCCGGCGTTGAGTCCGGTCACGCGATACTGATCCGCCGGCGGAGCTGCGGCTCCCGGCGGAGCGGCGCCCCCGGTCTGCCAGGCACCATCGCAGACGTACGCTTGATCGCTGGACGTGAACGAGAGCGTCCCCGATCCGACGAGCGATCCGTCCGCTGCCAGCTGGAGCTGCCCGTTCCAACTGTACTGGCCGTACTCGTTCGTGCCGCTGCCCGACACGACGCCGTTCGACTGGGCGACGCCGTTCACCGTGAAGGTCCCCCCGCTCGTGAACCCGTACGACCCGGTGACGTTGCCGGCGCTGTCGAGCGTGAGCGTGAACGGGCCGGCGTCGGAGATGCCGTTCCCGCATTGCATGCTCCACTGTCCGCTTCCGGTCCCCTGGATCGTGGCGGCCGGGGTGGGGGGCGCGGCCGCACCTGTTACCTGGACCACGGCGCCCGTCGTCTGGCCGTCCGCGAACCCTACCGCGACGACGAAGTGCTGTCCGGGCTGGAACCAGCCAGAGTCGAACGCGTAGAGGTCGAGCCGCGAAGCCCCCGGAGACAGCTGGCCGATCGACTCGACGTAGTCGCTGTGGAGAAGCTGCCCGCCGGCCACGACGCCGAGCACCGCATAGCTCCTATTCTGGGAGTGCCATACCTGGCCGCCCGTGGGATTCCCACTCGCGTCCGAGCTGTAGACGGTCGCGTAGGAGAGGACGGGCGAGCCCTCGAGCGTCAGCTGGATGGTGAAGTGGCCGTCGGATGCGCCGTCCGGTGAGACGTTGACGGTCGAGACGACGTCGGCGTCGAGACCGATCCAGGCCGCTTCGACGGAAGTCACGCGATACGGCGGCGTCACGAGCGGCTCCGGTTCATCCGCGCCGGGCACCTGGAAGAACCCGGCCGCCTTCTGCCCGTCCGAGAAGACGAGCTCGATGACGAACGCCTGGCCGGGGTTGAAATACCCCGAGTTGCCGGCGTAGAGATCCAGGCGCGTCGTCCCCGCGCCGAGGCGACCGAGCGATTCGACCTTGCCGGCGTGAAGGAGCTGCCCGCCGGCGAGCACGCCGAGGATCCAGTAGCCGCCACCCGACGTCGACCACGTCTGCCCGCTCGCGGGATTGCCCTGCGCGTCGCTGCTGTAGACGGTCACGGATCGGACCTCGACCGAGCCCTCGATCGCGATGTCGACCGCGATGTGCCCGTCGGCCTCGCCGTCCGGCGTCAGGGCCTCGCCCTTGGAGACGACGTCGGCGTCCATGCCGATCCACCCCGCGCTCAGGCCCGTCACGCGATACTGATCCGCCGGCGGCGGGGCTTCCCCCGTTACTTGTACGACCTGGGCGGCTTTCTGTCCGTCCGAGAAGCCGAGCTCGACGACGAAGGCCTGGCCGGGGTTGAAGTAGCCGGAGTTGCCGGCGTAGAGGTCGAGCCGGGTCGTCCCCGCCCCGAGCCTTCCGAGCGTCTCGCCGGCATCCAGCAGTTGACCGCCGGCGGCGACCCCCAGGATCCAATAGCCGCCGCTGCCCGCCGAGGTCCATGTCTGCCCGCCGGCGGGGTTGCCCTGGGCGTCGCTGCTGAACACGGTGACGGACCGCAGCTCGACCGAGCCTTCGATCGCGATCTCGACCGCGATGTGCCCGTCGGCCTCGCCGTCGGGCGTCGCGGCGCCGCCTTTGGAGACGACGTCGGCGTCCATGCCGATCCACCCCGCGCTCATCCCGGCCACGCGGTACTGATCCGCCGGCGGCGTCACCGGCCCCGGTTCCTCCCCGTTCCGATAGGCCTTTGTCTCGAACGTCGCCGCGGTCCAGAGGATATAGCCGCCCTCGAAGTCGCTGCGACGCCCCCCCGCGACGTCGTACTCGTCGCTGATCGGGAATCCGAGCCACGAAGCGCTCCCGCCCATGCTCCCGTAGAGCTTGGCGATGTCCCCATGCACCTCGTACACATGGGAGATGCGCGCGCCGGTCCCGTGCCAGACGATGATGCCGGAGCTGCCGGCGAAGGACACCCAGCGTCCCGTCGTACCCTGAGGCGAGGCGGCGGCCTCCATCTCGTCCGATGTGGGGCAGCCGAGGAAGCCATTCTCGCCCCCCAGACCCTGCCACTTGCCGAAGATTCCCGTTCCCAGCGTCCGCCCACATGCGTTCGGGGGAGGAGTCACCGGTCCGGCGACCGCCTCCACGGTGAACGTCGCGCGCGCCTGCACGTCGTAGCCGTTGTTGAAGCGGCCGCGGACCTCGTAGGTGCCTGGCGCGAGCGCATCGAACTGAAGCGTGCCGGCTGCCTGCCCTTCGGTGTACTTGTACGGGCCGTAGCTCGCGTCGGGCGTTCCGGTCGCCGACAGATCGATCCAGTCCTGTGCGTTGCCGGGGAAGCCTTCGAACGCGACGACGATCGGCTCGCCTTCCGTGAACGTCGTCTTCTGGGGCCGCACGACGGCGTTGCTTCGCACGGTGAACGCGCTCCGTGTGCGGATCGTCATGCCGCCTTCCGACCAGTTGTATCGCCCGCGGACTTCGTACGACCCCGGCGGCAGCGCGGCGAACTGGACGGTGCCGGAGCACTTCCCGTCGAGGTACTTGTATTCGCCGTAGCTCTCCTCACCGGCGCCGGCGGGCGAGATTTCGATCCAGTCCTGCGGGTAGGCCGGGAAGCCCGAGAAGTCGACCGTGATCGTCTCGCCTGGCTGGTACGTCTCCTTCTGGGGGCGCGCGGTCGCCGTCGGCGCCTCGCCGCCGAGGATCGGCCGGCCGTCGGGACCTACGAACACGAAGCTGCCGTCGAACGCGCTCCAGTTCGAGCTCCCCACACCACCCTGACCGCTCGAACCGTAGTAGCACGCTCTTCCCGGACGGATCTCGATCGTCACGGTTCCGCCCGAGGCCGGTGTGATCAAGCCGGCGTGGACGGCTGCCCGGCAGACGCTCGAGTCGTCGGTGTAGAGGGCGGTCCCCCATGGCCCCCGACCACCCGATCCGCTGGGTGGACAGGCGTACGTGAACCGCTGTCCGTTCTGTCCGCGGTGGTCGCCGGGCGTCGTGTCCCACGTGGTCGCGGGAGCCCCGCCCGTGGGAGCGCCCCCCGCCGCACCCCCACCCGCAGGAGCACCCCCCGTCGGAGCCCCACCCGTCGGAGCACCCCCGGCGAGCTGCCCGCCGCCCGTCAACGGAACCAGCGTGCTGACGGCCTCGCGATCGCCCATGCCGAATTCGATGACGACGTAGTTGCCGGCCTTGAACCAGCCGGAATCCCCGGCGTAGAGGTCGAACGTCACCTGGCCGTTGAAGGTGCCGAGCTCGGGGACGTGGGTTGGATCGAGCAGGAGGTCGTTCGTCAGGACGCCGAGGAGCCAGTAGGCGCCTTCTCGGGTATCCCAGCGCTGGCCGCCCGTCGGGTTCCCCGCCGCGTCCGCGCTGTACATCGTGATCCGCGTCACGGGTTGCCAGAACGAGAAGCTCGCCTGGGCCTGGAAGTGACCGTCCATCGTGTTGTCGGGCCGTGCCTGCGCACCGTTCTCGACGATGTCGCGATCCAGACCTACGTAGGTCGCTCGCAGCATCGTGAGGCGGGACGCGCCCCCAGCGGTCGGGGGCTGTCCTCCTGCGGCTGGCTGACCGCCGGCTGCGGGCTGACCGCCGGCCGCGGGCTGTCCCCCGGCCGCGGGCTGACCCCCGGCCGCGGGCTGTCCCCCGGCCGCGGGTGTGGCCATGGGTGGCGCCGCCGCTCCGGGGAAGACGAAGCTCCCCGGCCATGCTCCGTACGAGGTCGAAGCGATGCCGTTGCGCTCGCTGGCCTGATACGCGTCCTGGCCGGGACGGATCTCGATCGTCACGGTCCCGCCGCTGGCGAGCGTGATGACGCCCGCGTGGACCGCGGCTGTGCAGATCGACGTGTCGTCGGTGTAGATGTCGGTGCCCCATATGCGACCGGCAGATCCACCGGCGGGGCATGCAAACGGTAGCCGCTGCCCGTTCTGACCGCGAAGGTTGGTCGCGTTCGT
>DASSBK010000246.1:0-3819 GCA_035698825.1 Gemmatimonadota bacterium
ACCCCACCCACGACGTCCACGATCGCGTCGAGCGCCCCGACTTCGTGGAAATGGATCCGGTCGGGAGTCGTGTCGTGGACCTTCGCTTCGGCGCCGGCCAGCGCCTCGAACACCCGTCCCGCCCGTTCGCGAACCGCGGGAGGCAGCTCGGAGCCCTCGATGAGATCGAGGATCTCCGCCAGGCCGCGCTCGCCCGCGCCGTCCGGGACCTCGACGACGCAGCGTGTGGCCGCGATCCCGTGGCGCTCCACCCGCTCGGCCGAGAGCCGGACCCCGTCCAGCCGCAGGAGCGCCAGCGCTTCCTCCAGCTCCGGCAGCGGCACCCCGGCATCCAGACACGCCCCGAGGAGCATGTCCCCGCTCACGCCCGAGAACATGTCCAGATACGCGAGCCGCATTTGTCTAGGAAGATACCCCTGCCGCCCCGGCCCCGCACAGGACGGGATACTTGATCCCGTGACCGGTGACGAAGCACACGGTCTCCGCTTCCGGATCGATCGCGCCGCTCTCGAGGAGCCCCGGGAGAGCCGCGACCGTTGCGCCCGCTTCGGGGCTCGCGAAGATCCCCTCGTCCGCCGCCAGGCTCCGTGCGCCGGCCAGGAGCTCCTCGTCCTCGACCGCGACCGCCGAGCCTCCCGACCCGTACAGGGCGGCGAGGATCAGGAAGTCGCCGATCGCGGATGGCACCTTGAGGCCGCTGGCCACCGTGTGCGGGTCACGCACCGGCTCCGCGCGCGTGGTGCCCGCTTCGAACGCGTGAACGATCGGCGCGCACCCCGAAGCCTGAACCGAGATCATCCGCGGCCGCTCGGCCCCGATCCAGCCCAGGGCCTCCATCTCGTCGAACGCCTTCCACATCCCGATGAGCCCCGTCCCGCCACCCGTCGGGTACACGATCGCGCCGGGGAGCGTCCAGCCGCCCGCCTCCGCCAGCTCGTAGCCCATGGTCTTCTTGCCCTCGAGTCGATAGGGCTCGCGGAGCGTCGAGACGTCGAACCACCCCGCATCCGCCGCGCGCTCGCGAATCCACGCTCCGGCATCGGCGATCGTTCCCTCGACCAGCTCGACCCGGGCCGCGTGGGCGCGGCACTCCTCCAAGATCGGGGCGGGGGTGTCGGTGGGCATCGCGATCGTGCAAGGGAGACCCGCGGCCGCGCAGTAGGCGGCCGTCGCGCTGCCGGCGTTTCCGGCGCTCGGAATCGCCACGTGGCGGGCGCCCAGTGCCCGCGCGCGATGGATCGCCACCGCCAGCCCACGGGCCTTGAACGACAGCGTGGGATTGCAGCTCTCGTCCTTGAACGCCAGGCGCGGCATGCCGAGCGCCGGGCCGATGGATCGTGATCGGAGAAGAGGCGTGCCCCCCTCGCCGAGGGTCAGCGGCTCCTCGCCGGGCTCGACGGGGAGCACTTCGCGCCAGCGCCAGAGGCCGGGCATACGCCCCGTGAGGTCCGTGGGCCGCCAGCTTCCCGCGAGCGCTTCGAGGTCGTACCGGGCGAAGAGCGGGCCGGAGCACGCGGGACAGAGGTTCTGCAGGGTGTCGGCGCCGGTCCACTTCCCGCAGGCCGCGCACTCCAGCCCCAGGATCACCTGCTCTCGCCTCGCGTCAGGAGCGCCACCGCCATCGCGGCGATCCCCTCCTCGCGCCCGACGAATCCCATTCCTTCCATCGTCGTCGCCTTGACGCTCACGCGACCCTCTTCGATCCGGCAGGCCGCGGCGATCGCGGCCCGCATGGCGTCGGAATGGGGGCCGATCCGCGGCGCCTCGGCGAGAACGGTCGCGTCGACGTTCTCGACCGACCAGCCGTCCCGCGAGACCAGCGCGACGGCGGCCTCGAGGATCTCCCGGCTGTCGGCGTCCCTCCAAGCGACGTCGTCGGGCGGAAAGTGGCGGCCGATGTCGCCGAGGGCCGCGGCGCCTAAAATGGCGTCGGCGATGGCATGGAGGAGCGCGTCGGCGTCGGACCACCCTTCGAGGCCTCTCGGGTGCTCCATCCGCACGCCCCCGAGGACGAGCGGCCTGCCCTCCGCGAAGCGGTGGGCGTCGAAGCCGATCCCGACCCGCTGCTCGCTCACGCGCTCCCTCCCCAACGGACGCGTCCCGATTCCACCACGCGCTCGGCCCACCACCAGTCCTCGGGCCCCGTGAGCTTGCGGTTCAGCTCCTCCCCCGGCACCCACGCGACCGGAGTCCCGATCCGCTCGCACATCGCGGCATCGTCGGTCGCTGCTTCGCCGTCCGGCCACGCCGCGTGGGCCGCCTCGAGAACGGCGCGCGGGAACCCCTGTGGTGTCTGGACCGCCACGGCATCCCGCCGCTCGATCGTCTCGATGACCCGCTCTCCAGCCACGCGCTTGATCGTGTCCGCGAGAGGGAGCGCGGGCACGACCGCCTTCCCCGCCGACGCCTCCCGCGCCACGCGCTCGACGAGCGCCGCGCTCGCGAAGGGGCGCGCGCCGTCGTGGACGATCACCGCTCCCCCCGTTCCCTCGAGCGCCCCGAGCCCCGCGCGGACCGAGTCCTGGCGCCGTGCTCCGCCGGTGGCGAGCCGCACCCTCCCATCCGATCCTTCGATGTATCTGTCGAGGAGCGCGGCCGCGTCCGCGAGCGCCCCCGCGGGCAGGACCACGACGACGTCACCGGAGATCCCTTCGAGGAGCGGTCGGACGGCCCAGCAGACGATCGGGATCCCCCCTAGCGCGCGGAACTGCTTGGGCTGTCCGCCGAGGCGCTCCCCCTTGCCCGCCGCCACCACCACGCCTGCGGCGGCGATCAGGGCCGGCCCGCTCCCTCGATGGCCCCGCTCGGCTCTCCTTCCATGGGGAGCGGCCCGGGCACGCCCGGGGCGTCACGCTTACGGGCGAAGATCAACGTTCCGGCCCGCGTCTGGTGGATCCCGGTGACCGCGACCCGCACCGTGCGTCCGATGTCCGTGCGGGAGTCCTCCACGACGACCATGTTCCCGTTCTCGAGATACCCGACCGCCTGCTCCTTCTCCTTGCCCGGCTTGACGAGCTTGACCACGAGCTCGTCCCCGCTCAGGATCTCCGGCTCCAGCATCGCCGCGATGTCGTTCAGGTTGACGATCGGGATCCCGCGCCGGCTGGCCTCGCGGATCATCTCCGGGTTGTGTGTCACCACTCGGGCGTCGTGCTGGACGGCGTAGTCGAGCACCCCCTCGATCTCCCCGTGGAGCAGGTCGATCTCGCGGATGTAGACCGCGCGCATCCGGTTCTGCTGGAGACGCCGGAGACTGTCGAGGCCGCGCTCGCCGCGGAAGCGGTCCATCGGGATGTTGCTCGCGGCCAGCTGGTTCAGCTGATCCACCACGAACCGCGGGACGATGATCTCCCCGGAGAGGAGCGGGCTCTCCGCGAGCTTCACGATGCGGCCGTCGATGAGGGACTTCTCGCCCACGAGGAACCGCGCCTTGGATCCGCTCTCCTGGTCGGGCTGCCGGAAGAGGACCAGGTCGTAGGTCACGGCGCGCGCGGTGGCGGCGCCGAGGTAACCCAGCAGAAGGACGATGAGCGCGATTCCGAAGGTCGAGACGTAGGTCCCGCTAGCGATCACCCCGGCGGTGATCGGCAGGCCTCCCAGGACCGCCAGCACGAGCACGCCCAGCACGAGGCCGAGCAGGAACCCGATTCCGGCGACCAGGACCTGTCGGGGATCGCCCTGCCGTATGCGCGCCTCCAGCAGCAGCGCCAGCGTGAGAACCGCCACACCCGCGCCCACGACGATGTAGGTCAACCGCGCGGGCTCGTACAGGATGGCGAGCGCGCCCACCCATATGATCAGCAAAGCAAGAGTCGCACG
>DASSBK010000247.1:0-8973 GCA_035698825.1 Gemmatimonadota bacterium
ATCACATCACGTCGAGTCCGGACGCTGTCTCGGCACTCAGGTCTTCTCTCTCGACGCCGGTACGTGTGGCGCGGAGGCTCGCGCGCAGCCGGATCATCGAAGAGGAGCGCGTCGGCCGAACGCTCTCGCGGGTGCACGTGAACACGGCCGGAGCCGCACGCGCGTTTCTCGCGGTGATGACCGCCAATATTTCGGAAACCGCGACGACGGGTCGGGTGCTCGGGCGTGCCGACTTCGACTGGCGCGCGGCGGCCGAAACCTTGATCGCGGCCGGCCTTGCGCGCCCGATTCTGGACCGGCTCGAGGACCCGGACCTGGCTCGCTGGGCGCCAGGGCTGTTCGGATCGATGATCCGCCGCGCGGCTGTTGTCGACGAGGCGCGCGAGTTGAGCCAGCGGGAGGCGATCGAGCGGGTGGCGGCGGTGCTACGGAAGGCAGGCGTAGTCGGAACGGTCGTCGGAGGGTCAGGGCTCTGGGATTGGAACCCCACGCCCGGCGCTCGCGGACGTGGGGTCGATGCGATCGATCTCGTGGTGGAGGATCCGATCGCCGCACGGACGGCCCGCGCGTCCATGGGGAACGGCTCCAGACCAGTCGTGATCCGAATCCGTTCCGCGATCGTGCCCGGGTCGTGGGGGGTTCCGGATGCGACGATCCTGGCGGCGGCGAGGCCGCTCCCGGACCCGGCGCTCGAGGGCCTTCGCCGTCTGTCGCCTACGGACGCCTTCGTGTGCGCGCTCGTCGAGGCCTCGGCCGGCGGCCTTCGCGCCGGCCTCGAGACAGGCTGGGACGTGTCGATCGCCCTCGGGCAGGCTGTCCTCGACGTCGACCGGGCGCTGGCGCTGGTCTCGGCCCTACACGCACCGCGGGCGTTCTGGGTCCCTGCGGGGGTCCTCGCGGAAAGTCTCGGGGTTCCGATTCCCGCCGGGATCCTCGCCCGAGCCCCCGACGACCGGCGCCAGCGACGTCTCGAGCACGTCGCGGCCCGGCGGCTTTTCCGTGCCAGTTCGGGCAGCGCGATGGCCGAATGGTCGTTCCGATGGGCCTGGCCGGCGCTTGCAGCTGGTCCGGCTGCCGATGTCGGACGCCGACTCCCGTCGGCGGCCACGCGCGCGACCCGAGAGCTCCCTTCCGCATGGCGCGAGATCGGCGCGAACGGGATGTCGAGTGCGTTCCGCGAGGCGCGCCGACTCGCCGGGGCCTGGACATCCGCGGCGCGCTGAGCTTCAGGGGCTGAAGCGCTCGTTCGCGGCGCTCGTCGAGAGCCCCGCCCGCGGACCACCCCCGACGACCCAGATCGAGCCCCCGAGGACTGCCGCCCCCAGGCCATGACGGGACGTCGGCATCGGTGCCACGGTCTCCCAGCGGCCGGTCGCGGGATCGAACCGCTCGGTCTCGTCGAACGTCGCGCTCGAACCGAGGTCTTCGCCGCCGAACAGATAGACGCGCCCGTCGAGCGTCGCGGCGGCCACGCCGCTGCGGGGCGTCGGCGCGGCTGGCGCGGCACTCCACGTCATGCTTGCCGGGTCGAATACCTCGTGCGTCCCGAGGTTCGTGCCCGAGCGGCGCCCCGCGAGCGCGTGGATGCGTCCGGCGTGGACGGCCGCGGCGAGATGCTCGCGGGGAGTGGATAGCGGAGGGACGTTCTCCCAGGTGTCGGTCGCGGGGTCGTAAACCTCGTGAGTCCCGACCGGCCCGCTGCCGTCGACTCCGCCGATCGCGTGGATCCGTCCCTCGAGCACGACGACGGCGAGCGCGCTGCGCGGCCCGGCGGGGAGCGGCGCGACGACGCTCCAGGAGTCGGTCGCGGGATCGTGGGCCAGGACGGCCGCGGTCGGCGTGAACGTGCTCCCCACGTTGCCCCCCACGACGAGCAGGCGTCCCCCGACCGCCGCCAAGCCGGCGTGGTTCACCCCTTGCGGGATCGCCGCCACCTCGGTCCATGCGTCGGCCGCGGGGTCGTAGCGCTCGACCGCGGTCACCGGGTCGCCGGTGGCGCCGAACCCCCCGACCACCCAGAGGAACCCGCCCAGCTCCGGGACGGAGTTCTCGGTGCGGGGCACGCTCAAACCGCTTCGGATCTACCAGCTCCCCGATCGGCCGCCGGGGTTCCATCGGTCGGTCCACCCGGCGAGGACGATCCCGCGCACGCGAGCATCGCAACACACGCGACGAGGAGCAGGATGCCGCCGGTCCTCATGCCGATAGAACAACCGCCACGACGGGCGCGTTGCGCTCCGCGCCCCGGCTCTCAATATTCCGCTCACTCATGCAGCTCATCGTCCTCACTCGCGAGCAAGTCGAAACCGCAGCCCATCGCTTCGAGCGCCACGGCAATTCGGCGCTCCGCATCGCGCGCCACTTCCGGCGCGTCGACGACGAGCGGAAGCTCGGCATGTGTCGAGCCCTGCGCCGGATCGAGCGCCAGTTCGCGATCAACCTGGGGACGGTGTGCTTCAAGTTCCTCGAGAAGGAGACGCGGCCGACCCCCGCGGTCCAGCAGCGGGTGATGGACTACGTGGCGTGCTGGCGCGAGCTCGACGACGGGAGCCAGGATCTCGTGGTCTGCGTCGATCGGGTGCGGGAGATCGATCGGCTGGCGGAAGGCGACCCGGCATGGGCGAGCTCGGGCGAGTACTGATCTTCCTCGGGATCGTGCTGGTGGTCATCGGGGGATTCTTTCTCATCGGCCCGCGCATCCCGTTCCTCGGCCGCCTTCCAGGGGATTTCCTGATCGAGCGCGGGCGCGGCACGCTCTACATCCCGCTCGCCACCTGCCTGGTTCTGTCGCTCGTCATCAGCATCCTGCTGAACATCTTCTGGCGCTGATAGTTTCTCCGCCGCGTGCGGATGGACGACTTCGACTACGAGCTCCCGCGGGAGCGGATCGCGCAGCGGCCCGCCGCGCGACGCGACGCGAGCAGGCTCCTGGTCGTCGATCGCGCGGCGGGCTCGTGGCTCGGCGCACGCTTCGCGGAGATCGGCGACCACCTCCGGCCGGGTGACCTCCTCGTCGTCAACGAGACCGCGGTCTTCCCGGCGCGGCTGAGGGCGCGCCGGGAAGGCGGCGCCGAAGTCGAGATCCTGCTCGTCCGGCCGGCGAATCGATCGGATCCCGAGGACATCACGGCAGTGGAGTGGGAAGCTCTGGCCGGCCCTGCCCGGAAGGCCCGGCCCGGGGATCGTCTCCAGCTCCTCGACCGGAGCGGATCGCCCGCCCCGGAGGCCTTCGCCGAGGTCCTCGGGAGCCTCTCGTCCGGCGGACGGCGGGTGCGGCTCCTGGTGCCGGGCGACCCCCGGGAGTGGATCGCGGACCACGGCCACGTTCCCCTCCCTCCGTACATCGACCGCCCGGACGAGGCACTCGACCGCGAGCGCTACCAGACCGTGTACGCGCGTCGGCCGGGGGCGGTTGCCGCGCCGACCGCGGGACTCCACTTCACGCCGGAGCTTCTCGACGCGCTCGCCGCACGCGGGATCCGCCGCGCCGCCGTCACTCTGCACGTGGGTCCCGGGACGTTCCGGCCGGTGACCGCGGAGCGCGCCGAGGACCATGTCATGGACGAGGAGTGGTACAGGATCGGCGGGGAGGCCGCCCGCGCGATCGGCGAAGCGAGGGACGCGGGCGGCAGGATCGTGGCGGTGGGCACGACGGCGGTCCGCGCGCTGGAGTCGGCGGCGCGGGAATGGAAGGACGAGCCGGTCGCCGCGGAGGGCTGGACCGACCTGTTCCTTCTCCCCGGGGCCGAGTTTCGCGTGGTGGACGCGCTCCTCACGAACTTCCACCTCCCGCGCTCCACGCTCCTCCTTCTCGTTTCCGCCTTCGCCGGGCGCGAGCTCGTGCTGGAGGCGTACCGCCACGCCGTTCGAGCGGGGTACCGGTTCTACTCCTACGGGGATGCGATGCTCATCAAGTGACCCGCGCGGGCCCCGTGCATCCGTCTCCCGAGCGGAGTATGCTGAATTCCCTCGCGGAAACCCACGGACCGGGGAGGAGGACGGATTTTGGTGATGATGCAGATCGATCTGGACGACGATGAGCGGGAGGTCCCGCGCCCGCAAGGAGCTACTGGGACATGTTGAGTTGGCGCAAGGGCGTGCTTCAGAAGATCCTTGACGCTCTCGGCGTCGCCGACGGTCGCTGAGCCGCCCACGGCTCGACGTCTCGCCGCCCTCCTGGCCGCGGGCATGCTTCTCGGTGCGGCCCCCTTGCTCGCCCAGCGACCCGTCTCGATGGAGGAGGCGGTGACGGCCACGCTGGAGCGGGGCACCGGCGTCGCGCTCGCGGTCGCGGACTACGCGCTGGCGGCCGCCGAGGTCGCCGGCGCCCGCGCGTTCCCAAACCCGATTCTTTCCGCCGATTACACCGAGGACGTTCCGCAGCGCCACGGCGAGATCGAGCAGCCGCTCGAGTACCCATGGGTCCGCGGGCCACGGATCCGGGCCGCCGAGGCCGCCGCCCGGGCATCGGCCCGGGTGCTGGACACCGAGCGCGCGCGGGCGCGACGGGAGGCGGTGGTCGCCTATGTCGAGGCGGCGGCGGCGCGGACGCTGTCCGAGCTCTCGGCTGTGGATGCCGCCGCCGGCGATCAACTGCTCGAATTCGCGCTCCAGAGGCGCGACGCGGGGGACGCCAGCGATCTCGACGTCGCGCTCGCCGAGATGGCCGCTGCGCGGGCGGCGGGGGAGGCGCTCGGCGACTCGATCGCGGCGGTCGACGCCGTACTACGGCTCCAGATCGTAATGGCGGAGCCGGCGGATCGGATCGCGATCGTTCCGGTCGACACCCTGGTACTTCCGGTGTCCGCCTTCCGCCCGCCGCCGGACACTGAAGAGAGGGCGGTGGTGGCCGCGTCCGAGGCCCGGCTCGACAGCAGCCAGGAGGCGCTCCGCGAGGCGTCACGGGCTCGATTGCCCGCGCCGGCCGTCCGCGCCGGTCTCGAGGGGCATGATCCCGCGGAGGACACGGGGCTCCTGTCGACCGCCGGAGTCTCGCTGGAGATCCCGATCTTCGACCGCGGCGGGGCCGCCGTGGCCACCGCTCGCGCGGAGGTCACCCGAAGCCGCGCCGAGCTCGAGGCCGCCCGTCGCGAGAGCGACGCGGCGCTCCTGCTCGCGACGCGGGCGCGGGACGGGGCCATCGCCCGTGCCGAGGAGGCGGCCCGGGTTCGGCGGAGCGCGCTTCGCGTGACCGAGATGACCGCCATCGGCTATCGCGAAGGCGAGATATCGATCCCCGACGTGCTGGAAGCGCGCCGGGAAGCGCGGGAGGCCATGCGGGCCTGGGTAGGCGCGGCGGTGGACGCCTGGACGGCGACAGCCGACTGGGACCTCGCCGCCGCGGTCGGATCGAGTTCTCCATGACGGGTCTCGTTCGCCGCGCGGCGCTGATCGGCGCCATCGCCGTCGCCGTGGGCTGCGGCGGCGGCGAGGAGGAAGAGACGCCGGCACCGGTCGTGAGCGCGCGGCTGACGGCGGCACGGGTCCAGCCGTTCGAGCTGACGATCGCCGCGCTGGGGGTCGTCACGCCCCGGGCCGGGCGGTTCGCCGAGCTCGCGCCACTCGCCGAGGCGCGCGTGTCCCGGATCTATGTGGCGACAGGGGACAGGGTCCAGGCGGGAGATCCCCTGATTGCGTTCGAATCGACGGTCTGGGAAGCGGAAGCAGAGAGAGCGCGGAGCGCGGTCGATGCGGCGCGCAGCGAGAGCGAGCGGGCTGCGCACCTCGCGGACAGCGGCATCGTGCCCCGCAAGCAGGCCGAACAGGCGGAGGCCGCGCTGGCCGCGGCGGAGGCGGACCTGGCGGCCGCGAGGCGTACGCTCGCATTGGCCGTCCTGCGGTCCCCGATCGCGGGCATCGTCAGCCGGATGTCGGCGCGGCTGGACGCGTCGGTCGATCCAACGACGCCGCTGGTCGAGATCGTCGATCCGGAAGCCCTCGAGGTCGTCTTCCACTTGAGCCCCGGGGACGCGGCTCGGGTGGAACCCGGGGCGCGAGTCCTGCTGGAAGCGGACTCCTCGGCAATGGGACGCGTGGCGGGGATAGACGCCGCGATCGACTCCACCGGCAGCGTCGAGGTTCGGGCCCGGATGGCCGGCGGTTCCGCGCCGCTGTGGTTGGGGCAGTCGGTCGCCGGATCGATCGTGGAGGAAGTCCATCCGGACGCGGTCGTCGTTCCGGCCTCCGCCGTCGTCCCCGCGGGAGGGGACTCGCTCGTCGTCTTCGTCGTCGGGGCCGACAGCACGGCGCACGCGCGGCCGGTGGTCGTCGGGGGCCGCTCGGCCTCGCAGGTGGAGATCGCGTCGGGGCTCGAGGGAGGCGAGCTCGTCGTGGCCGGAGGCGCTTACGGCATGGTGGACGGCGCCCGCGTCCGGGAGGGCGGGCCCTGAGAGCTTTCGACGAGCTGCTGCGGCAGCGCAGAGTGGTCTACCTGTCGGTGGCGCTCCTCAGCGCGGCCGGCGTCTGGGCCGCCTTCCGGCTCCCGTCGGGCATCTACCCCCGCCTCGACTTTCAACGCGTGGTGATCGTCGCGAAGGGCACCGCGCTGGGCGCCGAGCAGATCGAATACGCCGTCACCCGGCCGATCGAAGAGGCGGTCAGCGTCGTGCCCGGCGTCGAGCGCGTGCGGTCGCGCTCGATCCGGGGCGGCGCCGAGCTCTCCGTGCTGTTCTCGCCGAGCACCGACATGGTGGTCGCACTCCAGCTCGTCCAAGCACAGGTCGGACGGATCGTGCCCGACTTGCCACAGGGCATGGAGCTGGAAGTCGAGCGCATGCTTCCCTCCCTGTTCCCCATCCTGACCTATAGCCTGGAAGGCGGCGAGCCCGCCGAACTGTACGACATCGCCCGCTACCAGATCGCCCCCGTCCTGACGCGGATTCCGGGCGTGGGCCGGGTGGACGTGCAGGGCTCGGACGTGCGGGAGATCGAGATCATCCCCGCGCCCGACCGCCTGGCCACCCTGGGGATGGGATATACGGAGTTCGCGGCCGCGGTGCGTCAGGGTCTCGGAATCGCGGCGGTCGGCCGGCTCACCGAAGACTATCGGAACTACCTGCTGGTCGTGGACGAGCTCGCGCGAAGCGTGGACGACGTCGGGAACGTGGTGGTCAAGGGGGTCCGACTGGGGGACCTGGCGCAGGTCGTGCCGGGAATCGAGGACCGGGTGCGACTGATCTACGGCGACGGCCGTCCGGCCGCCCTGATCAACATCTCGCGCCAGCCGGAGGGCAACACGGTCATGATCGCGGACAGCGTCGCCGCCGTGATGCGTTCGCTGGAGAGCACTCTGTCCCTGCCTGCGGGAGCGCGGCTGGTGCCCGCGTACGACCAGGCGTCGCTGGTGCGCGGCGCGGTCCACTCGGTGCGGGACGCGATGATCGTGGGGGCGATCCTGGTCGTGATCGTCCTGCTCGTGTTCCTACGTGAAGGGCGGATCACCGCCATCGCGGCGGCCTCGATTCCGCTGACGATGGCGATCACGATCCTCGCCCTCCGCCTGTTCGGGCAGTCATTCAACCTGATGAGCCTGGGTGGGATGGCCATCGCGATCGGGCTCGTGATCGACGACGCGGTCGTCGTGACCGAGAACATCGCGCGGCACCTCACGATCACGCCCGGTCACCGGGCCATCCCCGAGGCGATGGCCGAGCTCGTGACGCCGGTGACCACTTCCACGCTGACGACCATCGTGGTCTTCCTGCCGCTCGGCCTGCTGGAGGGCGTGGTAGGGCAGTTCTTCGCGGCTCTCTCGATCGCACTGGCTACGGCCGTCCTCATCTCGCTCGTTCTGGCGTTCACTCTCGTCCCCCTGCTGTGCGACGATCTCCTGGCGGCGCCGGTGGAGAGGGAGCGACGCGCCCCCGCGTCTCCGAAGGGCATCGCCTCGCTGACCGAGCGCTATGGCCGCTCGATCGAGAAAGTCATCGATCGGCCGCGCGGCGTGGTGGTCATCGGTCTGGCGATGATCGCCGCCGGCTTGCTGGTGTCGCGCTGCGTGGGGACCGGTTTCCTGCCGGTCATCGACGAGGAAGCGTTCGTGTTCGATTACGTGATGCCGGGCGGGACGCCGCTGGAGGAGACCGATCGGGAGCTCAAGATCGTCGAGCGGATCCTCGACTCCACGCCCGAAGTCGCCGCCACCGCGCGCCGCACGGGGTCGGAGATGGGACTTTTCGCCACTGGCCAGAACACGGGCGACATCGCGGTCCGGCTGACCCCGAGACGCGACCGGTCTCGGACCGTGTTCGAGGTGATCGAGAACGTACGCTCGGCCGTCGAGACTGAGGTTCCGCGCATGCGGATCGAGTTCGTGCAGGTGTTGACCGATCTGATCAACGACCTCGCGGGAACTCCGGACCCCCTCGAGATCAAGCTCTTCGGGGATCGACTCGACGAGATGGAGTCCTATGCCAGACGGGTGGCGGCGCGGATCGAGCCGATCGAGGGCGTCGTCGATCTCTACGACGGGGTCAGCGAGCTGGATCCGGTGATGGGACTCCACGTCGACCGGGCGACGGCCGAGCGGGCGGGCCTGACGTCGGGAGAGATCGCTGCCCAGGTCCAGTCGACGCTCCTGGGTGAGTCCGTCGGCGAAGTGCAGTCGGAGAGCCGGGTGATCGGGGTCCGAGTGCGGGCTCCGGACTCGATCCGCTTCGATCCGCTGCGGGTGGCGAGCCTGCCGGTCTTTCCGTCCGGCTCCCGCTCACCCGTCCCGCTGTCGGCGCTGGCCCGCTTCGAGCGCGGGAACGCGCGGGCCGAGCTCCTGCGCGAGAACCAGCGCGAGATGGTCGCCGTCACCGCTGGAATCGAGGGGCGCTCGCTCGGGGACGTCATCGCCGACGTGAAACGGGCTCTTGCCACGGAAGCGCCACCGCGCGGCACGCTGATCGAGATCGGAGGCCAGTACGAAGGCCAGCAGGAGGCCTTTCATTCGCTGGTGATCGTGCTCTTGATGGCCGTGATGGCGGTCAT
>DASSBK010000248.1:0-20601 GCA_035698825.1 Gemmatimonadota bacterium
CAAGAAGTTCAGCGACGCCTCGGCGCTCGATGTCCTCCGCCACGACGTCGTGGCGGTCGAGGACGGCGCCTGGGAATCGCGGCCGACCGGGGACGCGGGCGCCGGCGGCTCCGAAGGGGACTCGAATGGATAGCCGTCGGATCATCCTGCGCTCGCTCTTCACGGAGAAGTCGACCCGCCAGCAGGAGCGCTCGAACCAGTTCGTGTTCGCCGTCGACCCGAGCGCGAACAAGCGGCAGATCGCCGACGCGATCGAGGAGCTCTTCGAGGTCAAGGTGCTCAACGTCCGCACCCAGAACCGGATGGGGAAGATCCACTCGATGGGCCGCTTCTCGGGCCGCCGGGCGGACTGGAAGAAAGCCATCGTCACCCTCGCCGAGGGTGATTCGATCGAAGTGTACGAGAACCTGTAGGCCCAGGGGACCCGATGGGAGTCAAGAAGTTCAAGCCCGTAACGCCGAGCTCGCGCTTCCGCACGGTGCACGACAGCGCCGAGATCACGGCCACCGAGCCCGAGCGCTCGCTGATCGAGCCGAAGTCCTCGAGCGGCGGCCGCAACAGCCACGGCCACGTCACCATGCGCCGGCGCGGGGGCGGCCACAAGCGCCGCTACCGCCGGATCGACTTCAAGCGCGACAAGCACGGGGTCCCCGGCAAGGTGGCGACCATCGAGTACGACCCGAACCGCTCGGCGAACATCGCGCTGATCCACTACGCCGACGGCGAGAAGCGGTACATCCTGGCCCCCAATGGCCTGTCGGTGGGTGACAGGATCGAGGCCGGCCCGGGCGCGGACGTCAAGCCCGGCAACACGCTGCCGCTGTCCTCGATCCCGCTCGGCACGACGATCCACAACGTGGAGCTCAAGCCCGGCAAGGGCGGGCAGCTGGCCCGTGCCGCCGGGGCGGGGGTGCAGCTGGTGGCCCGCGAGGGCCGTTTCTGCCTGCTGCGCCTTCCGAGCACCGAGGTGCGCCGGGTGCACGCCGAGTGTCAGGCGACGATCGGCCAGGTGGGGAACCTCGACCACGAGAACCTCTCGCTCGGCAAGGCCGGCGCCTCGCGTTGGCGCGGCCGGCGGCCGAAGGTCCGCGGGGTGGCGATGAACCCGATCGACCATCCGCTGGGCGGGGGCGAGGGGAAGTCCTCGGGCGGCCGGCATCCGGTGACACCGTGGGGCAAGCCGACCAAGGGCTACAAGACGCGCAAGAAGCGCAAGGCGTCGTCCAAGCAGATCGTGCGCCGCCGCGGGCAGAAGTAACGGAACGATAGGAGAGCCGAAGCCATGGCACGTTCGCTGAAGAAGGGACCGTTCGTCGAGGACAAGCTCCTGGCGCGCGTCCACGAGATGAACCAGAAGGGCGACAAGCGGGTCGTGAAGACCTGGTCGCGGGCGTCGATGATCACGCCCGACTTCGTGGGCCACACGATCGCGGTGCACAACGGGAACAAGTTCATCCCGGTGTACGTCACGGAGAACATGGTCGGTCACAAGCTCGGCGAGTTCTCGCCGACCCGGATCTTCCGCGGCCACAGCGGGCGGATCGCGGCCGAGAAGAAAGTGAAGCTCGTGTGATGGAAGCGCGCGCGATCAGCCGCCACGTCCGCGTCACGCCGCGCAAGGTGCGGCTGGTCGTCGACCTGATCCGCGGCCGCAAGGTGGAGGACGCCTACGCCATGCTCCAGTACACGAACAAGGCGGCGGCGATCCCGGTGCTGAAGACGCTCCGCTCGGCGGTCTCGAACGCGATGCAGGCCGAGGGCGGGCACGGTCCGGAGGACCTGGTCGTCAAGGAGGTCTTCGCCAACGAGGGCCCGACCTGGAAGCGGATCCGGCCGCGCGCCATGGGGCGCGCATACCGCGTCCGCAAGCGCACCAGCCACATCACCGTCGTCGTCAGCACGGACGCCGGAGAATAGGGGAGAAGATGGGACAGAAGACATCACCGATCGGGTTCCGTCTGGGCATCGTCAAGCCCTGGCGCTCGCGCTGGTTCAACCACAAGAACATGCCCGAGTGGCTGGCCGAGGACGAGATGATCCGGAACTACCTGAAGAACCGGCTCTCGCACGCGGCCATCTCGAGGGTCGAGATCGAGCGCACGCCGAAGCGGATCACGGTGATGATCTTCACGGCTCGTCCGGGCGTCGTGATCGGCCGGAAGGGCTCGGAGGTCGACAAGCTCCGGGACGAACTGGCGCGCCTCACCGACGACGACGTCTCGATCAAGGTCGAAGAAGTCAAGCGCCCCGAGCTCGACGCGCAGCTCGTGGCGGACAACATCGCGTTCCAGCTGGCGCAGCGGATCTCGCACCGCCGAGCGATGAAGAAGGCCGTCACCTCCGCCATGCGGATGGGGGCCGAAGGCATCAAGATCCAGTGCGGCGGCCGTCTCGGCGGGAACGAGATCTCGCGCAGCGAAGGCTACCACGAGGGCCGCGTCCCGCTCCACACCCTGCGCGCGGACATCGACTTCGCGAAGTCGACCTCGCGGACGACGTTCGGCACGATCGGCGTGAAGGTGTGGATCTTCAAGGGCGAAGTGCTCGACCACGCCGGACGCAAGCTCTAAGCGGTCGATTGAGGGAGAGATAGAACCATGTTGATGCCCAAGCGAGTCAAGTTCCGGAAGCAGCACCGCGGTCGCCGCCGGGGTCTGGCCCATCGCGGCAACCAGATCTCGTTCGGCGAGTACGGCCTGGTGTCGCTCGATCCAGCCTGGATCACCAATCGTCAGATCGAAGCGGCGCGCGTGGCGCTGACGCGGCACATCAAGCGCGGCGGCAAGGTCTGGATCCGGATCTTCCCCGACAAGCCCGTCACGGCCAAGCCGGCCGAGACGCGGATGGGCAAGGGGAAGGGGAACCCGGAAGGCTGGGTCGCCGTGGTTCAGCCCGGCCGCGTCCTGTTCGAGCTGGAGGGAGTTCCCGAGACGATCGCCCGGCAGGCGCTCAAGCTGGCCTCGGCCAAGCTGCCGATCAAGACGAAGTTCGTGAAGCGGGCGGGAGGCGCGGAATGAAGTCCGAGGAGATCCGGGCGCTCTCGTCCGAGGAGCTCGACGAGCGGGTCGCCGAGCTCGAGGAGGAGCTGTTCCGGCTGCGCATCCAGAACCAGACCGGGCAGCTGGAGAACCCGCTTCGCATTCGTGCCGCGCGCAGGGATCTGGCCCGGTGCAAGACGATCAAGAACGAAGCCGCTCGACGGGGGGCCTGATGGCTGAGAACGGGAACGAAAACGCCGCCGCGACCGCCGTCGCCGGGGCCGAGCGCAAGCGTCGCAAGACCCTCCGGGGTCGCGTCGTGAGCGACAAGATGCAGAAGAGCGTCGTGGTGACGATCGAGCGCCTGGTCAAGCACCCGCTGTACGGCAAGCGGATCAAGCGCACCTCGCGCTACACGGCGCACGACGAGACCAACGACTGCAAAGAGGGGGACCTGGTCGAGATCATGGAGACCCGCCCGCTTTCGAAGACCAAGCGCTGGCGCGTCACCCGTGTGATCGAGCGGGCTCGCTAGACATGGTGCAGCAGGAGTCGATCATCCGCATCGCGGACAACTCGGGGGCCAAGCGGGCGCTGGTCATCAAGGTGCTCGGTGGGACCCGCCGCCGCTACGCCGGCCTGGGCGACATCGTGGTCGTCACGGTCAAGGACGCGCTGCCCGACGGCACCGTGAAGAAGAGCGACGTGGCCAAGGCCGTGATCGTGCGGACCAGCAAGGAGACGCGCCGGAAGGACGGGACCTACATCAAGTTCGACGAGAACGCGGGCGTGATCATCAACGACCAGCTCGAGCCCCGCGGCACGCGCATCTTCGGTCCGGTGGCCCGCGAGCTGCGCGAGAAGCGGTTCATGAAGATCGTCTCGCTCGCCCCGGAGGTGCTGTGATGCCGAGGTTGGTCAAGGGAGACATGGCGCTCGTGGTGACGGGCAACGACGCGGGGAAGACCGGCAAGGTCCTCAAGGTCTTTCCGGATAAGGACCGCGTGGTGATCGAGGGCGTGAACTTCATCAAGCGGCACACGCGCGCGAGCCAGAAGAACCCGCAGGGCGGCATCCAGGAGCGCGAGGCGGCGATCCACGTGTCGAACGCCATGCTGTACTGCACCAAGTGCGGGCGGGGGACGCGGGTCCGCCACACGGAGCTCAGCGACGGAACGAAGGTGCGAGTCTGCGGGCACTGCGGAGAAGTGATCGACAAGCCGAGGGTATGACGATGTCGAGGCTCAAGGACACATACACGAAGACGATCCAGCCCCAGCTCCAGAAGGAGTTCGGGTACGCGAACCCGCACGAGGTGCCGCGGCTCGAGAAGATCGTGATCAACGTGGGCATGGGAGAGGCGATCGACAATCCCAAGCGCCTGGACAGCGCCGTGGAGGAGCTTGCCGCCATCACGGGTCAGCGCCCGACCGTCACGCGCGCCAAGAAGTCGATCTCGAACTTCAAGCTGCGCGAGGGCATGGCGATCGGCGCCAAGGTCACGTTACGCGGACCGCGCATGTACGAGTTCCTGGATCGCCTGGTCAACGTGGCGATTCCCCGTATCCGCGACTTTCGCGGGGTCCCCACGCGCTCGTTCGACGGCCGCGGGAACTACACGCTGGGGATCAAGGAGCAGCTGATCTTCCCGGAAGTGGACTACGACAAGGTGGAGCAGGTTCACGGGATGGACATCACGTTCGTGACGACGGCTCGCCGCGATGACGAAGCCCTGGCGCTGCTGACCGCGTTCGGGATGCCGTTCCGGCGGCAGCGTCAAACGGCAGAGGCGCAGGCGAGCTGAGAATCGGCGCGCGTCGCGCGCCATCCGTCAGGAGGCACGGTGGCCAAGAAGTCCTGGATCGCGAAGAACAAGAAGAAGATGAAGTTCGAGGTGCGTCGCGTGAACCGCTGCAACCGCTGCGGTCGCGCGCGGGCGTTCCTGCGGCAGTTCGGCCTGTGCCGGATCTGCTTCCGAGAAATGGCGCTCAAGGGGGAGATCCCCGGCGTGCGCAAAGCCAGCTGGTAGGAGCCTGAAACCATGGTCATGACCGATCCCGTCGCGGACTGTCTGACGCGCATCCGCAACGCCTGCCGGGCGAAGCACAAGCGCGTCGACATCCCGGCATCGAAGATCAAGGTGGAGATCGCCCGCATTCTGCAGGAGAACCACTTCATCCAGAACTACAAGGTCCTGGACGACGGCAGGCAGGGGATCCTGCGGGTGTATCTGAAGTACGTGGACGAGAAGCCCGTGGTGCACGGAATCGAGCGCGTTTCGAAGCCGGGGCTTCGCGTATACAAGGACAAGGACTCCCTGCCCCGGATCCGCAACGGGCTGGGCATCGCGATCGTCTCGACATCCCAGGGTCTGCTTACCGACCGCCAGAGCCGCGAGGCGGGCGTCGGGGGCGAGGTCCTGGCGACGGTCTGGTAGGAGGAGCATGTCGCGAATCGGAAAGCAGCCGGTGGCGATCCCCAGCGGCGTCACGGTGACGGTCCAGGGCCGGGACGTGAAGGTCAAGGGCCCCAAGGGCGAGGTCGACAGCCGCTTGCCGGTGGAGATCTCCGCCCGGGTCGACGACGGCCATGTCGTGGTCGAACGCGTCGGCGAGGGGTCGAGGGACAAGGCGATGCACGGGCTCGCCCGCTCGCTGGTCGCCAACGCGGTCGAAGGCGTGACGGCCGGTTTCACGAAGAAGCTCGAGATCGTCGGCGTCGGCTACCGGGCCGAGGCCAGCGGCCGGAAGGTGAAGCTGAACCTCGGCTTCTCGCACCCGATCGAGTTCCCGCTTCCGGAGGGCATCGAGGTCAAGACTCCGACGCCGACCGTGATCGAGGTGAGCGGCGCGGATCGTCAGGTCGTCGGCCAGGTGGCGGCGGAGCTCCGGGGCCTCAGGCCCACCGAGCCCTACAAGGGCAAGGGCATCAAATACGAAGGCGAGCACGTGCGCAGGAAGGCGGGGAAGACCGGTGTCTGACAGGAGCAAGTCTCAGCAGCGGGAGCGCGTCCGGCTCAAGCGCCATCGCCGCGTGCGGCGGCGCATCTCGGGCACGCCCGAGCGGCCCCGATTGGTCGTGCACCGGAGCCTCAAGAACATCTCGGCGCAGCTCGTGGACGATACGACGGCCACGACGATCCTCGGCGTCACCTCGCTGGGGCTCGAGGCCGACGGGAACAAGGTGGAGCGCGCGCGCGAGGCCGGGAAGGAAGTCGCTCGCCGGGCCAAGGAGAAGGGCATCACGCGCGTGGTGTTCGATCGCGGAGGGTATCTCTATCACGGCCGAGTGCAGGCGTTCGCCGATGGCGCCCGCGAAGGCGGCCTGGAATTTTGATCACGAGACGGAGGCAGTGTGGCGAACGGTCGTAACCGCAGCGAGCTGATCGAGAACGTCGTCCATATCAACCGCGTTTCCAAGGTGGTGAAGGGCGGAAGGCGGTTCTCGTTCACCGCGCTGGTGGCCGTGGGAGACGGCGCGGGGACAGTCGGCATCGGCCAGGGCAAGGCCAACGAGGTCGCCGACTGCATCCGCAAGGGGATCGAAGCCGCGCGCAAGGAGATGAAGAAGGTCTCGCGCGTGGGAAACACGATCCCGCACGAGATCGTGGGCGAGTTCGGCGCCGGCCGCGTGCTGCTGAAGCCGGCCTCGCCGGGGACGGGAGTGATCGCCGGCGGCCCGGTGCGGGCGGTCCTCGAGTGCGCCGGGGTTGCCGACATCCTGACCAAGTCGCTGGGGTCGAACAACCCCATCAACATGGTCAAGGCGACGATGAACGGACTCCAGCGTCTGCGGACCGCCGCGGACGTCTCGCGCGAGCGCGGCGTGTCGCTGGAGGAGCTGCTCGGCAAGCGGGGCCGCCGCGAGGCGACGGACGGCGGACGGGGCAACGGGACGGAGGCCTCGACCGCCGAGACCGGAGCGCCGGCCGCGGGGACCGAGCCCATGCCGGCGGGCGCGGAGGAGTAATCCATGGCCGCGAAGAAGCTGCGGATCACCCAGACGAAGAGCGATATCGGACAGCCCAGGCGGATGCGGCAGACGCTTCGCGCCCTCGGGCTCAAGGGATACCAGCGGAGCGCCGAGCAGCCCGACAATCCGGCGATCCGCGGGATGATCGGGAAGGTCCGTCACCTGGTGACGGTGGAGGAGAGATGAAGGAGCACGAACTCAAGCCCCCGGTGGGCTCGCGGAAGCCCCGCAAGCGCGTGGGGCGCGGCAACGGATCGGGGCACGGCACCTACAGCGGCCGCGGCGGCAAGGGCCAGACCGCGCGCAGCGGCGGCAAGATCCCAGCCTGGTTCGAGGGCGGCCAGATGCCGCTCCAGCGCCGGGTGCCCAAGCGCGGCTTCAACAACGCGCGCTTCCGGACCGAATACCAGGTCGTGAACCTGGGTCAGCTCGCCGGGTTGGAGTCGGAGAGCGAGTTCACCCGCGAGAAGATGTCCGATCTGGGCCTGATCGACGCCGGCGGGGGACCCGTCAAGGTGCTCGCCCGTGGCGAAATCGGCCGCGCTGTGAAGGTGGAGGCCGATGCGTTCAGCGCCTCCGCGCGCGCGGCGATCGAGGCGGCGGGTGGAAGCGCCGCCACGCCCGGGAACGAGTGATGCCGGCGTTCCGGCGACCCAGGCATCCGGGAACGCGATAGATGTCGACCCCGCAGGTTCCCAACATCTTCAAGATCCCCGAGCTGAGGAAGAAGATCCTCTTCACGCTCGGGATCCTCGTGCTCCTGCGCGTGGGCACCCACGTCACGGTCCCCACCGTCAACCGCGAGGCGCTGACGCTGGCGATCGGCGGGCAGAACAACCTGTTCGGCTTGCTCGATCTGTTCACCGGGGGCGCGCTCCAGCGGGCCACGGTGTTCGCGCTGGGGATCATGCCCTACATCTCGGCGTCCATCATCTTCCAGTTGATGACGGCGGTCTTCCCGTACTTCGAGAAGCTTCAGAAGGAGGGCGAGGAGGGCCGCAAGAAGATCACCCAGTACACGCGCTACGCGACCGTCGGCCTCTCGATGATCCAGGCCTACGGCTATGCGGTGTTCATCGAGAACCTGAGCCCCGACGCAATCCTGTTCCCGGGTGTCCGCTTCAAGATCCTGACCGTGATCACCCTGACCACGGGGGCGGTCTTCGTCATGTGGCTGGGAGAGCAGATCACCGAGAAGGGGATCGGCAACGGGATGAGCCTGATCATCTTCTTCGGGATCATCGAGGCGTTCCCGCAGGCGGCCGCGCAGGTCTGGACGCTGTGGCGGACCGACGTGATCGGGATCTTCACGATCCTGGCGTTCGTGGCGATCATGATCGGCATCGTGGCGGGGACGGTCGTGATGACGATGGCGATCCGGAAGATCCCCATCCAGATCCCGCGCAAAGTGGTGGGGCGCAACCGGATCCGGCAGGGGCAGAAGACGCATCTCCCGCTGCGCGTCAACTCGGCCGGCGTCATGCCGATCATCTTCGCGCAGTCGATCATGTTCGTTCCGCCGACGATCGCCACGTTCTTCCCGAGCGTGCCGCTCATGCAGACGGTCGCCGGTGCGTTCCGTTTCGGTTCCGTGTGGTACATCCTGCTCTTCACCGCGCTGATCGTGTTCTTCACGTACTTCTACACGGCGATCATCTTCAACCCGATCGATCTCGCCGAGAACATGAAGAAGCAGGGCGGCTTCATCCCCGGCACGCGGCCTGGGGCACGGACGGCGGAGTACATCGACCACGTGCTGACGCGCGTCACGCTGCCCGGCGCGTTCTTTCTGGCGGCGATCGCGATCGTGCCGCTGATGATCTTCTCGTGGGGACCGTTCCAGTCGATCCCGCAGTTCATCGGGGGCACCGGCCTCCTGATCGTCGTCGGTGTGGCACTGGACACGATCCAGCAGATGCAGTCGCATCTGCTGATGCGTCACTACGAGGGGTTCATGACCAAGGGCAAGAAGATCCGCGGGCGGCGATGAGCGGGAGACGCTACCTGGTCCTGATGGGGCCGCCGGGAGCCGGCAAGGGTACCCAGGCGAGCCGGATCGCCGAGGAAGGCGGGATGTGCAAGATCTCGACCGGCGACCTGCTGCGGGAGGCCGTCGCCGCGGGCACCGAGCTGGGCAGGAAGGCCGAGAAGACCATGAAGGCGGGCGAGCTCGTGTCCGACGACGTGATCCTGGGTCTGGTCGACGAGGTGCTGGAGCGCCCTGAGTGCTCGGGCGGCGCCGTCTTCGACGGGTTCCCGCGGACGGTCGATCAGGCGAGCGGCCTGGAGCGGCTGTTGGCCGAGCGCGGCGAGTCGCTCGACCAGGTGCTGATCATCGAGGTCCCGGAGGACGAGATCGTGCGCCGGATCTCGGGGCGCCGAGTTTGCAAAACGTGCGGAAAGCTGTATCATATAAGTTTTGGCCCGTCCCGGCGGGAGGGCATCTGCGACGTCTGCGGGGGCGAGCTCGTCCAGCGGCCGGACGATGCGCCGGAGACGATCACGCGGCGGCTCGCGGTGTACGCGGAAGAGACCGCTCCCGTGCGGGAGCACTACGCCGCCACGGTCGGAGTCACGGCCATCGACGGCGACCAGCCCATCGACGCAGTTACGGAGGCGATCCGCCGGGAGCTCCAGCCGGCCGACGCCGAAGGGTAGTGCCTCAGAGAGGGCCGACCGGGCGATGCGCGGGATGGTGACCCTCAAGAGCGCGGTCGAGATCGAGCGCATGCGCGCCAGCGGCCGCATCGTGGCCGAGGTGCTGGCGGCGATCGGGGACAGGATCGGCCCCGGCGTCACGACCGTGGAGCTGGACCAGATCGCCGAGTCGATCATCCGCGCGCACGAGGGCGCGCGGCCGGCGTTCAAGGGGTACGGCGGGTTCCCGGCTTCGATCTGCGCGAGCATCAACGACGAGGTGGTGCACGGCATCCCTTCGAAGTCGCGGCGGCTCGAGGAGGGCGACATCGTCGGCATCGACGTCGGAGTCCTGATGGACGGGTACCATGCCGACGCGGCGCGGACGTTCGGGGTGGGACGGGTGACGGGGGAGACGGAGCGGCTCCTGACCGTGACCCGCTCGGCGTTGGAAGCGGGGATCGATGCCGCGCAACCCGGGGCCCGTCTGGGGAACGTGTCCGCCGCGATCCAGAACCTGGCCGAGTCGGCGGGGTTCTCGATCGTGCGCGATCTGGTCGGACACGGCATCGGGCAGCACCTGCACGAGGACCCGCAGGTGCCGAACTTCGGCGTCGAGGGTCGCGGGCTCGAGCTCGAGCCGGGGCTCGTGATCGCCATCGAGCCGATGGTGAACGTGGGAGGGGCGGAGGTGCGGACCCTGCAGGACGCTTGGACGATCGTCACGATCGACGGCTCGCTGTCGGCGCACTTCGAGCATACGGTCGCGATCACCGAGGACGGCCCCGACGTCCTGACGCGGGTCGCCTGAAACGCACGCCGGAGGGAGTGGTTCCCGCCGAACGGAACGCAGGAAGGAAGCGGAACGATGAAGGTCAGAAGCTCGGTCAAGCCGATCTGCGAGAACTGCAAGATCGTGCGTCGTCGCGGCGTGGTGAGGGTCATCTGCAAGAACCCGCGCCACAAGCAGCGCCAGGGATAAGGGAGAGAGGTTAGAGCATGGCACGTATCGCCGGAGTCGATCTTCCCCGCGAGAAGCGGGTCGAAATCGGTCTCACGTACATCTACGGTATCGGCCGGTCCTCGTCGGAGAAGATCCTGCGGAAGGCGGGAGTCGACCCGGATACCCGCATCCATGCGCTTTCCGATGCCGACGTGAACAAGCTGCGGCAGGTCATCGAGAAGGACTTCAAGGTCGAGGGCGCGCTACGGCAGGAAGTCAACATGAACATCAAGCGGCTGATGGACATCGGCTGCTACCGCGGCCTGCGTCATCGCCGCGGCCTGCCCGTCCGCGGCCAGCGCACGCACACCAACGCGCGCACGAAGAAGGGCCCGCGTCGGGCGATCCCGGGCAAGAAGAAGGCTACGGCCAAGAAGTAGCCGTCAGGAAGGAGCACTAGCGACATGGCGAAGGGTCCTAAGACGAAGAAGAAGTCCCGCGTGATCGAGGCCGAGGGCGTGGCGCACATCTCGGCCACGTTCAACAACACGCTCATCACGATCAGCGACATGCAGGGCAACGCGATCACGTGGGGATCGGCCGGAAAGAGCGGCTTCAAGGGCTCCAAGAAGTCGACTCCGTTCGCGGCCCAGATCGCGGCCGAGAACTGCGCCAAGGAAGCGCTGGGCCTGGGCGTCAAGCGGGTTCACGTGCGTGTGCAGGGACCCGGATCCGGGCGCGAGTCGGCGATCCAGGCGCTGCAGGCGGCGGGCCTTTCGATCCGCTCGATCAAGGACGTCACCCCCATACCCCATAACGGCTGCCGGCCGCCCAAGCGCCGGCGCGTGTAGGTCGACGAGACACAGGCTTTAGAGAGCGACGGGAGAGAGAATGGCACGTCACACCGGTCCGGTTTGCAGGCTCTGTCGCCGCGAGGGACAGAAGCTGTTCCTCAAGGGTACGCGGTGCTACACGGAGAAGTGCGCGATCGAGCGCCGCGGCTATCCGCCCGGCGTTCACGGGCGCATGGCCAGCCGGCGCCGCAAGCAGTCGGAGTACGCCACGCAGCTGCGCGAGAAGCAGAAGGTCAAGCGCATCTACGGCGTGCTCGAATCGCAGTTCGAGAACTATTTCACCAAGAGCGCCAAGACGCCCGGCGTCACGGGCGAGAACCTGCTGATCATGCTGGAGCGCAGGCTCGACAACGTGATCTATCGCCTCGGCCTGGCGCCGTCCCGCAAGGCCGCCCGTCAGCTCGTGCGGCATCGGCACATCACGGTGAACGGGCGGGTGGTGGACGTTCCCTCGTACCAGGTGTCTCCCGGCGAGAAGATCCAGGTGAAGGAGAAGAGCCGCGAGATGCCGCTGATCCTCGGGTCGATCGAGAGCCGGGGGAAAGAAGCCACCCTGCCGTGGCTGGAGGTCGATTTCAAGTCCCAGTCGGGCAGCATGGTGGAGATGCCGAGCCGGGAGACGATCCCGATCGCGGCCGAGGAGCAGCTGATCGTGGAGCTCTACTCGAAGTAGCGGTTCGGCAAAAAGCAATTCGAAGGACGCGGGAACCGATCGGTCTCGCGGGCCGCGAATCCGATGAGATGATGGAGGAAGGAATGGCTCTGGAGAACTTCATTCTCCCCAAGCGCGTAGAGAAGAACCCCGAGTCGCTGAGCGATACCCACGGCGAATTCCACGTGCAGCCGTTGGAGCGGGGCTTCGGTCTGACGCTCGGCAACGCGCTGCGCCGGGTGCTGCTGTCGTCCCTGGAGGGCGCGGCGGTCTGGGGCGTCAGGATCGACGACGTCCTGCACGAGTTCTCCACGATCCCGGGCGCCGTCGAGGACACGGCCGAGGTCGTCATGAACCTCAAGAAGCTCGTGATCACGCTTGCCGACGGCGTCGAGGAATCGGTCCTGCGGCTGAGCCGCAAGGAACGCGGGGACGTCACGGCCGCCGATTTCGAGGACAACGCCCAGGTGACGATCCTGAACCGGGACCTGCACCTGCTGACGATGGACGAGAACAGGAAGCTGTCGATGGAAGTGCACGTCAAGCGCGGCCGCGGCTACGTGCCGTCGGACCAGCACGAGCACGAGCGGCGCAAGGAGATCGGGTTCATCCCGATCGACTCGATCTTCAGCCCGGTGACCCGCGCCAACTTCCGGGTCGAGAACACGCGCGTAGGGCGGCGGACCGACTACGACAAGCTGACCGTCGACGTGGAAACCAATGGCGCCATCGATCCCGAGCGGGCGATCGCACAGGCCGCGGAGATCCTCCGCACGCACTTCCAGTATTTCCTCTCGTTCGAGATGCCGGGCGAGGAGATGGAGGGCGAGCTGGAGGCCAAGCACAACCGCTTCAAGGAGCTGTTCGCCCGGCCCGTGGACGAGCTCGAGCTCTCGGTGCGCTCGGGCAACTGCCTGAAGGCGTCGAACATCCGCACGCTCGGCGATCTGGTGCAGAAGAGCGAGTCGGAGATGCTCCAGTTCCGGAACTTCGGCAAGAAGTCGCTGACCGAGATCTCCGAGATCCTGCAGCGCCACGGCCTGACCTTCGGGATGAGCGTGCGGCGGAACCCCGCCTCGGGCGACTACGAGGTGCAGGACCGCGAGGAGCTGAGGCGTCTGCCCGACGTCCAGCTCTGGGACGAGGAAGAGGAGACGGACGTCGAGTACCCGGACGGCGGCGGGGAGGAGTAGGCCCCGATGCGCCACGCGAACAAGGGCAACAAGCTCAGCCGGCACACGGCGCACAGGAGCGCCATGCTGCGGAACCTCGTGACCAGCCTGTTCGAGCACGGCCGGGTCGAGACGACCCGCGCCAAGGCGAAGGCCGCGCGGCCGGTGGCGGAGAAGCTCGTGACGCTGGCCAAGCGCGGGGATCTGCACGCGCGGCGCCAGGCGGCCGCGTACGTGCGGAGCCCCGAGGTCGTGCGGCACCTGTTCGAGTACTGGGCCGGGCTCTACGGCGATCGTCCGGGCGGTTACACGCGCATCCTGCGGAGCGGCTTCCGTCACGGGGACGGCGCGGAGATCGCCCTGCTGGAGCTGATCGGGCCGGACGGCGGCACCGCGCCGCCCCCCAGTCCCCGCCAGACGACCCCCGCCGAATAGGCGGGACCCCCATCGCTCGGCGGCTACCGATCGTCGCGGTCGTCTGGGCCGCGCTGGCCGCGCCTGCAGCGCTGGGGGCCCAGCCCCCTCCGGCCCGCGGGCCCGAAGGCGCCATCCTCCAGATCGTCGAGTTCAGCGATTTCCAGTGCCCGTTCTGCGCCGAGGCGCGGCCGGTGATCGATTCGCTCCTGGCCGCCCATCCCGACGACGTGCGCCACGTCTACCGGCATTTCCCGCTCCCCATGCACGAGTACGCCGCGCGGGCCGCGCAGGCCTCCATCGAGGCCCAGCTCCAGGGCCGGTTCTGGCAGTATCACGACCGGCTGTTCGAGAACCAGGCGGCGCTCAGCGACGCCGAGCTCGTGGGGCATGCGGAGTGGCTGGGATTGGACGCGGACGCCTTCGAGCGCGCGCTGGCGGAGGGAACCCACCAGGCGCGGATGCACGAGGACATGGAGCTGGGACGGTCCCTCGGCGTCACGGGGACGCCCACGTTCTTCCTGAACGGCTTCCGCCTTCAGGGCGTGCCGTCGGTCTGGATGCTGGAGATCGCGCTGGAGGCGTTTCGAACGGATCTGGTGGAACCGCGGCCGCTCGCGGCCGGCGCGTCGCCGGCCGACTAGCGCCGGCGGGCGGCCCGCTTCGGAGCCGGAGCTTCCTCGGCCTTGCCGTTCCCGTTGGCGGGCGCGGTATAGACCGTGCGTGCCTCCCGGCAGTGGGGGCTCAGGAAGACCTGCCGCACCTCGTCCCGGTCGGAGCAGACCTGGAGGCGCATGTCCCCGGTGTCGCGCACTTCGTACGTGACGATGGTGCGCTCGCGGAACTCCGGGTTCTTCTTCATGAGCCGGCTCAGGAGAACGCGGATGTTCTTGGTATCGAACTCCGTGTGAAGCTTGTGCAGGTCGTAGTTCGGCATCGTCTTCGACTCCGGGATAGGTTTTGCGGCAGACCAAGAATATAGCTGTACGAGGTCGAAGCGTCCAGTTGTGGCGCATGTCTCGCGGCCGTATCTCATTGGCTCTCATGGCCATCCCGGGGTGGTCCGCTACCGCGACTCCCGATCCGGTCCCCTTTACTCCCGCCGTGGTCAGCGTGCGCCCGGCGAGCCACCGGGAAGCGCCATCGGCGGCCCTGCCGTGCGTCGTGTGGGTCGTCCGGAACGCGCTGGAGAGTCCCGACTCGTGGGCCCGCGCCCTGGCGGCGGTCGAGCGCGCCGGCTGCGGGCGGATGTACCTGCAGGTCTCCGGGCGCTGGGACGCCCTCTACCCGAGCCACGTCTTCGTGCCGCCCGCCACGCCACCGCGGGGGTGGGAGGATCCCCTGGCCGAAGCGCTCGCGCAGGCCCACGCCCGCGGGATCGAGGTCCACGCCTGGGTCAACGCGCTCCTCGCCTGGTCCGCGGCCGAACCGCCGCCCGACCCCCACCACGTCTGGCACAGCCATCCGGACTGGTTCGTGACCCGCCCCGGCGGCTCGATGCGCGATCTGACCCGCGGCGAGCTCGACCGGGCGGGCCTCGTGGGAGAGGGGTGGTTCCTCGATCCCGAGCTGACCCCGGTCCGGACCGAGCTCCGGCGGTTCGTGCTCGAGCTCGCCACCCGCTACCCGGTCGACGGCGTCCATCTCGATTACATCCGTTACCCGAGCGGCTGGGCCCCCGCGGGAGGCGCCGAGCACGTGACCCGGCTCGTCTCCCTCATCCGGACCGACCTGGCCCGCGTGCGGCCGGGAGTCGCGCTTTCCGCGGCCGTGATGCCGGTTCCAGCCATCGCGCGCGACCACTTCGGACAGGACTGGGCCACCTGGCTCGAGCTCGGGATCGTCGACGAGGTGGCTCCCATGGTCTACCGGGATTCCCCGGGATCCATCCAGAGCGCGGTCCGGGACTGGCCCGAGTCGGTCCCCCGCGAGCGGGTCTGGGTGGGCGTGCGGATCGACCGGATCGATCCCGGGGAGCTGTCGGACACCGAGCGGCGGCTCGCCGGCGAGGGAGTCGCCGGGATCGCCCTCTTCAGCCACAACCTGCTGCTGGAGCTGCCGGCCTGGAGTCGCTAGACCGAAGTGCGGGTCAGTTCTCGACCTGTCGGACGACCCATTCCGTGAGTGTTCGCACGAACTCTTCACTGATGATCCGACGGAACGGACGGCCCCCGGACGTTTGCACGACCGTGTGACCATGGCCCTCGCCCGGAATCACGACTGAAGTGACGGCTTCGTTTCCGCCGCGAGCCAGGGCGGCCCGGGTTCGCTCGATGACCACGGTTGGAGGAAAGACCACGTCCCGTTCCCCCATGAGGATGAAAACCGGTGATTGGATTCGCTCGAGGTCGCGCGTCGGATCGTAGTTGAATTGCAGAACGCCATACAGGCGCAACACGGCGAGTGATTGCGCCGCGGCTCCCGTTCCGTATCCGGGGAACCATCGAACGGAGTCGGCGCGGAAGCCCTGCATGGTCGCATCGAGCTGTTCCCACCCGACCCCGGTCCGCGCCACCGCGAACTTCGCGCGTTGAAACGCCGTGGCGCGCTCGATGTCGCCGTCCGGGAACCCGTCAACTCGCATGAGCGCGCCGGTGCGATACGTCTCCTGCTCGGCGGCACTGATTCCACCTCCGGATATGTTCACAAGAAAGCGAATCTGAGGGTCGTCGGCCGCGACCTTGGTGATGATCCAGGTGCCCTGGCTCTGACCGATCAATCCGATGCGGCGGGGATCGATCAGGTCCGCGCGGCTCCTCAGGTAGCGCACCGCCCCCGCGACGTCGCCCGCCAGGTCGTCCCAGGATGCGAGGTCGTGGCTCGCTCCGATGGATTCGCCGACTCCACGCTTGTCATACAGAAGCGAAGCGATCCCGCGCGCGGCCAGCGCGCCGGCCTCGAACTGCCAGGCCTCCCGTGTATCCGGATCCGACCCGGTGACGAATACGGCCGCCGGGTACGGTCCCGGGCCGTCCGGCAAGACGAGCTTACCCGCCAGACGGAGACTGTCGGCGGCGCTGGGAAAGGCGACCGACTGCTCGCGAAACGGGCTCGCGCACCGTTTGGACGAGAGCACGATCGGAGACTCATAGGTCGTGATACCGATCCGACCTCGGAGTTCCTGACCATCCATGCCGCGCTCGAATGTCCCGGTGAATCGAATGTGCTCGGCTTCTCGCGGTATGCCGAGATTTCCGATGAAAGCGAGGCCGATGTCGGGTGGGAAGTCCAGCATGAGTAGGCCGTCTTCGATGCTCGCCGAGGCGCTGTCGCTGTACGGGCTCGGGATCGCCAGATCGACGAGGCGCGACTCCGGGAGCGAGAGCGCGACCCGCAGCGAGTCGGCGACGCCGCTCGTCTCGAGCCGCACCGTCACGGGAAGTCCGGCGTCCGGCTTCTGGTCGGCGACGCCGCACCAGACTCCCTCGAATGTCGACGGGGCAGCGCTCTGTGCGCCGAGGAGCATGGGAAGAAAGCACAGCGGGGCCAGGATCATGCTCGCTCGACGACCCCACGCCTTGATTTCGCCGACCATGGCCACAGCGTATCGGATGGAGCGCGGGGTGTCTTGAACGATCGAAAGGCCGAAGCGCTCAGGTGTGCTGGGCCCGAAATCGTGCCGGAGGAAGTCCCACCGAAGAGCGAAACTGGCGCGTGAAGTGACTCTGATCGCTGAAGCCCGTGGAGAGGGCGATCGTGGTGATATCGGCGTCCCCGTGGATCAGCTCCGTGCGCGCCTGCTCGATTCTCAGGCGTCGCACGAATTCACCGGGACTGCAGCCGAAGGCGGAGCGAAAAGCCTGGCAAAGGTAGACCGGATGCACCTGCACGGAAGCCGCCAGCGCGGCGAGCGACGGGGGTGAACGATACTCGGCGGTCAGTCGGTCGCGGACCAGATCGAGCCAGCGGCGATTCCCCGAGAGGCGACGACGACGCGTGGTTCGGAGTCGCGTCAACTCGGCGGCGATGTTCAGCACGAGATTTTCGATCAGCAGAAGCGGGGGATCGGACTCGGACAGCAGCTGCATGATGCGCCGCGCCATTCCCGGCCCCGGCCCGGTGGCGCAAACCGTCACGTCGTCGAAGATGCGCTGCGTCCCGCTTTCCTGAACGCCTCGCACGTCCGCTACCTCTATCAGCAGGCAGCTCGCACCCGTCGGCCCATATCGATTCGCATGCACCGCGGAAGCGGGCTTCGACAACAGCATGCCCGCGCTGCAATGTTCGTCCCGATCGGTGAACGTCTCGGTCAGGGCGCCGGATGCGACGTAGGTCCAGCTCGGCAGGACGTGATCGTGGCGCCCGATGGCGAGGTCGGGCCGATAGTGGGCCTGGGTCAGCGCGAATCCGTCGATACGGAGCGAGCGTCCACGCATCCCGTGCGTGACAGGTGCAGGACTCGAGCTCGGCTGCTCCATGTCGTGTTCGACCGCGAGAGCCGCCAATTGGTTGGAAACGCGAATTGGAGTCGCTGGCCGCGGACTCTCCGTTTGGAGCGGGGGGTGTCGGCAGTCCGGGGGGACGTTTCGCCGGCAGGCCTCTAGGCGGCTTTGGTCACCTTGCCCGCGCGGATGCAGGAAGAGCACACCCGGACGCGGCGGGTAGATCCGTCGATGACCGCACGGACGCTCTGGAGATTGGGCAGGAAGCGGCGACGCGATTTGTTGTTGGCGTGGCTGCGGGTGTTCCCCGACTGGGGGGTCTTGCCGCAGATCGCGCAGATCTTGGCCATCGAAGGAAATCCCTCTGTAGAGTGGAAACGAACGGATTCGAGGTCGAAAAAGGTACCATTCGGGGGCCCGGGCGACAAGAAACCCGCCGATCGCCGCTCTCGAACAGGAAATTTGTGATATCATGACTGACCCCCGACATGCTTCAAGCCGATCCCACGACTCTCCTGACCGCCTGGCGGCGCGGAAACCGCGGCGCCCTGGACGAGCTGTTTCCGCTGGTCTACGACGACCTGCGGCGCCGGGCCCACCAGTGCCTGCGCCGGGAGGGGGCGGGCCATACCCTCACGACGACGGCCCTCGTCCACGAGGCGTATCTCAAGCTGATCGACGTCGAGCGCGTGCAGTGGGAGGACCGAGCCCACTTTCTCGCCCTGGCAGCGAGAGCGATGCGGCAGGTGCTCGTTTCCTACGCCCGGCGCTTCAAAGCCGATAAGCGCGGCGGTGGCGTCGTTCCTCTCGGCATCGACGACGAGCTCGTGGTCTCCGAGACCCGCGCCGATCAGATGCTGGCCCTCGACCGTGCGCTCGAACGGCTGGCCGAGCTCAACGATCGGCTGAGTCGCACGGTCGAGCTGCGTTTCTTCGGTGGGATGAAGGTCGAGGAGATCGCCGTCGCGCTGGACGTAGCTCCCAGCACGGTCAAGCTCGATTGGCAAAAAGCGAAGGCGTGGCTTTACCGTGAGCTCGCCTGACGGGTGGGACAGAGTCGAGGCCGCGCTCGAAGCGGCGCTCGAGGTCGACCCGGAGAACCGGCCCACGCTGCTCGACCGACTGTGCGCGGGGGACGTCGAGCTTCGACAGGAAGTGGATTCCCTGCTGGCGGCGGGGGTCCCCGACGACGATTTCCTGGAGCTCCCCCTCGAAACGTTCGCCGCCCCCTATCTCGACCACGTCGCTCAGGATCCCGTCGAAGTCGACTACCCCGGCGAAACCGTCGGTCGCTACCGGCTGATCGAAAGCATCGGCCGGGGAGGGATGGGCACCGTCTGGCTCGCCGAGAGAGCGGACGGGCAGTTCGAGCAGCGGGTCGCGCTCAAGCTCATCAAGCGGGGGATGGACACCGACGAGATCCTGCAGCGTTTCCTGCGCGAAAGACAGATCCTCGCACGGCTCGAACATCCCGAGATTGCGCGGCTTCTCGACGGTGGCGTCAGCGAGGACGATCGGCCGTACTTCGTTATGGAGTACGTCGCCGGGGAGCCGATCACCGAGCACTGCGATCGGCGGCGCCTGTCGATCGACGGCCGGCTTCGCCTCTTCATCCACGCGTGTCAGGCGGTCCAGTACGCGCATCGCAACCTGGTCGTACACAGGGACCTCAAGCCCGCCAACGTGCTCGTGACCGAGAAGGGCGAGGTGAAGCTCCTGGACTTCGGGATCGCGAAGCTCATGAGCGACGACCTCGACGCGACCCGCGCCGGTGCGGAAGCCGTCCTCATGACGCCGGAGTACGCGAGTCCCGAACAGGTAGCCGGAGAGCCGGTCACGACGGCGAGCGATGTCTATCAGCTCGGAGTGCTGCTGTACGAGCTGCTGAGCGGCCATCGACCGCACTCCACACGCGGGCGGCTCACAACCGACGTCCGGCGCGCGGTCCTGGAATCGGTTCCGCCGAGGCCATCAACGGCCATCCGGCGCGTCACGTCGATCGTGCACCGGGACGGGGTCACGGAGGAGATAGAGCCGCGGGTCGTGACCGAGCGCCGGGGTACGAACATCGAACGCCTTCGTCGCAGGTTGCGGGGCGATCTCGACACGATCGCGATGCGGGCGCTCCGGAAGGAACCGGATCGGCGCTATCCGACGGCGGAGGATCTCGCCCGGGACGTCGAACGACACCTCTCCCACCTCCCCATTCGGTTCGGCGCGGAGGATTTCGTCTATCGCGCTGGAAAGTTCCTGCGCCGACACCGCATCGGTGTCGCGACGGCGGCGGCGGTCGTGCTGCTGGCAGCGGGAGGTGCGTCGTTCTACACCGTTCAGGTACGTGGGGAGCGGGACCGTGCCCGGCAGGAAGCGGCCAAGGCCACGGAGACGGCCCAGATCATGGGTCGGTTCTTTCAGGGCTGGAATCCCGATGCCGCCGACCGCGGTCAGGTGAGCGCACGGCAAATGATCACGGAGGCGTCGCGTCGAGCGGAGCTCGAGCTTCGCAATCAACCCGCGACCCTGGCGGCCACGCTCAGCGTTCTGGGCGATCTGCAGACGAGCCTCGCCGAGTGGCAGGCGGCCGACTCCCTCCTGGG
>DASSBK010000249.1:0-2077 GCA_035698825.1 Gemmatimonadota bacterium
GGCTCGCCGCGCGCCAATGCCTCAGCGAAATGCAGCGCCTGCTCGCTGCTGACCTTTGGCGGCATGGGCGGCTCGTGCGGGTCGACCACGGCTTCGATCACCACCGGCCCGTCGGTGGCGAGCGCTTCGTCGAGGATGCGCCCACACCCGGCGGGTTCGTCGATGGAGAACCCGCGGGCCCTGGACAGGCGGAGGCCGCGATGGAACACGACGCCCTCGGGGAGATCTGCCGACACGGCGAGAAGGAGTGGACGGCCCACGCCTGGCGACTCGAGCGCAGGTGGCCCGAGAAGTATGGACGGCGGGAACGAGTTAATCACGACCACGCGCTACGGATCCGGGTCGGACTGGACGCCAAACACGATCTGCCTCCGTACGATCCTCAAGCCTTTCCAGTCGAGATCGCTGCGGATCCCGAGGCGTGATCGCGGAGTTCTACGACGGCGGTCTGCCGAAGGCGAATCAGGAGCCTGCGGAGATTGCAGGCCGGTCAGGAGGCCGACAGATCCAGGTGGAAGATCCGGACGGTAATCCGATCGAGCTCTTCGAACCGGCTCGATAGGTCAGCGATCCTTCATCCACGCGCGCGCCGACTCGACCGGAGCGAGGCCGATCTTGTCGAGGAGCGCCACGAAGCGGGGATCGTCGTGGAGCGGGGCGAGCCAGGGTTCGATTCCAGCCCTCTGGAGCTGCGGATTGCCATCCTCGTACATGCGCTCGAGGATCGCCATCGTAGAGTCGGGCTGCCCCAGCATGCCGAGATGGACCGCCTGATAAAACGGCCCGCCGGTACCTTCTCCCAAGTCCGTGGGAATGGGCACCGGGCGTCCCTCCTGCGCATGGCGCTCCATCGCCACCATCAGGTGTCGCATCGCTTCGGGATTCCACCCATAGAGCTCGGCGAACCGCACAGCCGCCTCGGTGGCCTCCCGCCAACGGCCCTGAACCGCATATATGATGAAGTAGATCGCCACGTTCGTGGCAAAATTCGGATCCAGCTCGCTGACCCGATCCGCTGCGGCGAGCGCCTCCTCGTAGCGACCCGCATACATGAGGATAATCGCGTACCCTCGCCCGATGCCGAGCGAGAGAGGGTCGAGCTCGAGCGCGATACGGGCGTGCTCAAGCGCCTCGTCCAGACGGCCCTGCGGGCCGAGGAAGTAGGCGTACTCGAGGTGCCCCCTGGGATAGCGCGGATCGAGCTCGATGCCGCGCCGGAACTCTTCGTCGGCCGCGGCCCATGCGAATTTGCCCGCGTGGTGCATTCCCAGCGCGATGTGCGCCTGGCCCAGGTTCGGGTCGAGCTCGAGCGCGCGCTCGGCAGCCTCTCGAGCTTTCTCCCATCCGGGAAGGTTGAAATACACGTCGGCGAGGCCCGCCCACGCTAGCGCGAAGTCGGGATCCAACTCGACAGCGCGCTCGAGATGCTCCGCCGCGGCGCGGAAGGATTCGGGAGTGCGCTGGCTCCACAGGAACCGGCCGCGCAGATACTCCTCGTGGGCCTCCTGGTTCTCGGTCGGCCGCTCGACCAGCGCCGCTCCGGTGGCGAGCCGCACCTCCAGCGCCCCTACGATCGCGCGCGCGATCTCCTCCTGCACTACGAAGATGTCGTCGAGATCGCGGTCGTAGGTCTCGGACCACAGATGGAGCCCGTCCTCGGCGTTGACGAGCTGTGTGGTGATGCGCACACGGTCGCCCGACTTCCGCACGCTCCCTTCCAGGACGGTGCGGACCCCGAGCGCAGTGGCGATCGTCGGGATGTCGACGTCCTCATCCTTGAAGCTGAAGGACGACGTGCGGGCGGCGACTTTGAGGCCGGGCACGTCGGCGAGCGCGTTCAGGATCTCCTCCGCCAGACCGTCGGCGAAGTACTCGTTGTCGGGGTCGGCGCTCATGTTCTCGAAGGGGAGGACCGCGATCGAGGCCTGGGGGACCTCGCGTTCCGCTGCCGCCACTGCGGCCGGATCTCGGAGCTCGTCGGCCGCGTTCTGTCGATCGCGGAAGAGGAGCGCTACCGACAGGATGATGAGGAGGAGACTCGCCGCGGCCGCCGGCACAAGCGCCGGACGCCCGCGCG
>DASSBK010000250.1:0-8799 GCA_035698825.1 Gemmatimonadota bacterium
GACGATCTCGTGCCGGCCGTCATGCGCATCCGCGCGGTGGAGAGCCCGCCTCTCATCGAGGCGAGCGGCGGGATCTCGCTGGCCACCGTGCGCACCGTGGCCGAGGCGGGCGTGGACTGGATCTCGGTCGGCGCTCTGACCCACTCCGCGCCCGCGCTCGACCTGTCGTGCCTGATCGAGCCCGCCTGATCGAGGCCGTCGAGCGGCTGGGAGTGCGCGTGGTCTCGCACGGGACGATCCCGTCGACGATGGCGGCCGCGCTCGCCGATCCGGGACCCGCGCCGGCGGTCCATCTGGCTCGCGCGCAGAGCGCCGGCAGGGGCCGGCACGGGCGCACGTGGGAGAGTCCGCCCGGAAACCTCTACGCGACGATCCGCTGGACCGAGGACGACACGCCGTTTCCGCCGGGACTCCTTGCGGCCGTACAGCTGGCGTGGGCGAGCGCGATCCGGGAGGCCGGAGGCCCGGACGTCCGCTGCAAGTGGCCGAACGACGGGATGCTCGGGAACGCCAAGTGGTCCGGGCTGATCGCCGTCCGGCCCGCCGAGCGCGCGGGCGAGCTCCACCTCGGGCTCGGTGCGAACCTTCTGGTGGCCCCGCCGTCGGTCGCGGATCCGCCCGCCGCGGACCTGAGGAGCCACTGGCCGGAATGGCCGGGCAAAGACGCCGTCGCAGCCCTGCTCGTTTCCGCGGCGCTCGGCGTGCTCCGCGGGGGGCCGGTATCGATTCCCGCGCGCCTCGCCCAGTGGGGGCGATTCGATGCGTTGACGCCCGGCGAGGCGGTCCTGGTCGATTCGGCGGGGGAACGCCACAGCGGGCGCTACCGCGGCGTCGACCCGGAGGGGCGTCTCCTGATCGAGGCCGAGGGAGGCGAAACGCGCTTCGCGAGCGGCGACGTGACCCGGGTACGCGCGCTGCGAGCGGAGGGTTTCCCGGCGAGCGCCCGGCCCACGGGAACCGCGTAGATTCCGCGACCATGCTGCTGGTAGCCGACATCGGGAATACGGAGACCGTCCTGGGACTCCGCTCTTCGGGCGGGACGATCGAGCGCCGCTGGCGCATCCGCTCCGACCCGGGCCGGACCCCGGACGAGCTCGGGATCGTCCTTCGCGCGCTGATTGGGACCCTTCCCGAGCCCCCGCGAATCGAGGCGCTCGTCGCGGCCTCGGTCGTTCCCCCGTTCACGCACGTTCTGGCACAGGCGGGGGAGCGGCACCTCGGCGTGGCGGTGGAGGAGTTTCGCTGGACGCCCGCGCTCGGGATCCGCCTGGCGGTGGACGAGCCAGAGCGGGTGGGAGCCGACCGGGTGGCGAACGCCCTCGGCGCGCACCTCGCGTATCCGGGTCCCGCGATCGTGATCGACTTCGGGACCGCGACGACGTTCGACGTCGTGGACGGCGACGGTGCGTTCCTGGGGGGCGCGATCGCCCCGGGAATCGAGGCGGCGGCGGCGAGCCTGTTCTCCCGGACCGCGCTGCTTCCCCGGATCGCGCCGGGGTTCCCGGAGTCGGCGATCGGACGCACGACGGTCGAGAACCTCCAGATCGGCGTCTATCACGGCGCGACCATGCTGGTGGACGGCCTGGTGGCGCGGATCCGTGGAGAGTGGGAGGCCGGCGCACGGGTGATCGCGACCGGCGGCCTGGCCGGCAGGATCGCGCCCCACTGCGGGAGCGTGGACGTCGTCGACCAGGACCTCACGCTGAAGGGGATCGGCTGGGGCTACGACCGCCTGCGCCCCCGTACAGCCTGACTCCACCGGAGGATCCCCTGCCAGCAAGGCAGGTCCAGCCATTGGCCCGGCGGTTGCGTTGGTGAGCTTCCGCGGCCCCGAATCCCTGTCATCGTGACAGCTCCGAAGCACCGTAGGGGTTGACGGTTGGGCCCCGGGATCGTAGCTTGTTAGCACTCTACGGCAATGAGTGCCAGCCGTATCCCGTGTCCAGAAAGCAGTATTTGAACTCTGTCAGGAGGAATCCGACATGACCGTGAAGCTGAATCCGCTGGCCGACCGCGTCGTGGTGAAGCCCCTCGAGGAGAAAGAGCAGAAGAAGGGCGGCATCATCATCCCCGACACGGCCAAGGAGAAGCCGCAGGAAGGAAAGGTCGTCGCGGTAGGTCCGGGGAAGGTTGCCGAGAGCGGCGAGCGGATCAAGCCCGAGGTCAAGAAGGGCGATCGCGTGCTGTACGGCAAGTACTCGGGAACCGAAGTGACGGTGGACGGCGAGGAGCTCCTTATCCTTCGCGAGAGCGACATCCTGGCGACCGTCTGACCGTATCCGCGCGAATAGAACGCGGAATCGATACCATTCAAGGAGGCAGCACACGATGGCTAAGGATCTGAAATTCAACGCCCAGGCGCGCTCCGGGCTCAAGCGCGGCATCGACCAGCTGGCCGACGCCGTCAAGGTGACCCTCGGCCCCAAGGGTCGGAACGTCGTCCTCGACAAGAAGTTCGGTTCCCCCACGGTGACCAAGGACGGTGTCACGGTCGCCAAGGAGATCGAGCTCGAGGACGCGGTCGAGAACATGGGCGCCCAGATGCTGAAAGAGGTCGCTTCGAAGACCTCCGACATCGCGGGCGACGGAACCACGACGGCGACCGTCCTCGCGCAGGCGATCTTCCGCGAGGGCCTGAAGTCCGTCACCGCGGGCGTCAACCCGATGAGCATCAAGCGCGGGATCGACCAGGCGGTCGAGACCGTGGTCGAGGAGCTCAAGAAGCTCTCGACTCCCACCAAGGGGAAGAAGGAGATCGCGCAGGTCGGCACCATCTCCGCGAACAACGACAGCGAGATCGGCGAGCTGATCGCCGACGCCATGGAGAAGGTCGGCAAGGACGGCGTGATCACGGTCGAGGAGGCCAAGAGCCTCGAGACCTACCTCGAGACGGTCGACGGGATGCAGTTCGACCGCGGCTATCTGTCTCCGTACTTCGTCACGAATCCGGACAAGATGGAGGCTGAGCTCGAGGATCCGTACATCCTGATCCACGACAAGAAGATCTCCACGATGAAGGACCTGCTCCCGGTGCTGGAGAAGGTCGCGCAGAGCGGCCGGCCGATGCTCCTCATCGCCGAGGACATCGAGGGTGAGGCCCTCGCCACGCTGGTCGTCAACAAGATCCGCGGCACCCTCAAGGTCGCGGGCGTGAAGGCGCCGGGCTTCGGCGATCGCCGCAAGCAGATGCTGCAGGACATCGCGGTCCTGACCGGTGGCCAGGTGATCTCCGAGGAGGTTGGCTTCAAGCTGGAGAACGTCGTGCTCAAGGATCTCGGCCGCGCGAAGCGCGTCGTGATCGACAAGGACAACACGACGATCGTCGACGGCGCCGGCAAGGCCGACGACATCCAGGGCCGGATCAAGGCCCTCAAGCAGCAGGTTGAGACTACGACCTCGGACTACGACAAGGAGAAGCTCCAGGAGCGTCTGGCCAAGCTCTCCGGCGGTGTGGCGGTGATCAACGTCGGCGCCGCGACCGAGACCGAGATGAAGGAGAAGAAGGCCCGCGTAGAGGACGCGCTGCATGCGACGCGCGCAGCCGTGGAAGAGGGCATCGTGCCCGGCGGCGGCGTGGCCTTCCTGCGCACGATCAAGGCGCTCGACAAGCTCGCGCTGGAGAACCCGGACGAGCAGCTCGGCGTCAGCATCGTGAAGAAGGCGCTCGAGGAGCCGGCCAAGTGGATCATCCAGAACGCCGGTCTCGAGGGCGCGGTGTACGTGGAGAAGATCAAGTCGGAGAAGAAGACGTGGGGCTTCAACGCGGCCACGATGCAGTTCGAGGACATGCTAGAAGCCGGCGTCATCGACCCGACGAAGGTCAGCCGGACGGCGCTTCAGAATGCGGCGTCGATCGCCGGGCTGCTGTTGACGACGGAGGCCGTCGTTACCGAGAGGCCCGAAGAGGACAAGACCCCGCCCATGCCGGGCGGCGGGATGGGGGACATGTACTAGGACTTCGTCCCGAGAAGATGGTACGGAAGCGGGGGCGCAATCGCGCCCCCGTTTTTTTGGGCCCGTCTTGACAACAGTCGCGGTTCGGAGGATGATCGCCGTCGGCGATCTTATCGGCAGCGTCCTTCCAGCGGAGGCCTCCCCCATCCGGCTTGCGCCAGTCCTCCTGTTCGTTCCCGTCCTCGCAATCGCCATCGCCTGTGAGGACGTCTCGGGGCCGCCGTCCGGCCCGGGTCTTCCTGCCCGACCAGCCGGCGAGGTCGACAGCCCGTTGGCGCCCGGGGCCCGCGCAATCGCGCCGACGAATCACCTCGGACCCTCCAAGGTAGAGATCGTCCCTGCTGTCGGGACCAACTTTGCGAACATCGTTCCCTTCGGGAACAACGTCGTTTTCGGATATACCGGCTTCGTGTACCGGAACGTGCCTGCGTTTGCGCTCGAGGTCGGTGACGTCGTCGCGTTCGACTTGTGGGTTCCGAACAGTGCCGCGATCCGCCGCAACATCTTCTTCGCCACGGCGAACAAGAACCCCGCCGCGTGCGAATTCAATCCCTTTACGCTCGACGTGACATCCCAGGGAGTCGCGGCTTCCGCGGGCTGGACGATGGTCGTCTCCGAGAACCAGGTCCCGCAGGACCCTTCGGGAGGTGACGGGGTTTCCGGCAATTTCGAGCTGCGCTACGTCGCGGAAGCGCCCTTCGTCTTCCCTGGCGGCGGCCTGATGGTGGGATTCCAGGGCAGTCCCCCGGCGACATTCGCCGATGCGACCATCGACAATGGCGCGGACGGATTCCTCGTCGGCACCGACTGCAACGATCCGGGTGGACAGTTTTACGTGCGGTTTCTCTTCGCGCCCGACCTTACCACGGACGTGATCGACACGGGTGATATCAGCGATGGCACCGTGATCGGGGGGATCGTGATCTTCGGAGAAGGAGGGGGTGCTTCGACCTGCGCCGAGGGGGTGACGGAGGCCCGCTCGCGGGTCGCCCAGCTCTTCGCGGGTCGGCCGATCCTGCGGTTCGTGCTCAATCTCCTTCTGACCCGGATGCAGGGCGGCGCGTTTCCGAACGCCGAAATGAACTTCGGTCGGCTGCTCGACTTCGCCGCGCAGCAGGGGATCATCAGCACGCAGGAAGCCGCTCAGCTCAAGGGTCTGGTTTCCCCCTGGTGAGGGACTCTGCCCGTGCCGGGCGGAGGGATGGGGGACATGTACTAGGACCTCCCCCGGGAGGCGGTAACGGAGCGGGGGCGCTCGAGCGCCCCCGCTTTCGTTTTCCGGCGCTTGACAGGGATCGACGGTTGAGGGATCATGGCCTTCTGTTCGGCCCGAAACGTGTCCGGGTGTTCCATTCGTTCCATAGGAATCGAAGAGGAGGCCTCCCCCATCCGGCTCACGCTCCCTCTCCCGCTGACCGCATCCCACCGGCTGCTGCTCCAAGCCCTCGGAGTGGCCTTGGTCGCCGCCTGCTCGGGCGATGATCTGACCGGACCAACGATCGCGGACCTGGTGGGTGGTGGGCGGCGGATCGCGGTGTCCGCGGAGAACGGGCTGATCGCGTTCGAGAGTCAGCGGGACGGCAATGCCGAGATCTACGTCATGAATCCCGACGGGACGGGCGAGGTCAACCTCACCAACAGCCCAGGGATCGACACGAACCCGGTCTGGTCACCCGATGGGACGAAGATCGCATTCGCGAGCGATCGGGATGGCTTCCCGGTCCTCCTCGACATCTTCGTGATGAACGCCGATGGCACGAACCCGATCAACCTGACGAACAGTGCGAACACCGATGCGGCACCTTCCTGGTCGCCGGACGGAACGAAGATCGTGTTCCACTCCTTCCGCGACGCGGCAACGCTGCAGAGCGAGATCTACGTCATGGATGCTGACGGCTCGAACCAGACGAGACTCAGCAACAACGCGGCGATCGACTTCCTTCCGACGTGGTCGCCGGACGGGACCAAGATCGCGTTCGTGCGCGTGCCGGTGTTCAGCAGCGACGCGGAGATCATCGTCATGGATCCCGACGGCACTGATCAGACGAATCTGACCAACAACCCCGCCTCCGACGGACCCGCCGCGTGGTCGCCGGACGGGTCGATGATCGCCTTCGGAAGCAGCCGCGATGACAACTTCGGCGACGTCTACGTGATGGATGCGGACGGCAGCAATGTGACGAGATTGACGAACGACCCCGCCGGCGACGGCGAGCCCGCCTGGTCACCGGACGGAACGAAGATCGCCTTCTCGAGCTCCCGCGACGGAGCTGTGCAGATCTATGTGATGAACGCGGATGGTAACGGCGAGGCGCCGCTCACCGCTCCTCCCGGTCGAAACGCGCTTTCCCACTGGGGAGTTGCGCCGGGAGCCGCTCCGGCGACCTGCGAGGACGGGGTGAACGAGGCGCGGGCCAGGATCGCGCAGCTCCTCCCGAACCGGCCGCTGTACCGCCTCGTGCTCAACTTCCTGCTCTTCCGCATGCAGGGCGGCGCTCCGAATGCCGAGACGAACTTCGGACTCCTTCTCGACTTCCTGGTCCGGGAGGGAATCCTCTCGGCGCAGGACGCCGTCGCCCTCAAGGACCTGGTGTCTCCCTGTTAGGGGACAGCGCCTGAGGGCAGGTCCGCCCTTTCGCTTTTCTGAGACTCTATCAGCTTTCTGATGCTCCCGGGCGAGAGGCCCGGATCCAAGGGGGCCGCTGGCTGACCCGTCCCGGACCCCCAACCGCAGACTGGCACGCTTCTTCCAGCAAAACCGGCGGGGAGGCTTTGCCTCTGTTGACAACGCCGGGGCTGGATGATACTGTCCCGGGAAACCCAGGGCGTCGCAACCATCGTAACCGGACGACCGGACCGGGAGGTACAATGAAGGAAATGCTTCGCGTGAGGAGCTTGCTCTACCTGCTGCCCCTGTTCGTGTTCTTTTGCCAGAAGACGAACAGCCCGTGGGGGTTCTGCGTTGGGAACAATGACGGCTTCCAGACCAACGTGCCGTTCGGTGCGCCGTTCAACTTCGCGCTCGGCGCGCAGTGTCCGGACTCCGAGTTCCCGTTCCCGCAGGAGCCCGTCGGCACCTAGTCGTACCGGAGTTGCTGCGGCTCCCCAGGGTTTCGCAAACGGTCGTTGCGAGGCGCCCGGCCCCTGGCCGGGCGCCTTTGTTTGGCCCGCTACTCACTTTGAAACGGAGAATCGCATGAAGCAGATGTTTCGTTGGAGATCCCTGCTCTACACGTTGCCCCTGATGGTGTTCTTCTGTCAAAAGACGAATAACCCCTGGGGCTTCTGTGTCGGAAACAACGACGGCTTCCAGACCAACGTCCCGTTCGGGGCGCCGTTCAACTTCGCGATCGGCCAGCAGTGCCCCGACGACTTCCCGTTCCCGCAGCCGCCGCTGGTCCCCTGATCGGACGAGCGGTCTTGCTCTCGAGGGTTCGGCAGGCGTAACGCAGGGGCGCCCGGTCACAGACCGGGCGCCCCTCGTTTTGGGCTTCTCGCGGGTGGAACAAAGGGTCTCGGGGGGGTATATTTCGCATGTCCACGACCGCTCTCGTGGGGGCGATACGGCTTCGACGGGGTCGGACGAGGTGGAGACAGCAGGCCGTGCATCTCAGGTCCACACGTTAAACGGTCCTGGGACCCGATAGGTGCGAACGACAACTTCGCCCTGGCTGCGTAAGGAAACTTAGGTAGCCCGATCCCCTCCAGGTCGCCGCCCACCGGCGGGAGAAGGATCGTCACCAAAGTGGGCTGGTCGCGCGCCGGGCCTCCTGGCGTGTGACGAGATCCCGGCTTCGGTCGGGATGGGGGCTTACCCGGTGGCTGGCGTGTCGGCGGCAGGTCCCCGGGGAAAATGACCGTCGACTAAGCCTGTAGCGGTCTTCATCGCGCCTTCTTCGGACGTGGGTTCGACTCCCACCGCCTCCACCAGAGCGACGAGCCCGGCTCGAGAGAGCCGGGCTTTTTCGTTTCCGCCCCGATCCACGAGCGCGATCTCCGAGCGTGGAACCGGCTCGTTTCCTATATTGGCCGCCGATGTTTCCCGTTCTCTTCCGAATCGGCGGTTTCACCGTCACCTCGTACGGCGTCATGCTGGTGCTGGCCTTCATCGGCGCCGGGATCGTCGTGGCGCGGGAGTTCAAGCGCCGGGGCTGGGATCCGGGCACGGGTCAGGACGTCGTGCTGGCGGCGATGCTCGGGGGCCTGGTGGGGTCCAAGCTCTACTGGGCGCTCAGCGAGTGGAAGCTGCTCCTCGCGGATCCCCTGGGTATCCTCTTTTCCCGCGGAGGGTTCACCTACTACGGCGGGCTGGTCGGCGGCATCGTCTGCGTGATCCTGCTCCTGCGCTGGCGGAAGCTGCCCCTCGGAGAGGCGGTTAACGCCGTCACGCCGGCCGTTCCGGTGGGCTACATGCTGGGGCGGGTGGGGTGCTTCCTGGTGGGGGACGATTACGGCCGCCCCACCGATCTGCCCTGGGGCGTTGCGTTCCCGGCCGGCAGTCCGCCCACCACCATCCCCGTCCATCCCACGCAGATCTACGAGATCCTGCTGACCCTGCCCATCTTCCTGCTACTCGTGTGGCAGCTGAGGAAGTCGCCGCCCCCCTGGTTCGTGTTCTGGGAATTCCTCGTCCTGGCGGGAATCGAGCGGTTCGTCGTCGAATTCTGGCGCCTGAACCCGCGGATCGCGCTCGGCTTGACGGGAGCCCAGTGGATCTCGGTCGGGCTCGCGGTGGTCGGAATCGCGGGAATGGCGATCGCCGCCCGCGACAAGGCAGCGCCGGCGCCGGTTCTCAGAAGATCTGCAGGTTGATGTACTTCCGCGGGTTCTGCTGGATGTCCGCCA
>DASSBK010000251.1:0-2374 GCA_035698825.1 Gemmatimonadota bacterium
CGGATCCATTTCCACGAAGTCGGAGCGCTGGACGCGATCGTGGACGTCGTGGGCGGAGTATGGTGCCTGGAGCGGTTGGGGATCGAGCGGGTCCACGCCTCCGCGTTCACGCTGGGAAGCGGCTGGGTGGACGCTGCCCACGGAACCCTTCCCGTGCCGCCTCCCGCGGTGCTCGAGCTCGTGGCCGGCTGGTCGCTGGCCGAGAGCAAGGTCGCGGCCGAGCTCACGACGCCGACAGGCGCCGCGCTGGTCACAACGCTCGCGGAGGGCCGGGGCATACCGGACGGGTTCGTCCCCGCCGTCGTCGGATATGGAGCCGGCACGCGCGAGCTGGAGATGCAGCCGAACCTACTGCGGATCGTGATCGGGGACTCGGCGTCGTCCGACGAGGAGATCGCGATCCTCGAGTGCGATCTCGACGACCTGTCGCCGCAACTGTTCGAACCGCTCGCGGAGGGGCTCTATGCCGCCGGCGCGGTCGAGGTGCACTGGTCACCGGTCCAGATGAAGAAGCAGCGGCCGGGGGTGACGGTTCGCGTCCTGGGTCCGACCAGCACAGTCGAGCGGCTGGGCGAGGTCCTGTTCGCGGAGACCACGACGCTGGGGTTTCGCTGGTGGCCGGTTTCGCGCGTCACGCTGGCCCGCGAGACGGGCGAAGCCGTCACCTCGCTCGGTTCCGTGGCCGTCAAGCGCGTCCGGAGGCGGGACGGGAGCTGGGAAGTCCGACCCGAGTACGAGTCATGCAGGGAGATCGCCCGGCGCCTCGAGCGCCCCGTGCGGGACGTTCTGGCCGCGCTGACCGCGGAACTCAACCCTGAACCTCTGGTATTACGAGACGAGTAAGCCCTTCACCCCTATGGGAGGAAATGCATGAGAAGGTTCCTGATCGTCGCCGTTCTGATCACGGCGGGTGCCGCCCTCGACGGCATCGACGCGGCGTACGCGCAGACGGCCACCGCGATCGCCAACGGGGCGAAGGTGCGGATCGGGCGGAACAAGTTCGAGGAAGCGAACGAGCTGCTCGGGCGGGAGATCGTCAACTATCCCGAGAGCGCCGAGCTCCATTACCTGTATGCCATCACGCTGGCGCGCGTCGCGCCGCAGGACTCCGCCTCGAAGGCCATCGAGCACCTCGCGATCGCCGACAGCCTGAATGGCGAGCCCGCGGAAGGCGGCGAGGAAGAGGAGATCGAGCTCCAGGAGAACATCGACCAGGCGCTGAGGTCGCTGTGGGGCGGGATCGTGAACGACGGCGTCCGGGCTCTGGCGGCGGGCGACGTGGAAGGCGCCGAGGCCAAGCTGACGCTCGCCGTCCAGCTCCACCCGGCAGGCAAGGAAGGCCACCTCGGAATGGGGGCGGTGCACCAGGCCAAGCAGGAGTACGATCTGGCGATCGAGTCGTACAAGAAGGCGCTCGAGATCGACCCGGCGTACAAGAACGCGCTCCTGCGCCTGGGACAGACGTATCAGCTCAAGGCCGAGCAGGTCGCGGGTGGCGGCGATGCGGCGGACAGCCCCGAGGCGGTGCAGATCGCGGCCGAGGCGGCCGCGGTCTACGAGAGCTACCTGGCCGACAACCCCGGCGACGTCGAGGTTCAGATCCAGCTCGCGGGCCTGCATGCCCAGCTGGGCGAGATGGAGAAGGCCGAGCCCATCATCCGCGCCATCATGGACTCGGACAGCGTGGACGCCGTGGTGCTCACCGACTTCGGGTTCCGCATGGCGAACGCGAGTCAGTACGAGCTCGCCGACGAGCTCCTGAGCCGCGCCGTGACGATGACCGATTCGCTGGACGTGGAGCCACTCGGCTACCTGGCGTTCGTCCGCATCCAGAACGAAGACCTCGAGGGCGCACGGGTGATTCTCGACAAGCAGCTGGCGCTGGACCCGTCGAATGCCGAGGCCTGGGAGTATCTGGCCTACGTCAAGCGCGACCTGGGGGATACGGCCGGGTCGGCGGAGGCGTTCGAGAAGGCGCAGGCGATCCCGTTCGAGCTGCAGCAGATCTCCATGAGCCAGAATCCCGACAAGACCTGGAACGTAGAGGCCACGTTCATGAACCGGCTGGAGACGCCGGTCTCCAGCCGGCAGATCCGGTTCACGCTGCTGTCTCCGACCGGCGAGGTCCTGGAGACGAAGGAAGCGACCGTGGCCGCCCAGTCCCTCGCTCCGGGGGACAGCGAGAACGTCACGATCGAGTTCTCCGAGCCGGCCGAGAACCCGAAGGTCAAGTACGAGATCCTGTAACGGCTGGACGACCTGACGACCTCGAGGGGCGCGGCATCGTAGCCGCGCCCCTTTCGTTTCAGGAACCCGTCGGCTGGTTTGACGAGGGTCGGAGGCAGCCCTAGTTTTCGTCCCCGCGAGCGGGCTC
>DASSBK010000252.1:0-2136 GCA_035698825.1 Gemmatimonadota bacterium
GCCCGGCTCCACGCCGAGCTCGAGCCCGACCGCCGGAAGCTCCTGGCCGCCCGCGAGACCCGGCAGCGGAGCTACGACGGCGGCGCGCTTCCCGGCTATCTCTCCCCCGACGACCCCACCGCGCGCGCGGCGTCCGCCGACTGGCGGATCGCTCCCCTTCCCGCCGATCTCCTGACCCGCCGGGTCGAGATCACCGGGCCCGTCTCCGATCCCAAGATGGTCATCAACATGCTGAGCCGGACGGAGGCGGGTGACCGCGCCGACGCCGCGATGCTCGACTTCGAGGACTCGATGAAGCCCTCGTGGGAGAATGTCGTCCGCGGGATCGAGAACCTGCGCGGCGCGGTCGACGGCTCGTTGATGTTCACCAAGCCCGGCAAGGCCGGCGAGCCCGCGAAAGAGTACCGGATCGACCCCGACGACATGCCGCTCCTCATGGTGCGGGTCCGGGGCCTCCATCTCGACGAGACGAACGTCACGGTCGGCGGCGAGCCGGTGGCCGCGGGTCTCTTCGACCTCACGCTCTCCGCCTGGCACACCGCACGGCAACTCATGGATCAGGGGAAGACCCCCAAGTACTACGTGCCGAAGTGCGAGCACCATCTCGAGGCGCGCTGGTGGAACCGGCTCTTCTCGATCGTCGAGGAGGAACTGAATCTGCCCGCCGGTTCCCTGCGCGCCACGTTCCTCATCGAGACGCTGCCCGCCGCGTTCCAGATGGAGGAGATCCTGTGGGAGCTCCGGGGGCGCGCGGCCGGCCTCAACGTCGGCCGCTGGGACAAGATCTTCAGCGACATCAAGGTGCTCCGGGAGCATCCGGACAGGGTCCTCGCCGACCGCGGCAGCATCTCGCTCGAGCGGCCATGGATGCGAAACTACGCCATGCGACTCGTCCGGATCTGCCACAAGCACGGCGCCTTCGGAATGGGTGGGATGTCCGCGTTCACTCCGGGCTCGACCGCCGAGCTCCGCGAGCAGCAGACCAGGAAGGTCGTCGAGGACAAGGCGTTCGAGGCGTCGATCGGCCACGACGGCTGCTGGGTCTCCCATCCCTACTTCATCGGTCCCGCGATGTCCGCCTTCCCGCGGACGAACCAGCTCGACGTGATCCCCGACATCGACGAGCGGCCCGATCTCCTGCCGGTCGGCGGCGGCCCCCGCACGCTGGATGGGCTCCGCAAGAACGTGCGCGTCGGGATCGCCTACATGCACGGCTGGAACCGCGACATCGGCTGCGTCGCGTGGGACGACCTCATGGAGGACCTCGCCACGCTCGAGATCTCCCGCGCCCAGGTGTGGCAGTGGCTGCGTCACGAGATCGCGCTCGACGACGGCATGCTCGCCACGCGGATCCTCGTCCAGGGGATCTTCGACGAGGAGCTCGCGCGGATCGAAGACGAGGTGCGGGCGGCGATGAACGGGCGCGGCGACGTCGAGGGAGAGTTGCGACGCTTCGCGGACGCCCGCGAGGACGCCGAGGCGATCTTCACCGAGCCGCGCTTCCGGCCGTTCCTCACCTGCAGGTCCGATCCGGCGGGCATGGATCTCGACGCTCGTCGCGCGCGACTTCGCGCAGAAGGCACCGAACTCGAATCGCGACGCGTGGTGACGCGCGCCGAAGGCATCCACGCCAGCGGAACTCAGGCCCCGCTGTAACCACCCCCGTACGGGTCAGGAGGAAGCATGCGCGTAGTAAACGGGAAGAATGGCAACGGCCTGTGCCTGGCGCGCTGGACGGGCGTCCAGCGGCCGTACACGCCGCAGGATGTCATGCGGCTCCGGAATACCTTCGAGATCAAGCATTCGATCGCCGAGCGCGGCGCGGTGCGGCTGTGGGACCTCCTGACCACCCAGCCCTACGTCGCGGCCCTGGGCGCGCTGACGGGCAATCAGGCCATGCAGCAGGTCAAGGCGGGGCTCAAGGCGATCTATCTGAGCGGCTGGCAGGTCGCGGCCGACGCCAACTGCGCCGGGCAGATGTACCCGGACCAGAGCCTCTATCCGTGTGACAGCGTTCCCGAGGTCGTGCGGCGGATCAACAAGGCGCTCCTCCGCGCCGACCAGATCCACCACTCCGAAGGCGACCACAGCATCCACTGGATGGCGCCGATCGTGGCCGACGCCGAAGCCGGCTTC
>DASSBK010000253.1:0-16961 GCA_035698825.1 Gemmatimonadota bacterium
CGACCACGCTCCCGCTTCTCGTATACTCGATGGTCAGGCGCGGCGTGGAACCCACGATCAACGCGATCAGCACGATCATCCTGGCCGTGACGACGATCGCGATCCTGATCGCGTACCGGCTGCGCGAGGAAAGAGCCGATTGAGTCCGAGTCGACGACAGTTCCTTCAGGGCCTCGTGGCTGGCCTGAGCCTAACGGCCGCCTCGCCGATCCTTCGATGTCGTGACGGCGCGGGGCGGCGGCGGGGCCAGCTCATGGGCGACCCGCTCTCTCCACCAGGAGATTTTCAGTGGCTGTCCCATCGACCGATGAGGCCGTTGCCCGTGGCTTCGAACCGACCGCTCGACGAGCGCAGTCCGGCCTACTTCCTCTCCCCCACGGGCCGCGACTCGAACAACGGAAAGAGCGAGGGACACGCGTGGGCGACACTCGGGAGAGCCGCCGAAGCGCTACGGCCCGGGGACACGCTGTATGCGGTGGGGGGACACTACTGGCTCGACTCGCGTCACGTCTTCGGTCGCTCCGGTACAGCTGGGAACCCGATCACGGTCCGAACCCTTCCCGATCAGCTTGCGATCCTGGATTGCGGGTATCGCGAATTCTTCGAGAGCCCGGAGAGGGCTTGGGAACCCTGCCCGGCCTCGCAGGGTGGCGTCGAAGGCGAGTACTGGTCTACGCGCACATACCCGCTGAATCGGGAAACCCGTGTCATCGCAGGCAACTTCGGGGACTCCATGGTGCCTCTCTTTCGATATGCCTCCATGTTCGATCTTCGTTCGCAGAACGAATTCGTTTTCCCGGAGCTGGCCAACAGAAACTACCGAGATGCTACGGGGATCTACTGCGGCCCCGGCGCGATGTGGAATCGGGCCACCGGCAGGATTCACATCCGACTGGCGCACACGCACATCCCGCAGCTGTCCCAGACCGATTACCTGAACCACGGACCGGGCTTCGACCACAATTACAAAGGGGAGACAGACCCTCGGAAGCTTCCGCTCGTCCTGCATCGGAACATCGAGATCGGCTTTCGCTGCAGTCACATCCAGGTTCAGGACCTGGTCTTTCAGGGTCAGAAGAGGGTCGAGTTCGGGGATTCAAGCGCTACCGGCGTCGACGCGGAGGGTGTGCACGTGTATGCCGGAGCCCAGCCCTTCGGCGCGCTGATCGGCGGTAGCGGAAGGATGACCCACTGCCGGTTCCGCGGCTTCGATGCGCCATGGTCGAATCGCTTCGCCGACAAGAACCGCACCTCGCACGGGCAACTCGTCCACCTGGCCGGGGACGCGCACGAGGTAGCCTATTGCGAATTCACGGACCACCACGACGGGGTGGCAATGACCGACCCCAACCGGACCGTCGATTTCCATCACAATCTCGTCGAGAACATGAACGATGACGGGATCTTCCTGAATCCGCGTCATCCGACACGCATGGTCCGGATCTGGCAGAACCTGTTCGCCGGTGCCGTCTCCTACCTGGCGTTCACCGGCGGCGGGCGCGGGGTCGTGAGCTCGGACGACGTCGGTTGCTACATCTACCGGAACCTCTTCGACCTGCGCCGCCGAACGTACGGCGGTCCCCCCAGACGGGATGGAGCGGGCAACGTCTTCCGTTCGGGACTGCTCACCAACGAGCACTCGAACTCGATCCGTCCGAACCTCTTCTTCTACCACAATGACATCGCGCTGCCAGACGGCAGGCAGCAGGATTGGTTCATGGCTCGACTGGGTGACGACTACATGGAAGCAACGTTCCGGGTCTACAACAACATCCTCGTTCAGGTCGTCGGCCGTCCGAGTCAGAACATTCGGCAGATCGGGTCGGGGACGTTCGAATCCCGGAACAACGTCGTATGGGGACTGCGCGACGGGTCTTCGAAGACACGGGGTTCGGAGATCCATGACGACCCCCGGTTGGTCCTGCTCACGGCCGACTGGCGCGACGGGGCCGATTTTCATTTGCAGGCCGGTAGCCCCGCGATCGACGCGGGCTTCGAGATTCCGGCAGGGTGGCCAGATCCGCTGCGTCCGCTGGATTCGGGACCGCCCGACGTCGGCGCCATTCCGTTCGGCGTTTCTGGCGAGGTATTCGGCCCGGATGCCGAGATATGATCTCCCTTAGCCGGAGGGCGTCATGAATCGCCTGCGAGAGGAGGAATTTCTCACCGAGGCGTTGGGAGCCGGGGGACTGGGCCGTCGCGAGTTCCTGCGCCGGGCGCTGGCCGCAGGGCTCGGGGCGACGACCGCCGGGCTGCTGCTCGACGCTTGCGGGGGATCGCAAGACTCCGGCGACCCTGGCGGAGACCGGGCCGGCGACGGCGCCTCCGGGGGTGCGGACGTACCGGACGAGATCGAGGACCGGCTCGCGATCTACAACTGGTCCGACTACGTGGCCGAGGGCACGATCCCGGGGTTCGAGGAGGAATTCGGGGTCGAGGTCACCTACGACACCTACGAGTCCAACGAGGAGATGCTGGCCAAGCTCCAGGCCGGGGCGGCGGGCTACGATGTCGTGTTCCCCACCGGGTATATCATCGAGGCCATGATCGCCGGAGGACTCCTCGCCCCGATCCGCCGCGAGCTCCTGACCAACTGGGGAAACCTCTCCCCCATCTTCCTCGATCCACCCTTCGACCCCGGCAACGTCCACTCGGTGCCCTACCTGTGGGGCATGACCGGCGTCGCCTGGCGGACCGACCGCGTGGAGGCGCCACCCGCGTCCTGGGGAGTCTTCCAGGACGATCGCTGGAACGGGAAGATGACGATGCTCGACGACGCGCGGGACGTCATCGCCGCGTTCCTCAAGCTCAACGGCTTCTCGATCAACTCGACGGTTCCCGGGGAGCTCGAGGCGGCCAAGCGGGACGCGATCGAGGCCGGCACGCACATCCGAGCGTTCGTCTCCGCCCCGGTCAAGGGGCAGCTCGTGTCGGGAGACGTGTGGATCGCGCAGCTCTGGGACGGGGACACCCGGCAGGCCGCCGCCGAGGAGCCCGCCATCGCCTTCGCGCTGCCGCGCGAGGGAGCTCCGATCTACGCCGATGCGATGGTGATTCCGCGCTCCGCGCCGCACAAGCGCGCCGCGCACGCCTTCATGGACTACGTACTGCGCCCCGACGTCTCGGCGGCGATCTCCGACGCAACCGGCTACGGAACGGCGAACGCGGCCGCCCGGCCCAGAGATCCGAGGCCCTATCCGTCGGCGGAAGAGCTGACCCGGCTCGAGTTCGCCCGCGATCTCGGCCAGGGGACCCGGCTCTGGGACCGGATCTGGACCGAGATCAAGGCATCCTAGCCGTGACCCCGGGCAGCGCGACCTCGATCCACCAGCTTCCCACGCCCACCCTTCTCGTCGACCTGGACGCGCTGGAGCGGAACCTCGCCCGCATGCAGGCGCGCTGCGACGCGCTCGGCGTGGCGCTCCGACCCCACGTCAAGACCCACAAGTGCATCGAGATCGGCCGCATGCAACGCGACCTCGGGGCGCGCGGGATCACGGTAGCGACGCTGGAGGAGGCGCGCGCGTTCGCCGACGCCGGATTCGACGACATCACCTGGGCATTCCCGGTCATTCCCGGCCGAATCGGCGAGGCGCGAGAGATCGCCGAGCGGTCCACGCTCCGTCTCCTCGTCGACTCCCGCGCGGCCATCGTGGCCCTCGAGCGGGACGGCTTCCCGTTCCACGTCTGGCTCGAGGTCGACTCGGGCGACCACCGGTCGGGCGTCGACCCCGGGTCCGATGCGGCCCCGGAGCTGGCGCGGGCGCTCGCCGATTCCGCGAGCCTCCTGTTCGACGGGATCCTGACGCACGCGGGCCACACCTATCGCGCGCCCGACGAGGCGGCGCGACGCGTGGTGGCGGGCGAGGAGCGGGACGTCATGACCGGGCTGGCGAGCCGGCTCCGCGACGTCGGCATCGAAGTCCCGGGGGTGAGCGTGGGCTCGACCCCCGGAATGACCGCGGTCGACCACCTGCAGGGCGTCACCGAGGCCCGACCCGGCAACTACGCCTACTTCGACGCGACCCAGGTAGAACTCGGCGCTTGCGAAGTCCGCGACTGCGCGTTGACGGTGTGGGCGAGCGTCGTGTCCTCGGGGCGCGACCACGCGGTCGTCGACGCGGGCGCGCTCGCGCTCTCGAAGGACGCGGGCCCGTCCGGCGGGCGGCCCTCGATGGGCCGTCTGTTCGAGCAGTACGAGACGGGCAGACTGCGCGACGAGCGGCTGGTGTCGCTCAGCCAGGAGCACGGCGTGGTCGGCGGGCCGCTGGAGGTGGGATCGTGCGTCCGCATCCTCCCCAACCACTCGTGCCTCACCAACGCCTGCTTCGACCACGTGCACGCCGTGCGCGGCGAGGCCGTCGTCGGCGTCTGGCGGGTCCGCCGAGAGCGCTGAGGCCCGTCCACGCGCGCGTCGAGCCGCGCGGCCGCGATTCAGCCCTTCTTCATCTCCGATGGATCGTGGAACACGGCTTCGACGTTGTTGCCGTCGGGGTCGTGGACGAACGCCCCGTAGTAGCCGGCGTGGTATTCGGTTCGGAGCCCCGGCGCCCCGTTGTCCTTTCCGCCTGACGCCAGGGCGGCCTCGTAGAACGCATCCACGGTCGCCCGGTCGGGCGCGCTGAAGGCGACGTGGATCGGGCTGGAAGGTTTTCCGGACGAGAACCAGAAGTCGGGCTTCCTCCCGATCCCCATGCCCACGACCGCGCCGTCGTGGAACTCCATCAGGACCTCGTATCCGAGCGGTGCCAGGGCCTTCTCGTAGAACCGGCGGCTCGCCGCCTGGTTCGAAGTCTTGACGCTCACGTGATCGATCACCGCCGCACCTCCTTCAGCGAGTTCCCGGCAATTCCCTCTTCCGACGCGTCGATCCATTCCGCCCGATCGCCGACCGCGATCCTTCCACCCTCGACGATCCCTCCCCAGGCGCCGCCTCCCCACCTCTGGTAGAGGGCCTCGCGCAGGCCGGGCAGCGCCTCGTCCATCCGCTCGCACGGCTTCGTCTCCCCGCCGATCCGGATCCGGCAGCCGCCGACGGCGAGCGTCCGGCCCAGGCTGTCGGCGAGGTCGAGCCCGCGGATCAGGAGGTTCCCCCGCCGCGCGGACGGATCGAGCGCCGCTCCGAGCGAGCCCACGCGCCGCTCCCACTCGTCCGCGTCCACGATCGTCACCTGCCGTCGTCCGCCGTAGTGGAGGTTTCCGACGATCCCCCTGCCGGCCTCGACGTCGGCGGCATCCACGGCGTCCATCGGGCCGCGGCGCGCTCGCTTCAGCCAGATCCTCTCGAGCCGTCCCATCACGCGGGATTCCGCGTCACGCGGATTCGAGCTCATGGACAGCCACGTCACCCGCCCGCGGACGTTCGTCCACGCGGCGGATCCATTCGGCCAGCCTGGGATGACGGTCCGTCGCCAGCCAGCGCGCCAGCACCTGGTGGAACCGGTGATGGTCGTTGGCGTCGATGCCGAGCGCATACTGGAGGAACGGGAACGCGATGCAGTCCGCGGCCGAGAACTCGTCCCCGAACAGGTGCCGCCGCCCGTGCAGCAGGCGCTCGAACCTGTCGAGTGATCCGGCCAGATCGGCTCCGAGGCGCTGGATGCGGGCCTCATCGGGCTGCGGCTTCGTCATCTCGTCGGTGATCAGGTTCGGCGGCCGCTTCCACACCCGGTTGAACCAGTCGATGAACACGTCCATCTCCGCGCGACGCGCCGGATCGGCCGGCCAGAGCGGCGGGTCGGGATAGCAGCGCTCCAGGTGCTCGAGGACGACGGGCGAGTCGAACACGATCGTCTTGTCGTCGTCGACGAGAACGGGGACGAGCTCCTGGCCGCTCAGCTCCCGCACCTGCGTCCGGTCCTTCGGATCGACGAGCGAGATCTCGACGGGGAGCTTCTTGTACCCGAGCGCGAGCGTGACGCGCTCGACGTTGAGCGACCGCGGGATGGCGAAGAGATGCATCGCTTCCGAGTATCGCCGGCCCTCGATCCCGCGGCCAGGGTCGTCCGGCCGGCGGCAGCTCACCGGTGGAGACCACAGCCAGGCCGTGACAGGCTCCTGCCGGAGGGTAGATTGCCGTGCGTCGAAGGCGGAGCGAACCCAGGGAGGTCGGATGCGGATCCTCGTGATCGGCGGAACCGGAAAGGTCGGGCGCCCGCTCGTGGCGGCGCTCGTCGACAGGGGCGTCGACGTGCGCGTCCTGACCCGCTCTCCCGAGCCGGGCAAGGCTCCCCCGGAGGCCGAGCTGCTGGCGGGCGACCTTTCCCGGCCCGAGACCCTGCCGCCCGTGTTCGAAGGCGTCGACCGCTGCTACCTGCTGACGCCGCTGGCCGAGGACGAGACCGGGATGGGATCGAACGCGGTCGACGCCGCCGCCCGGGCGGGAGTCGAGCGGATCGTGTTCCAGTCCGTTCTCCGCGCGGCGGAGGCTCCGCAGGTACCCCACTTCGCGAGCAAGGTGCAGATCCTCGAACGAATCCGCGAAAGCGGCATCCCGTGGGTCGTCGTCTCGCCGAGCAGCTTCTATCAGAACGACGTCGTGCTGCGGGACCTCATCATGGGACCGGGGATCTACGCGAACCCGATCGGGTCGAAGGGAGTCAACCGGGTCGACGTCCGGGACGTCGCGGACGTCGCCGCGTCCGCGCTCCTGGAGGAGGGAAACGACTCCCGCGACATTCCGGTGGTCGGCCCCGACACGTGGACGGGCCCGTCCATCGCCGCGGCGTATTCCGAGATCGTCGGCCGGAGGATCCGGTACTCGGGGGACGACCTGGAGGCATGGGCGGTGGCGGCGAGCGGCCACCTGCCCCGATGGCTCCTGCGGAACCTCAGGGCCATGTTCGACCACGTCCAGCGCAACAGCCTGCTTCCCACCGAGTCTCAGGTCGCCGAATCGCGCGCTGCGCTGGGGCACGAGCCGCGTCCGTTCCTCGATTTCGCGCGGGAGCTCGTGGCCGGCGACTGATCTCCGCCTCCGGGCCGGGCCATGACGATCCCCATCCTCAGCCTGCGCTCGGAGATCCGCGCCCTTCCCCGCGGCGCGTGGATCCTCTACGCCGAGACGCTCGTCAATCGGCTGGGCACGTTCGTCCTCGTCTTCCTCGTCCTCTGGCTGACGCGGATCGGCTGGACTCCCGGCATGGCGGGCCTGGCGGTCAGCGTGTACGGCCTCGGCGGTCTCCTCGCTTCGCTCGTCGGCGGCTGGCTCGCCGACCGCTTCGGTCGCAGGCGCACGATCGCGCTCTCGATGTTCTCCTCGGCCGCGGTTCTCCTCACCCTGCCGCACATGCGCGGGACGGGGGCGGTGCTGACGCTGGCGGGGCTCGCGGGGCTCACGTCCGAGCTCTACCGGCCGGCCGCGAACGGCCTCCTGACCGATCTCGTCCCCGCGGGCCGCCGCGTCCCCGGATTCGCGATCTACCGGCTGGCGGTCAACCTGGGCCACGCCGTGGGGCCGGCGATCGGCGGCTTCGTCGCCGAGCGATCGTTCGTGTGGGTGTTCACCGCCGACGCCGCCACGTCGATCGTGGCCGGGATCGTCGCGCTCACCCTGCTGCCCGAGGGCCGGCGCTCGCGTCGGGAGGAGGACCCGCCGGGCGGATTCCGCCACGCGCTCGTCTCCGACCGGCCGTTCCTCCTCTTCCTCGTCGCGACGACACTGGTGACGCTGATCGCCTTCCAGAGCGCCGCCAGCTTCCCGCTCCAGATGCGCGCCAGCGGACTGAGCAGCGCGCATTACGGACTCATGATGTCGCTGAACGGCCTGCTCGTGGTCCTGTTCGAGCTGCCGCTCGTCGGGATCACCAGGCGCCTGCGCCCGCGGCCCGTGATGGCCGTCGGCATCGCGCTGACCGGCGTCGGGTTCGGTCTCGTCACGTGGGCGGACACGTTCGCGACCTTCGCCCTCACCGTCTTCGTCTGGACGGCGGGCGAGATCGTCTTCACGCCGGTGGCCGCCGCCTACGTCGGCGACGTCGCGCCCGCCGCTCTGCGCGGCCGCTACTACGGCGCCTGGCTCCTCACGCATTCGGTGGGGGTCGTGCTGGGCCCGGGGCTCGGGACTGCGATCTACGCGGTTAGCCCGACCGGCCTCTGGGCCGCGTGCGCGGCGCTCGGCGTGGCGGGCGCGCTCCTCGTCCTTGTGTCGCCTCCCGCACGACACCGCGCCCCGACCCGATAGGCGACCGGGTCAGACCCCAGCGGGAGGGTCGGGCGCGTCGAGCCGCCGCTGAAAGGCCTCGTAGAAGCGACCGACGTGGACGCCGTCGACGAGCGCGTGGTGGACCTCTACCGACACCGGCATCATGCGGCTTCCGCCGACCTCGCGATGCTTGCCGAAGACGATCTTGGGAACCGCGTCCTCGGTGCCCCAGCGCCGGGCATGGGAGAAGCTCGTGAATGGGACCCACGGGATCACCGAGTAGTGGATGAGATCGTCGCGGTCGTCCTGCGGGTCGAGCGGGCCCGATTCCGACCGCACCCGCTCCGTGACTTTGCGGACGTGCTCGAGGAACCGGCCCACGTCCGGCGAATAGTCGTAATACGCGAACCGGAACGTGCCGTCCGGCAGGAGGATGGTGGACCCGCCGTGGATCAGGGGATGGACGACGACCTCCGGGCCGCGGATCCGGTAGCGGAACTCCTCGACCTCGTTGGCCGCCGCCAGCGAGCACCAGAGCGAGGCGCCGAAGAAGGACCGCCCCCCCTCCCCCGCGCACCAGACGTGCAGCGCCGTGACGTCCACGTCTGCGCACAGGTTGAACCAGGGATTGTCGTAGGCGCGGAAGAGCTCGTAGTGCTGGCGCCGGGGCCAGGCCTCCAAGTCGAGTCGGAGCGGACCGGAGTCCCTGCTCACGTGTTCGAGAGGTCCCCGGTCATCCTCGACCCTTCTTGCTGCCAGCGGACTTCCGCCGCTTCGGCTTCTTCCCGGCGCGCTCCGCGACCTCGAGGGCCTCGTGGACCCATGAGGCGAGCTCGTCCGCGTCCTCGATGACCTCCGGCGGGACCTGCCAGTAGCCGTTCATGGGTTGCCCCATGGGATCGAAGGGCCTCATGCGGCGCTCGACGTACCGCGGCCGGGTCGCGTCGTCGACCTTGAAGTACACGACGTCGTCGTCGACGACCCCGAAGAACCGGTCCGCGGAGTAGAGGCCGAGCCCCCCGAACATGGGCCGCGAGCGGACCGGCGCGACGCGGCCGATCTGGTCCTCGACGAACGCGCGAAACTCCGGGCTCACCGGCACCGCATCACGCTCCGCGTACGAGAATCGTTCCGCCGCTTCCCATGAGCTTCGCCGCGACTCAGCATAGCGCTCACACGCCCAGGCCAGTCGGTATCTGCGGGAGAGTCGGCGCCGAGCCCAGCGCGGAGGTGGCCGATCCCGAGATCGTGGGTCGAATCGAGGCCGCGCAAGGGTTCGTGGGCCATGGAGCGAGGATCGCGGCGACCCGCTTCACGAGCGCGCTGCCGCTACTCCGCTTCCGCGGCCACCGCTTCCTCGGGCTCCGTCTCGCCCGCCTCTGCGCTGCCCGCCGACTTGACGATCCCCATCGCGACCTTGAGCTGGGACTCGATCTCCTCGGCGATGTCGGGGTTGTCTCTGAGGAACTGCTTGGCGTTCTCGCGACCCTGGCCGAGCCGCGTGTCGCCGTAGCTGTACCAGGCGCCCGACTTCTCGACCACACGCGCGTCGACGCCGAGGTCGATGAGCAACCCCTCGCGGCTGATCCCCGTGCCGTACACGACGTCGAACTCCGCCATCTTGAACGGCGGGGCCACCTTGTTCTTGACGACCTTGACCCGGCAGCGGTTCCCGACGACCTCGTCGCCCTCCTTGATCGCGCCTACGCGGCGGATGTCGAGGCGGACCGAGGAGTAGAACTTGAGCGCCCGCCCGCCAGGCTGGGTCTCGGGGTTGCCGAACATGACGCCGATCTTCTCGCGGATCTGGTTGATGAAGACGACCGCGCACTGCGAGCGGTTGATCGCGCCGGCGAGCTTCCGGAGCGCCTGGCTCATGAGCCGCGCCTGGAGCCCCACGTGGCTGTCGCCCATCTCGCCCTCGATCTCGGCCTTGGGGACGAGCGCCGCGACCGAGTCGACCACCACGACGGCGACCGCGTTCGAGCGCACCAGGACCTCGGCGATCTCGAGCGCCTGCTCGCCGGTGTCGGGCTGCGAGACCAGGAGGTTGTCGATGTCGACGCCGAGCTTGCGCGCGTAGTCGGCGTCGAGGGCGTGCTCGGCGTCGATGAAGGCGGCGATCCCGCCCTGGCGCTGGGCGTTGGCGATGACGTGGAGGGCGAGCGTCGTCTTGCCGGAAGATTCGGGGCCGTAGATCTCGGTCACGCGGCCCTTCGGGATCCCGCCGACGCCGATGGCGGCGTCCAGGTTGAAGGCCCCCGTGGGGATCGCGTCCAGCTGCACCTTGCGATCGGTCCCCAGGCGCATGATCGCCCCCTTGCCGTACTGCCGCTCGATCTGGGTGATCGCCAGGCCCAGCGCCTTCTCCTGATCCTTCGTCATCTCCGCCATCCTTCGCGCTCCTTCATCCCCCGCTTCTCGCGGGCGCTCGATTGTCCCGCCCAGGGCGGGGTGTGGACTTCCGGTTGCCGGCGCCGGGCCGGGTCGCTTCGCTTTCGGGTTTGTTTCGGTACCACTCTAGCATGCCCCGGGGACAGGATCAAGCTCCGCGGCGGGCGGGTCAGCGGATCGTGTCCGGCGCGGCTCCGGCCATCGTGTCCACGTGCGCCCCGGGAGTGTCGATCTCGGCCTGGGTCACGGTCAGCCGCAGCATCTGGACCGCCGGCCGCAGCCGCTCGGCGAGATCGATCTTCCACCCATCCTCCTCGCGCACGAGCGGGATCTCGTTCGGATCCCCCTCCACGGTCACGATCACGGTCGCCGAGTCGCCGTGCAGCGTCGAACCTTCGACGTTCCCCCCGCAGAACGCGCGGCACCAGTCCTGGATCGTGATGGCGGGCTGACCGCTGGCGGGCTCCGCCCTGCGGCTCAGGCTCTCGACCTCGGCCACGAGACTCCGCGTTTCCGCAGTAAACGATGCCTCCACCTCCGCACGATCCTGCGCCGCGAGCGCATCCAGGAAACTCCGCACCGAGCCCTCGGGGCTCGAGCGCGGACCGCTCTGGCAGGCGGCAAGCAAGAAGAGCGCCAGCAGGGAGGCGAAGCGGATGGACCGGCGAAGAGCGTGTTTCATGGCATCCCCACGGTGTTTGATTCGTCGAATCACCCACACACCTTCGTTCAGTATGGTGCGAGTTTCGCGTATGCACCAGCCCGCGTCGTGCTGCGCGTGAGGATGGCACGCGGCGGAGGGCTATATTCGCGCTCTCCACCCACGAATCCGACCAGGAAGGAGAGAGGATGTCTAACAGGGATCGACCCGACGAGAGACTCCCCGAGGCCGAGGCCAACGTCGAGGCTCTGCTTCGCGCACTCGGGGAGGATCCGAAACGGGAAGGCCTGCTGCGGACTCCGGAGCGGGTCGTCCGAGCGCTCCGCTTCCTGACCGAGGGATATCGCAAGGACGTCGACGACCTCTTCAACGACGCCTTCTTCACCGAACCGTACGACGAGATGGTGGTCGTCCGGGACATCGAGATGTACAGCCTTTGCGTGCCGTCGAAGCAGCATGTGAACGTCGTCGGCGGGGTGAAACCGGCGGCGAAGGTGCGGCTGGGAGACCGTCTCTGGACGCTCGAGGAAGGCGCGGTCCGTCCCACGACAGTCACGGCCATCGGTCGGCGGCAGGTTCGCGAGCTCGTGGAGGTCGTGTCGGAGAAGGGGACCTTCCGCGTCACCCCGGACCATCCCTTCGCGACCCCGCATGGCTGGATGGAAGCAGCCGACCTGGAAGGATTTGAGGTGGAGTGGACCCATCCCCGGGAACTCTGCCGGCGGCGCTACGAGCCGAAGCCCGGGTACGCTTTGGGATTCGCAGTGGGCGCCGTCACTTCGGACGGAACCGTCGGGAAAAGGTCGATCTCCCTGGTGGTCAACAGCGAGGCCTTCGCCGAGCGGTTCGCTTCATCGTTGCTGATCGCGTTCGGGGCCGAGGCCCGGGTGGAGCCGGTTTCCCGCCCATCCGGCTTCACCGGGCACGATACGCCCGGGTACCGGGTGCGCGTCGTCTCTTCCTGTCTCGCAGATCTGTTCCGCTCCTGGGTCGGGGGGGATGCGCACCACCTGCGACAGGCGTTCCCGCATGTCGTCCAGCTGTCGGAGGAATGCATGCAGGGGTTCATCGATGGGTACGTCGAAGGGGACGGCTTCCAGATCAAGCAGGGTACCGGGGCGATCGTCGTCGGGAGTAGCGTGCCCTTTCTGCGCGCATTCTCCGAGGCGATCGACGCTCGTTTCACCCCGGCCAGCGGCAAAGCCTCCAAGCTGTACATCTCCAACCGCTGGAACAAGCCCGGATGGTACGGAAAGCACGGATTCCGGCAGCGGGACCACAGCACTTCCTTCTCCGAGTCGCGCTACGTGCCCATTCGCTCGGTCCGGCCGGTGCGCGCGACGGGAAAGAAGCCGTTCACGGTGTACAGCTTCCGATGCGAGCCGCATCCCACCTTCCTCGTCGGGGGGCACCTCTCGCACAACTGCGAGCATCATCTCCTCCCATTCGTCGGCCGGGCGCACGTCGCCTACATCCCCAACCGGCGGATCGTGGGACTGTCGAAGATCCCGCGGCTGGTCGACCTGTTCGCACGCCGGCTCCAGGTCCAGGAGCGGATGACCCAGCAGATTGCGGAGACGATGATGGAGAAGCTGGACCCGGTTGGCGTCGGCGTGGTGATCGAGGCGCGGCACCTCTGCATGGTGATGCGGGGCGTCGAGAAGCAGCACTCCACGATGACGACCAGCCACATGCTCGGGGCCTTCCGCACCGATCCGTCGACGCGACTCGAGTTCATGAACCTGATCGGGCCGCGGCCCTCGAGCGCGGGATCGACCTGGTAGGCCGTCGTCCAGGGATCGGGTTGCTCGTACGCGTTTGGATCCTTGTGGGATTCGCGACCGCGTCAACGGACGCGCTCGCGCAGACCCCCGCCAACAGGACGCTCTCCTCGCTCCAGGAGGAGATCGCCGCCATCGCGGTCGGGCTCGAAGGCGACGTCGGCGCCGCCGTCCTCCATCTCGAGACCGGCCGGGGTGCGGCGACCCGCGGCAACGATCCCTTCTTCCTGGCCAGCGTCTACAAGCTGCCGATCGCCATCGCCGTCCTGCGCCACGTGGAGGCGGGGACGGTCGCGCTCGGCGACACGGTGCGCCTCGAGCCCTGGGATTTCCGGATCGGACGCGCGACGCTCGCTCCCAACGAGCCGGGCGGCGTCGGCAAGTACACGGTGGCCCGGTTGCTGGAGGCGCAGGTCCGCGACAGCGACAACACGGCGAGCGACGCGCTCGTGCGCCTCGCGGGCGGTCCCCGTGCCGTGACGGACACGCTGCGCGCGCTCGGCCTCGACGGCATCCGGATCGACCGGGAAGAGGGCGAGACCCTGCTCGAGTTCTACGGGATCGGCGATTCCTTCCCCGAGAAGGACCGCACGCCCGACCGCCTCTCGGCGCGCGTGCAGGCCTCCCCCCCAGAGGTTCGCGCGCGGTCCGTGGATCGGTTCGCCCGCCACCCCGAGGACGCGGGGTCCGCCCTGGCGCTCGCCGAGCTCCTCGACCGGCTCTGGCGCGGGGAGCTCCTCTCCCCCACCGGCACGGAGCTCCTCCTCGACCACCTGCGGAACGGCTGGATCGACACCCGAATCGTCGCCGGCCTCCCGCCGGGCACGCCCGTCTGGCACAAGACGGGGACCTACGGCGAGGCGGCGACCCACGACGCGGGGATCGCGGAGCTCCCGGACGGCACGCACCTGATCGTCGTGGTCCTCACGCGCCAGCCGCGGCGCGACACGGAGGCGGCGGAGCGGACGATCGCGGCGATCGCGCGGGCCGCCTGGGCCGTCTGGGCCGCGCCGCCCTCCTCGGGCAGCGGCTCGAAGCGTCCGGACTAGCGCGTCGTTTCCTCGCCGGTTTCGGGCGGCAGCCCTTCGGGATGCTGAGGCAGGTCGTCGGTGATCTCGTGCCAGGCGGCCTTCGAGGCGACGAAGGTGTGGTACTGAGGGCGGATCCCGGGGTCGCCATCCACGGTCCCCAGCCGGATCGAGATCTCGTCCCCCTCCGGCCACGTCCCCCCGAAGAGGCTCGATCCGCACACCTCGCAGAAGACCTTGACCGCCGCTTCCGGCGCGGGGCGGTACATGACCAGCCGCTCGGCGCCCGACACGAGCCGGAAATCCTCGCGGCGGACGCGGCCTTGGGTTCCGGCCGCCGCGCCGCTGTGCTTTCGGCAGCGCGAGCAGTGGCAGTGCCCGGCGCGCAGGAACGGCCCGCTGACGACGTACCGCACGGCACCGCAGAGACAGCCCCCGGTCAGGGGACGGGATGGCGAGGGCGATCCCATCCTTGGAATCTGCCGCCTGCACGGCCCCCGGGAAAGCTGCCGGCCTTTTCAACCCGGCCCGGACGCCCTAGCATGTAGCGCCTTGAATCTTTCCCTCGAACGATTCTCCTTCGGCCGCGCGCTGACGATCTCGACCCTGATCGCGCTCGCGGCCGGCATCGCCGCCGGGACGCTCGCCCCCGCCGACGGAACCCCCGCGCTCCGGACCGTGATCTCCGTGGTCGAAGCGCTCGGCGCTCTGTGGGTGCGAGGTCTGCGCATGGTGATCCTGCCGCTCGTGATCTCGCTTCTCGTGGTGGCCATCGTCGGCTCGCACGAGAGGTTCGGGGTCGCGCGCATGGGGGGGGCGGCGGTAGGCATCTTCCTGGCCGTCTATGTGGCGCTCGCGGGCCTCTCCGCGCTCGCCTTCCCCCCGCTCATCCGCGCCTTCGGCATCGCGCCGGGATCCATGGCCGGACAGGAATCCGCCGGCGCCGGGGCCAGCGAGGTGCCCGCCGGCCTCGACGTGGCGAACTGGCTGGTCCAGATCGTGCCGACGAATCCGTTCGCCGCCACGGCCGAGGAGAACATCCTGCAGATCGTCGTGTTCACGATCGTCTTCGCCGCGGCGGTCACCCGCCTGCCGGCCGCGTCGCGCCAGTTCGTGCTGGGGTTCTTCCAACCGGTCGCCGAAGCGATGCTCGTCGTGATCGCATGGCTCCTGCGCGTCAGTCCGGTGGCGATCTTCGCGCTGGCCTTCGGCGCGGCGCGCGGGATCGGCCTGGACGCCGGCCGGGCGCTCCTCTCGTTCGGCGTGATCACCACGATCGTCATGGTGATCGCGATCCTGGGGCTATCCATCCTGGCGGGCGTCATGGGTCGGGTGGGCATCGTGCGGTTCTTCCAGGCGGCCTGGCCGGCGCAGCTGCTCGCGCTGGCGACGCGCTCGTCGCTGGCGACGGTTCCCACCCTCGTCGAAGGGGCCAGGAACCGGCTGGGTCTCTCCGAGCGCGTGGTGGGCTTCGGCATCCCCTTCGCCGCGTCGACCTTCAAGCCGAACCGGGTCGTCTCCTCACCGGGGAAGCTCCTGTTCCTGGGGTGGGTCTACGGGGTTCCCATCGATCCTCTCGGGTACGCGGTCTTCGTCGGCTACGTGATCCTGCTGGCGGTGACCACGGTGGGTGTGCCCAATCAGCACGCCCGCCACGTGACGCTCCCCGCCTACCTCGCGCTCGGGATTCCCGTCGAGGGCGCGATCCTGATCGGCGCCGTCGATATGCTGTGGGACTTCTCCGCCACGGCGCTCAACTCCACCGGCTACCTTGCCGCCACCACGCTCCTTCCGCGCCGGGTCATCGCGACGGTCGCGGGGATCGCCCCCGAGCCCGCAGCATCGTGAAGCTCGTCAGCGCAGGAGCAGCGCTCACCGTCACGGGGAGCTGCCATCGGATCGAGACCCGCGGGCGGCGCATCCTCGTCGACTGCGGCCTGTTCCAGGGCAACAGGGAGATCTCGCGGCTCAACCGGGAGCCTTTCCCCTTCGATCCCCGCGAGATCGACGCCGTCCTCCTCACGCACGGGCACCTGGACCATTGCGGCCGGCTTCCCCTGCTCGCCGAACAGGGATTCCAGGGTCCCATCTACGCCATCCGCTCCACGCGCTCGATCACCGAGGTCATCCTGCAGGACGCCGCGAAGCTCCAGCAGGAGGATTACGATCGGGCTATCCGGAAAGCGGGGAACAAGCCCCGTGAGACGGGCGACATCGAGTCCCCGCTCTACGTCCCCGGCGACATTCCGAAGACGCTGGGACTCTTCCGCGAGGTGGCGTTCGACCGGCCGGTCGACCTCGGCGAGGGCGTCAGTGCCGTTTTTCGGCCGGCGGGCCACATCCTGGGAAGCGCGTTCCTCGAGATCGAGACGCCGGACGGCCGAGTCGTCGCGTCCGGCGACCTGGGCAACCGCGAGAGCTCCATCCAGAAGAACGCGCACCACCCGCGTGAGTGCGACGCGGTGATCGTCGAGACGACCTACGGAGACCGCACCCACCGATCTCTCGAGGACACGCTGGAGGAATTCCGTTCCGTCATCCACAAGGGCGTCGAAACGGGTGGCGTGGTCATGATCCCGAGCTTCGCGCTCGAGCGCGCGCAGATCGTGCTCTACCACATCAACCGGATGATGCGCGAGGACAGGATTCCTCGCGTCGACGTCTTCGTCGACTCCCCGATGGCGACGAAGATGACCCGCCTGTACGAGGAGGGCGCCAACGAGTTCAAGGAAGAGATCGCGGCCGAGCTCGCCGCCGGCCGTGATCCGTTCGAGCCGCCCACGCTCAAGTTCACCGCGGACGTCGAGGAGTCGAAGAAATTGAACGATCTGGACTGCTGCGCGATCATTATCGCGGGCTCGGGCATGATGACCGGCGGCCGGATCCTCCACCATCTGCGGAACCAGCTCTACAAGCCCGAGGCCAGCCTGGTCATCCCCGGCTACCAGTCCGAA
>DASSBK010000254.1:0-4041 GCA_035698825.1 Gemmatimonadota bacterium
CGTCGCGATGCCGAGCGCCGCCCGGCTGCGCGCCATTTCGTGGAGGAGCGTGACGGAGATGCGCGCGCCCGTCGCCCCGATCGGATGCCCGAGCGCGATCGCCCCACCGTTGGGATTGACCCTCCCGAGATCGAGCTCGAGATCGCGGGCCACGGCCAGGACCTGCGCGGCGAACGCCTCGTTCAGCTCGATGGTGTCGATCGCGCCGACGTCGATCCCCTGGCGCTCCAGGACCTTCCGCACCGCCGGGACCGGGCCGATCCCCATGATCGCGGGGTCCACGCCCTCGTTCGCCCAGTCGATGCACCGCGCGAAGGGCTCGAGGCCGAGCCGCTCCACGGCCGCCTCCGATGCCACGATGACCGCGGCCGCGCCGTCGGTGATTCCCGAGGAGTTTCCGGCGTGCACCGTTCCGTCGTCGCGAAACACCGGCTTGAGCTTCGACAGCTTCTCGACGGTCGTGCCGGCGCGCGGGTGCTCGTCGGTTTCGAGCACGCCTTCGATGGGCGCGATCTCGGCCGCCCAGGCGCCTGACTCCCGTGCGGCTTCGTAGCGGCGCTGGCTTTCCGCCGCGTAGGCGTCCTGCTCCGCGCGGGGGATATCGTACCGGTCGGCGAGCGTCTCCGCGGTGGCTCCCATCAGGTCGCCGCACAAGGGGCACAGGAAGCCGTCCCGATACATGCCGTCGACCAGCTCACCGTGGCCGAGCCGGTAGCCCCAGCGGGCGCGCGGCAAGAGATACGGCGTGTTCGACATCGACTCGGTGCCGCCGGCCAGCACGACGTCGGCGTCTCCCAGCGCGATCGTCTGCCATGCCTGCAGGATACCGACCAGGCTCGAAGCGCACGCCTGGTTGATCGTGTACGCCGGCACGGAATCGGGCACTCCGGCGCGATGGCTGATCTGGCGGGCGACGTTGGGACCGGCCCCTGCCTGCCGTCCGCAGCCCACGATCGTGAGATCCACCTCGGCGGGATCCATCCCGGCGCGGTCGAGAGCCGCCCGCGCGGCGTGCGTGCCGAGATCGGGGGCCGTCATGTCGACGAGCGCGCCGCCGAACCTGCCGATCGGCGTGCGGACGGGGGCGCAGAGGTAGGCCGGACGATCGTAGCGGGGGCGCATGTAGCGGCGGAATATCGTCCGGGGGGACGGCGAGGCAAACGGCTCAGCCGCAGCTTGCGGCTGGAGGATCCCGCTGAGAAATGTCGTTCTGCGGGGCAAAAACAAGCCGCCCGGCTTTCGCCGGGCGGCTCTCGACGCGCTGCACGAAGACAGCAAAAAATGAGGATCGGACGGGGCTTCGGGTCTGTCGCTCCTTCGAAGACTCGACCGGTTCCGGCTTCGCGCGACCGCTTTCGCGGCCGGCGACTCCTCTCATGGGGTTGGCGTCCCTTTCAGAGGTCGTACCGGCGAACCGTAGCGCGGGCATCGGTTTCGCGCTCCCCCTCCGCCGTCAGCCGCCGAAGCGGCCCCGGCCATGGGGTCTTCCCTGCTCGCCGGAGGCGCGTGGATGTCGAAGACGTCCGCGCACCGCCTCTCCGAGGGTTGGCGTCCCCTTCAGAGTATTACCGGGCCGGCTTGCCGACGCCCTCTCGGGCGCGGCGCCTCCCTGGAGTTCCTGCCCCTTCAGCGCATGCAGATGCGGGAGCCCACTCATCCGGGATTTGCCTCGTCCCGGTTCGGGTGCGGCTGCAGGGTTTCTCACCCTCTTGCCGCGTTGCGTCTCCCGCGTCCTTCCGACCGTTTAAGGCCGGTGACGCTCATGGGGTTTTCCCCTTCGAAGCTTCTCCCTCCGGACGGAGCCGTGGCGCCTCTCGGCACCCTCTGCCCTCTTGCCGTTGTCGGCACTCGGTGCACGCAGCCTAAGCTACGTGCAACCGTTGGCAGACGCGGCTTCAGGGCCTTGCTCCCCGCCGGAGTCCGTCACGATCGCACGGGGATTAGCCGTGCGGCCGCTCGATGCTCCCCTGGGGTTCTGTCGCTCTAGGGCATTCCTCGAAAGCGTTGCCCCCGGCTTCCCGGCGGCTCCCCTCTCAGGCTTCCTCGCGATTCGGCTTTCGCCGAGGCGACGGGCCTCTCAGGGTTTCGATCCGCTCTCGCGGTGCTGCGCTCCTCAGTCCGAAGAATGATCGGAGCTGCAACCCTTCTGCGATTTTCGCACCTCGTTTCCCTTCCGCGTGCTTCGAGCTGCGGCATCCCGGGCTCGCGCCGAACGGTTCCGGTGACATCGCTGTCCCGGAGGTCCGTTCTTTGGGACGTCCGTCGAGCTCTCCCGGAGGGCTCGCGGATGGAATGTCGGTGCCAGACTCGGGCCGTCATCCGACCCTCGACGCCAGTATACGGGACCAGCTTGGGGCGTGTCAAACCATTGTGACGAAAAGAGTTACACCGTCGAGCCTCGATCGCCGCAAGGTACTGGAGCGGGGCGGGTTGGAGTCCGCGAGCTAAACCCGCGGGTCAACTGATCGCCTCAACTCCGGTGCGTTCAGTCGTTTGTAAGACTGCCAACATTCGCGACACGGCGCCTCCACACCGACGCGACGATTCTTCACGGATTGTCCCCCGATTATCCACAGGTAATTCACACTTCGGGAACGATTCGTGGGAAAGGTCGCTTCCGATTCGATAGCGCGCCTATCCGCCACGGCGCCCGCCTAGAGCAGGTTCGCCGCGTACTCCGCGAGCTTCGAGCGCTCGCCCTTCCTCAGCTCTATGTGCGCCGCGAGCGGCACGGTGCGGAAGTGGCTGACCACGTGGTTGAAGCCGTTCGTGGAGGAGTCGATGTAGGGAGTATCGATCTGCCACGGGTCTCCGGTCAGGACGAGCTTGGTGTTCTCTCCGACCCGCGTGAGGATCGTCTTCACCTCGAGGGGCGTCAGGTTCTGCGCCTCGTCGACCAGCATGAACTGCTGCGGGATCGACCGCCCGCGGATGTGCGTCAGCGGTTCCACGGCCAGAGCGCCCTTCTGCACCAGGTCGTCGACCGTGCGGGTACCGTTTTGCGCGGGCCGGCCGGCCAGGAGGAGCGCCAGGTTGTCGTAGATCGGCTGCATCCACGGGTTCAGCTTCTCCTCGACCGAGCCCGGCAGGTACCCGATGTCCTTGCCCATGGGGAACGTGGGTCGAGAGATGAGGAGATGCCGGTACGTGGTCCGGCTCATGACCTGTTCGAGCCCCGCCGCCAGCGCGAGCAGCGTCTTTCCCGTCCCCGCCTTTCCCATGATCGTCACGAGAACGACGGTCGGGTCGAGGAGCGCGTCCAGCGCGAAGTACTGCTCCTTGTTCCGCGGGCGGATCCCCTGGACACCCCCGGCGACGTCGATCAGAGCCCTGAGCCGCCCGCCGACCGGATCGATCCGCGCGAGCGCGGTGTTCGCCGCGTCGGCGCGATCCTTGAGAAGAGCGTATTCGTTGGGGAAGAAATCCCCTTCGGGGAGCGGGCGCTCGCCCTCGGCTCGAAAGCGTTCGAGCTCGCCCGCATCCAGCTCGATCTCGGTGTGGCCGCTGTAGAGCTCGTCCAGGTTCACGCGGTCGGTCTCGTAGTCCTCGGCGACGAGCCCCATCGCGTCAGCCTTGATCCGGAGGTTCACGTCCTTCGTGACGAGGATGAGCGGCGTGTCCGGCGCGTCGTCCTGGATCCGCCGCGCGATCTTCAGGATCTCGTTGTCGACCCATCCGTCCGAGCGCGCGATCACCCGCTGAGGGTCGTCGGGGTCGAACACGACCCGCAGACGCCCGCCCGTGTCGAGCTCCACCCCGTCGGAGAGCCGGCCCCGCTCCCTGAGGGCATCGAGGAAGCGGCTGATCCACCGCGCGTTCTCCCCCAGGCGCGTCAGCTGCTTCTTGAAGCGGTCGATCTCCTCGATGACGTAGATCGGAACCAGAACGGAGTTGTCCTGGAACGCGGTGAGGGCCGTGGGGTCGTGGAGCAGGACGTTGGTGTCGAGGAGGTACCGCTTCTTCATCGACGCAGGTCGACCCAGACGGCCTTGGTCTCCGTGTAGTTGTCGAGGGCGTGCTTTCCGAGGTCACGGCCGTAGC
>DASSBK010000255.1:0-14625 GCA_035698825.1 Gemmatimonadota bacterium
CCGCGATCAGGACGGCCCTCACCGGGGCTCCCCCTGATCGGCGAGACCCTGCAGCATCGCCCGCAGTTCGGCGTGGCTCAGGTCGTAGGCGGCGGGGCGGGTGCGCACCAGCCAGTCCTCCCCCTCGCCCCGCGACAGCAGGATCTCCCGTATCAGCTCCTTGATCCGGCGTCGCAACCGGTTCCGCGCGACTCCCGTGTGCCCGTGCTTCGGGGTGATGCACGTGGCGCGGGCGATCGGTCCGGCGGCCGGCCGACGGTACAGTTCCAAGGCCGGCCCGCGCGCCCGCGCGCCGCGCAGAAGCGCCGCGATCTCGCGGCGCGTCGTGATGCGACGCTCGCGCGGTAGCTGCCCCACGGGCCGTGTGCGAACCTTTGTGGAGGTGGAACGCCGGACTACTGCCGCTTGCGGCTGAACTCCGCGGACACGGTCAGCTTGGCGCGACCCTTGCTGCGCCGGCGCGCGAGAACCTTGCGCCCGTTCTTCGTCGCCATGCGGCTGCGGAATCCGTGCTTGTTGCGGCGCTTCCGCCGGCTCGGTTGATACGTGCGCTTCATGGAGATCCTCGTCTGCGATGATTCGGAAAACGGCCGAGAAAAAGGGACGCGAATATAGATTTGCGACGCCGCGAGCGTCAACTCCACGGACCTGTTGACAGCCTTTCGACGCTCCGCTACTATGGACTCCCCTCGACGCTTTGCACACTCCGATCGAACCGAATTCCCGTCAAGCGGAGCCGCCTTGCCGTCTTCCGAACTTACGCCGACCGAGGTGTGGTCCCTCATCCTCGAAGAGTCCCGGAAAGTCATCAATCCCCAAACCTTCAAGACCTGGCTCGAGCCCACCGAGGCGATCGGTCTGTCCGACGACGGGCTTTTGGTGAGCGTGAAGAACCAGTTCGCCGTCGACTACATCGAAGGCCAGTACGGAACCGTTCTCTCGCGGATCGCCGGAACGCTCTTCGACACCGACATGGCGATCAGCTTCCAGTCCGATTCCGCCGATCAGCCGGAGTCGCTGGGGACGCGCGCGGTGGCCCCGTCCGACATCGCGGCCAGCGCCATGCGGGCGGCCGAGAGGCCGGCCCCGCCCGGCGCGGTCAACCAGGGCATGCCGCTCAATCCGCGCTTCACGTTCGAGACCTTCGTGGTCGGAAACTCGAACCAGTTCGCGCACGCCGCCTCGCTCTCGGTGGCGGAGACGCCGGCCGTCCGGTACAACCCGCTCTTCATCTACGGGGGAGTGGGTCTCGGCAAGACGCACCTCATGCAGGGGATCGGCAACGAGCTCCTGGCCTCGGGCAAGCTCGAGCGGGTCTGCTACATGTCCGCCGAGCAGTTCATGAACCAGATGATCGAGGCGCTCCAGTTCGGCAAGACGCTGGAGTTCCGCAACAAGTACCGGCGGATGGACCTGCTGCTGATCGACGACGTCCAGTTCCTGCAGGGCAAGGACGCGACGCAGGAGGAGTTCTTCCACACCTTCAACGCCCTGTACGACGCCCACAAGCAGATCGTCGTGACCAGCGACCGGCATCCGAAGGAGATCCCGACCCTCGAGGAGCGGCTAGTGTCGCGCTTCGAGTGGGGTCTGGTCGTCGACATCCAGCCGCCGGACCTGGAGACCCGGATCGCGATCCTGCAGCACAAGGCGGCGCGCAACAACCTGCAGCTGCCGCAGGACGTCGTCCTGTTCATCGCCAAGAACGTGAAGTCCAACGTGCGGGAGCTCGAGGGATCGCTCATCCGCCTCATCGCCCACTCCAGCCTCAGCGGCTCCGACATCACGATCGAGCTGGCCGAGGAGGTGCTGAAGAACATCCTGTCCCACGAGACCGTCCGCATCACGGTGGACCGGATCCAGCAGGAGGTGGCGCAGGAGTACGGGGTCTCGGTCGAGGGCCTCAAGTCGAAGAAGCGCACCAAGACGCTGACCGTTCCCCGGCAGGTGGCGATGTACCTGTGCCGGCAGCACACCGACCTGCCGCTCGTCGAGATCGGCCAGGCCTTCGGCGGCCGCGATCACACGACCGTCATTCACGCGTGCGACAAGGTCGAGAACGAGATCCGCGAGGACCGCACCATCCGCGTCCGCGTGGAGCAGCTGCGGGAGCGCATCGCTTCCTGAGGATTCCCCCGGTGTGGACGGCGTTGAGGAAAACGGGCGGGACGGCGTGGACGGATCCGGGTTTCCGGAGAGTTCCCCACGTCTCTCCCCAGAGGCAGGCCAGTGGTCCACATTCTCGCCCCACGCGTCGGCGTCGTTTCGAAGGCGCGTTCGTCGCGGCGGGTGGCCACGAAGCGGGTCCGGACGGCACGCCGTCCACAGCCCAGCCGCTACTAGTACTACTACGATCTGGTAAGTAGGAAGAACCAGAGATCTTCTTTCACTGGGGATAACAACCGCTCATCATCGGGGGCAGGATGCAGTTCACGATCGGGCAGAGCGAGTTCATCGAAGCGCTTAGCGCAGTCGCCAACATCGTGCCGGCGCGCACGCCGCTGCCGATCATCGGGAACGTCCTGCTGAGCGCCGAGTCGGACGAGCTCGCGCTCTCCGCCACGGACCTCGATCTGTCCGTCACGATCCGCGTGAGGGCGAAGGTCGAGTCCCCGGGCCGGGTCACGCTGCCGGCGCGCAAGCTGACCGACATGATCCGGGCGTTGCCGCCGAGCCCCGTGCGGGTCAAGGGCGAGGCCGAGCACGTCACCGTCGAATGCGAGAACAGCAAGTTCCGCGTCCACGGCCTTCCCGCCGAGGACTTCCCCACGTTCCCCTCGCTCAGCTTCGAGGACGGCATCACGGTCCCCGCGGGCACCGTGGAGCGCCTGGCCGCTCACACGAGCTTCGCCGCCTCCAACGAGGATACGCGTCCCATCCTGAACGGCGTGCTGTGGGAGGTGCAGGACGATCGCATGCAGATGGTGGCCACGAACGGGCACCGGCTGGCGCGCTACGGAGTGCCGGCGCCCGGGAGGAGCCCGCGCAAGTCGGTGCGCGACGTCATCGTCCCCCCCAAGGCGCTGGCGCAGATCGGCCGCATCTTCGGCCCGGACGACGAGCTCGTGGTCGCGATGGACGACAAGCAGATCGGGTTCCGCGGCGAGCGGGGAGTGGTCTACAGCCGGCTCATCGAGGGACCCTATCCGAACTACGAGCAGGTCATCCCGAAGGACAACGACAAGCGCCTCCGCGCCGACAAGGAGCGCCTGACCGCGGCGCTCCGGCGCATGGCCGTCATGGCGAGCGACCAGACCCACCGGGTGCGGCTGTCGATGAAGGACGACGCGCTCAAGCTCTACGTCTCGACGCCCGACGTGGGGGAGGGCAGCGAGGAGATGATGGTCTCCTACGAGGGGGAGCCGATCGACATCGGGTTCAACGCCAACTACCTGCTGGAAGTCCTGCGATTCGTCGACTCCGACGAGGTCGAGATCTCGCTGAAGGCGCCCGAGCGGGCCGCGCTGGTGAAGCCGGGAGGGGAGAACGGGGAGGAGTATCTATGCCTGGTAATGCCCCTCCGATTGCAGGAGTAAGGGTCGATGAAAACGGGCCATCTGCGGCGTTGCGCTTCGTCGCCGTCCCTGCGGCGTACCTTCTGGTACGCCTCGGAATCCACTCCTCGCGCGCCTTGCATCTGACCCGTTTTGATCGACCTTCGGCGGCCCAGCTCGTTTCGCGTTTCGCTGCCGCGTCCACCCTCCCGCCGGCGTCGCTGAACGAGATTCGCTAACTCGGACCGGCATGGTTCGGGGGCCGTTTTTTGGCGGCTTTTGAAGCCTGTTCGCGGTATCTTTCGTTGCCCCTCCCGAAGCGCGTTTTCCATCCCTCCACCCGAGGCCGGGGGCGTGTCGCGGCGTGGTAGAGATGACCATGTTTGGGAGGGTCGAAAAAAGACCGAAAATCGTTGCCGGAAATCGTTGCGCAAACTACCTTTAAGGGTGTTCCCAGGGGATGCCTCGCGGAGCCGGCCGTGCGCCTGACGGAAGTCCGGCTGGAGCAGTTCCGAAACCTGGCCGACGTGGGCCTGGAAGTGGCCCCCGAAGGGGCGGTTCTCGTGGGCGCCAACGGCCAGGGGAAAACGAACTTCCTGGAAGCGGTCCATTACCTGTCGCGGTTTCGATCGTTTCGCGGAACGGCGCACGTCGACGCGATCGCGTTCGGCGCCGGACACTTCCGGATCGAGGCCGGCTTTCGGTCCGAGGAGCGATGCCGGACGCTCGCCGTGTCCGGGGATCGAGAGCGCAGGCGGATCGTGCTCGACGGCGCGCCGGTGGGACGTCCCTCGGATGCGGCGGGCACGCTCCTCGCCGTAAGCCTGCGGCCCGAGGACCTCGAGCTGGTGACCGGCTCGCCGTCCGCGCGCCGCGGCTACATCGACGAGCTGCTGGGGCTCGCTTCGCGGCCCTACCGGCGCGCGCTGGCGGAGTACGACCGCGTGCTCCGGCAGCGGAACGAGCTCCTGCGGAGCGGTCGCGGGGCCGCGCAGCTCGAGGCCTGGGACGAGGCGTTGATCGCGAGCGGCGTGCCGATCATTGCCGCGCGCGCCCGCCTGGTGAGCAGGCTCGCCGAGCGGTTCGCGCGCACGGCCGCGCGCGTGGCGGCCGAGGAGGACGGTGGATACGCCGTCGCCTACCGCCCTTCGGTTCCCGTCGATCCGGCGGCCGCCGAGCGGGAGAGCGACGTCGTCGAGGCCTGGTCGCGCGCGCTCGTCGAGCGCTACGAGGTCGACAGGGCGCGCGGCTGGACGACCATCGGGCCGCACCGGGACGAGCTCGAGATCGCGCTGGACGGCCGAGAGCTCGCGCGGTTCGGCTCGCAGGGCGAGTGCCGCACCGCGGCGGTCGCGCTGCGGCTGATGGAGGCCGAGGTGCTGGAGGCGGACACGGGGCGCCGGCCGATCCTGCTCCTCGACGACGTGTTCTCGGAGCTCGACGGCGGGCGGGGCGAGCGGCTCCTGGAGTGGCTCGGGGATCGCCACCAGCGGTTCGTCACGAGCCCCCGACCGCTCGCGTGGCTGGCCGACGGCCTCGCCGTGTGGACGGTGTCCGAGGGGCGGATCGAATGCCCGGCGCCGGCGGCGGCAGGGTGAAGGGGCCGAGGCGGCTGGACAGCGCGCTCGACTCCGTGCTCGAGTCGCTCGGCGTGGCGCAGGCGGTCGAGCGGCACGCCGTCTTCCGCGAGTGGGAAGAGCGCCTCGGCCCCGAGATCGCCCGCGCGGCGCACCCGCACCGCGTGGACGGGGAGACGCTGATCGTGCGGGTGACGACCTCGGCCTGGCTCAACGAGCTGTCGCTGAGGCAGGGCGAGCTCCTCAAGCGGCTCAACGCCGGCCGCAGGCGGAGCTCGATTCGACGGCTGGTGTTTCGACTCGATCCTGAAGCGAAGGGATGACAGAGCGCATGGCGAAGGCAAAGACGAAGGTCCGCGGCAACGGCAACCCCGAGCGCAACGCGCAGGCGGCCAAGGAATACAGCGCCGACAAGATCCAGGTCCTGCAAGGGCTGCAGGCGGTGCGCAAGCGTCCGGGCATGTACATCGGCTCGACCGGTCCGCGGGGCCTCCACCATCTCGTCTACGAGGTCGTGGACAACGCCGTGGACGAGGCGCTGGCCGGATACTGCGACGAGATCTCGGTCACGATCGAGACCGACAACGCGGTCCGCGTCGAGGACAACGGGCGGGGCTTCCCGGTCGACATCCATCCCACGGAGAAGAAGCCGGGCGTCGAAGTGGCGATGACCACCCTGCATGCCGGCGGCAAGTTCGATCACGGCTCGTACAAGGTCTCCGGCGGCCTGCACGGCGTGGGTGTCTCGGTCGTCAATGCGCTCTCCGAGTGGCTGGAGGTCGAGGTCATGCGCGACGGCCGCCGGTATCACCAGCGCTACGAGCGGGGCGACAAGGCCTCCGAGCTCCAGGAGGTCGGCACGGCCGAGGCCACGGGGACGATCGTCCGCTTCCGGCCCGATCCCGAGATCTTCGACGAGCTCGATTTCGACTACGAGACCCTCGCCTCGCGCCTGCGCGAGCTGGCGTTCCTCAACAAGGGCGTCCAGATCGAGTTCCAGGACATGCGTGGCGAGACGCCGCGGATGGACGTGTATCGCTTCGACGGCGGGCTGGTGGAGTTCGTCAAGCACCTGAACAAAACCCGCAAGCCGCTCCACCCCAAGCCCATGTACGTGGAGACGACGAAGGAAGACGTCGAGGTGCAGTGCGCCATCCAGTACAACGACAGCTACACGGAGACGCTCTTCACCTACGTCAACAACATCAATACCCACGAGGGCGGCACGCATCTGTCGGGGTTCAAGGCCGCGCTCACCCGCACGATCAACGCCTACGCGAACGACCGCGGGCTGTTCAAGAAGGCCGAGTTCACGCTCTCGGGGGACGACGTGCGGGAGGGTCTGACCGCGGTGCTCTCGGTCAAAGTCATGGAGCCCCAGTTCGAGGGGCAGACGAAGACGAAGCTGGGGAACTCGGAGGTCCGGGGCATCGTCGAGTCGGTGATGAACGAGGCGCTGAGCTCGTGGATGCAGGAGAATCCCGGCGCCGCGAAGACGGTGGTCGAGAAGGCGATGCAAGCCGCGCGCGCGCGCGAGGCGGCGCGCAAGGCGCGGGACCTGACCCGCAAGAAGTCGGCGCTCGAGGGCGGGATCCTGCCGGGCAAGCTGGCGGACTGCTCGATCGACGACCCGATGCTGTCCGAGCTGTACCTGGTCGAGGGCGACTCGGCCGGCGGGTCCGCGAAACAGGGCCGGGACCGGAACTTCCAGGCGATCCTGCCGCTGCGGGGGAAGATCCTCAACACGATCCGGGCCCGCGTGGACAAGGTCCTCTCGAACGAGGAGATCCGGACGATCATCACGGCGATCGGCACGGGATTCGGCGAGGACGAGTTCAAGCTGGAGCTGAGCCGCTACGGGAAGATCATCATCATGTGCGACGCCGACGTGGACGGGGCGCACATCCGCACGCTGCTCCTGACCTTCTTCTTCCAGTGGATGCGCGAGCTCATCGACGCCGGGAAGATCTACATCGCGCAGCCCCCTCTCTACCGCGTGTGGAAGGGGGCCAAGGAGTTCTACGCCTTCGACGAGGAGGAGCGGGAGAAGGCCATCGAGCGCCTGGGCGGCAACGGCGTCAACGTCCAGCGCTACAAGGGGCTCGGCGAGATGAACCCCGACCAGCTGTGGAAGACCACGATGGATCCGGAGAGCCGGACGATCCTGAAGGTCCACATGGAGGACCACACGGAGGCGTTCGAGCTGTTCCAGACGCTGATGGGCGACGAGGTGGAGCCGCGCCGCGATTTCATCGAGAAGAACGCGAAGTACGTGAGGAACCTGGACGTCTAGGGAACACGACGCCCGGACGTGGGTGCCAATCCAATGTTGAGGGAGATCGGTAGATGGCGATAGAGCAAGGCCGCGAAAGAATCCTCGAACGCCAGATCGTCGACGAGATGAAGGAGTCGTTCATCGACTACTCGATGAGCGTCATCGTCGCGCGCGCGCTGCCGGACGTGCGCGACGGCCTCAAGCCCGTCCACCGCCGCATCCTCTATTCGATGTCGGAGATCGGTCTCGGACCGGGCCGGCCGTACAAGAAGAGCGCGACCGTGGTCGGAGACGTGCTGGGCAAGTATCACCCCCACGGCGACACGGCCGTGTACGACGCGATGGTCCGCATGGTGCAGCCGTTCTCGCTGCGCTATCCGCTGGTCGACGGCCAGGGGAACTTCGGCTCGATCGACGGCGACTCCGCGGCGGCCTACCGGTATACCGAGGCGCGCATGGCGCCGATCGCGGCCGAGATGCTGGCCGACATCGAGAAGGAAACGGTCGATTACGCTCCCAACTACGACGATCGGCTCCAGGAGCCGTCCGTCCTGCCGGCGCGGATCCCGAACCTGCTCATCAACGGAGCCAGCGGCATCGCGGTCGGCATGGCGACCAACATTCCGCCCCACAACCTGCGCGAGGTCGTCAGCGGGCTGATCGCGTTGATCGACGACCCGGAGCTGGATCTGCCCGCGCTCCGGAAGCACATCAAGGGTCCGGACTTCCCGACCGGCGGCTACATCTACGGCACCGCGGGGATCCAGGAGGCGTACGAGACCGGCCGCGGCAAGGTGATCATGCGCGCCCGCGCCAGCACCGAGATCAAGGACAACGGCCGCGAGCGGATCGTCATCACGGAGATCCCCTACCAGGTCAACAAGACGCGGGTCATCGAGCAGATCGCCGACCTGGTGCGGAACAAGAAGATCACCGACATCTCGGATCTGCGCGACGAGTCCGATCGCGACGGGATGCGGGTGGTGATCGAGCTCAAGTCGACGGCGCAGAACGCCGAGGTGGTGCTGAACCAGCTCTACAACCACACGCAGCTCCAGCAGACCTTCGGGATCATCAACCTGGCCCTGGTCGACAACGTCCCGAAGGAGATGCCGCTCAAGGAGATGCTCGAGCGATTCCTCGAGCATCGCCACGAAGTGGTCGTGCGGCGATCGAACTTCGATCTCAAGCAGGCCGAAGAGCGGCTCCACATCGTCGAGGGACTGCGGATCGCGGTCGACAACATCGACGAGGTCGTGGCGCTGATCCGCCAGAGCGGCGATACCGACGCCGCGCGCGCCGGGCTGATGGAACGGTTCGACCTCTCCGAACGCCAGGCGCAGGCGATCCTCGACATGCGTCTCGCGAGGCTCACGGGCCTCGAGCGCGACAAGCTCGAGGAGGAGTACCGGGCGCTCCTGAAGACGATCGCCGGCCTGCAGGAGCTGCTCGGGTCGCGGCGGCTCAGGATGGAGAAGATCAAGGAGGAGCTGCGCGAGATCGCCGCGAAGTACGGCGACGTGCGGCGCACCGAGATCCAGGCCGGCGGCGCCGACATCTCGATGGAAGACCTGATCGCCGAAGAGGACATGGTCGTCACGATCAGCCATACGGGCTACATCAAGCGGATCGCGGCGTCGACGTACCGGAGGCAGCGGCGCGGCGGCCGCGGCGTCACCGGTATGGGGACCAAGGAGGACGACTGGATCGAGCGCCTCTACGTCGCCAGCACGCACGACTACCTGCTGGTCCTGACCGAGCAGGGGAAGTGCCACTGGCTCAAGGTGTACGACATCCCGCAGGGCGGGCGGGCCAGCCGCGGCCGGCCGATCGTCAACGTCCTCGAGACCGACGCCAACGACCAGGTCGCCGACGTCATCCCGGTGCGGGAGTTCGACGACCAGCACTATCTGATCACGGCTACCCAGCAGGGCCAGGTGAAGAAGACCGTGATGTCGGCCTACAGCAACCCCCGCCGCGGCGGCATCATCGGGATGAAGCTGGAGTCGGGCGACAGGGTGATCGGCGCGGCGCTGACGGACGGCACCAACGACGTCGTGCTCGCGACCCGGAAGGGACAGGCGATCCGCTTCCCCGAGGACGAGGTGCGCGACATGGGGCGTGACACCATGGGAGTGCGCGGGATCACGCTGCAGGGCAAGAACGACGGCGTGCTCGACATGGTGGTAGTCAAGAACGAGAGCAACGCGCTCCTGTCCGTCACCGAGAACGGCTACGGCAAGCGGACGCTGATCTCGGACTACCGCGTGACGCACCGCGGCGGCAAGGGGATCAAGACGCTGAACCCGACGGCGAAGACGGGGGCCCTGGTGGCGGTCAAGGAAGTCGTCGAGCAGGACGAGCTGATGATCGTGACGACCGGGGGCATCATCATCCGGCTCCCGATTCAGGGCATCCGGATCATGGGGCGCGCCACGCAGGGAGTGCGGCTCATCAACCTCGAGGAAGGCCACAAGGTAGGCGACGTGGCACGAGTCGTGCTGGAGGAGGAAGAGGAGGGGGCTCCATCCGAAGGGGTGGAAGACGCCGCCCAACTGGAAAGCGAGCAGCTGGAGCTGCCCTCGGAAGAGGAGTGAGCACAGAGCTGAAGGTCTCCGCCGAGCCCCGGGTTCCCCGGGCGGCCTCGGACGGGTACATCCTGGTAGTGGACGACGATCCCTCGATTTGCGACACGCTGGCCACGATGTTGCAATTCAAGGGATATCGGACCGATATCGCGCACACCGGTCCCGCCGCCCTCCAGCTTGCCCGCCGCGAGCCGCCCGACCTCGTTCTGCTGGACGTCATGATGCCGGAGATGGACGGGCTGGCGGTCTGCCGCGAGTTCCGCTCCGATCCGCTCCTGGCGGACTCGCGGGTCGTGATGCTGACCGCCCGCGACGGCCGCAAGGACGTCGTCCAGGCCCTCGAGGCCGGCGCCAGCGACTACGTCACCAAGCCCTTCTACATCGACGAGCTCGTCGCGCGCGTGCGGACGAACCTCGAGGTCAAGCGGTACCACGACGACCTCGCCGCGATGCTGCGCATCTCGCAAGCGGTCTCGTCGTCGCTGGAGATCGAGAAAGTGCTGTACACGATCGTCAGCGAGCTCGCCCAGGTCGTGCAGTCCGACCGTGCCTCGCTGATCAAGATCGTCGACCGCCACACCGGCTACGTCGTGGCCACCCAGGACGACCCCAACCTCCACAACCTGAGCATTGACCTCGACGGCTATCCGGAGATCCAGAAGGCCTCGGCCGAAGGCGACGTCGTGGTCGTGGACGACACCCACACCGATCCGCTGATCGGACCGGTGGTCCACACGCTCCCCGCGCGGAAATCGATCATGATCGTGCCGCTCAGGGTCCAGCGCGCCGACCTGGGCGAGTACGTCCTCCAGTCGTCACGGCGCTACTGGCCGTACACGGAGCACGAGGTCAAGTTCGCGCGCGTGGTGGCCAACGCGGCAGCCAACGGTCTCGCCAACGCCGCGCTCTACGAGCAGGCGGAGATCGACAACCAGCGGCTGACCCGCCTGGCCAACACGGATGACCAGACCGGCCTCTACAACCACCGCTACTTCTATCTGCGGCTCGAGGAGGAGTTCAAGCGCGCCGACCGCTACCGCTCGGACTTGTCGCTGATCCTCCTAGACATCGATCACTTCAAGCAGGTCAACGACACGTACGGACATCAGCAGGGCGACGCGGTGCTGCGCGAGCTCGCGGCTGTGCTGCACCGGACGATCCGCGAGACCGATCAGCTGGCCCGTTACGGCGGCGAGGAGTTCGCGGTGCTGCTCCCCGAGACGAACCTCGCCGGCGCATACCAGCAGGCCGAGCGCCTGCGCCGGCAGGTGAAGGCCCACTACTTCGAGGCCCTCTCGGGCAAGCCGCTGACGATCTCGTGCGGCGTCGCGTGCCTGCCGTTCAGCTCCGAGGAGTTCGCCGCCCCACGCCATCGCCAGGACGCGCTGATCAGCTGGGCCGACCAGGCGCTGTACACCGCCAAGCGCGGCGGCCGGGACCGCACGATCACGTTCGAGGGCCGGCCCTCCCACGAGTGAGGCCCGAGGCCTGGATCGCCGGGCTCGTGGCGGGATTCGCGATCTTCGCCGCGCTGTTGTGGCTGGCGATCGGATGGCTCGGCCACTGGCGGCTCAACAGGTCGCCGCGCTCCACGCGTCCCCCCGACTTCACGTTCACGCCCTGGGAAACCGACGCGGCGCACGAGATCGCCGAGTTCACGACGTCCGACGGCGTTCGGCTGCACGGGTGGTTCCTGCGGCACGAGGACGAGTCGCGTGTGGTCGTCGTGATGCACGGATATCGCGGCGAGAAGTCCGACGTCCTGGGGATGTCGACGGCACTGTGGCGCGCGGGGTTCGACGTGCTCCTGTTCGACTTCCGCGGGCGCGGGCGCAGCGCGCGCGCCCCGATCACGATGGGCTTCTGGGAGACGGCGGATCTCTCGGCGGCGCTCGACTGGGTGGCCGACAGGATACCGGGCGCTCGGATCGGGCTCCTGGGGTTCTCGATGGGAGGCGTGGTGGCGATCCTCGGCGGCGCGGACGAACGCGTGCAGGCGATCGTCGCCGACAGCGTGTTCGGGAGCCAGCGCGAGGTGCTCGAGCACGCGGCCGAGCGGGACGCCCGGAGGTTCTTCCGGGGATGGATTCCCGGCAGGGCGTTCCTGCCCGCCATGGAGTGGTGGCACCGGCGTAGCGGGAGGCCCGGCTTCGACGAGATCGCGCCCGCCAGGCGTGTGGCCGCGCTGGCCGGAACGCCGATCCTGTTCATCCACGGGACGCGCGACCACTGGATCCCCACCGAGCACGCCCGCCGGCTCGTCGAAGCCGCGCCCGAGACGAGCGAGTCGTGGATCGTGGACGGCGCGCTCCACTGCGGGGCATACTTCGTGGACAGGCCGGGCTACTGCGCGCGCGTGGCGACCTTCTTCGAAGGGCACCTGGGACGCTGAACATGGCCGATCCGCTGCGTTGCGCTTTTTGCGCGTCCCGCGACGTCTTCGAAGGGAGGGGTGAATGCGTGACGGGATGCGGGTGGTCGTGCGGCTCTTCGGGCCGGCGCGCGAGGCGGTCGGAGCGGGATCGGTGGAGCTCGAGCTGGCGCCGGCAGCCACAGCCGCGGACGCGGTCGTGGCCGTAGGAGAAGCGCATCCGTCGCTCGCGCCGCTCCTGCCCCGCTCGCGCGTGGCCGTCAACCTGGAGTATGTGGACGCCGGCACACCGCTCGCGCCCGGCGACGAGATCGCGATCCTGCCTCCCGTCGGAGGCGGCTGATTCTCCGTGGAGTCGCCGCAGCGGCCGCGCGATCAGCAGCCGTCGGCGCACGCTGCTGACGGCGGAAAACCGAGGACCGTGCGCACCTTCTATCAGATCACCGATACCTCGATCGACCCGGAAACGCTGCGGGGCGCGATCACGGACGCCGGCTCCGGGGCCATCGCGACGTTCGTGGGAGTCACGCGCAACTCCTTCGCGGGCAAGGCGGTCCGGCATCTCGAGTACGAGGCGTATGCACCGATGGCGGAACGGGAGATGGAGAGGATCGGTATGGAAATTGCCGGCTTGTGGCCGGTGGTGACCGGGGTCGCGATCGCCCATCGCGTCGGTCGCGTCGAGATCGGAGAGGCCAGCGTGGCGATCGCGATCTCGGCGCCCCATCGACGCGAGGCGCTCGCGGCCTGCGCGCACGGGATCGATCGGCTGAAGGCGACGCTGCCGGTCTGGAAGAAGGAAGTCTTCGCCGACGGATCCGAGTGGCGCGAGAATCGGGAGGAGGAGGAACTCGACGACGGGAGGTGAGTCCGCTTGATCACAGCGAGTTGTCGGACGCGAATCACCCGAGAGGATCTGCAGTTCCTGATCGCGGCGCTCGAGAGGAGCGGCCGCCAGCGCGCGCCTCTCCGCTCCCTGGCCGAGGACCCGGACGCGCTCGACCGGCTGCTCGACAGCCCGCTCCTGTTCCAGCGCCTGCTCGAGGCGCCGAAGCTCCTCGACGTCTCTCCCTACTTCTTCTACTACGTCGTCGTCCGCCGGGCATTTCTCGACCACGGGATCGAGGACCGGCGCGTGGCGGATTACGTCGGAGCGCTCCTCTCGCATCACGTGCAGGGCCGCGTCGACGGCGGCGCGCGTCAGGGCCTGTACCTGGTGGATCTGGTGCGGGAGATCGCCGAGGCCCGCACTTCGGAGCATGCCTTCTCGCTCCAGACGGAAGTGGGCGACCGTGCGCTCTACCTGGCCGGCGTCTTCCCCGACTGGATCTACCATCGCCATCGCTACGGCCGCCGGCCCGTGGATCTCGAGTACTACGAGGAGATGGGCAGCCGGTACTACGCCGTCGCGGCGCGCCACGAGGCAGCGGCGCGGCTCGAGCTCGCCGACGTGCTCGCGTTCCTGGCCGAGGCGTTCGTCGCGCTGCGGCAGGCGCTGAACGTCCTGGTCGACGACCATCTCCACCTGGCTCCCCGGCCGGAGACGGTCGAGCGCCTCTGCCGGCAGGCCCTCTACCGGCAGGCCCGCTAGTGGCGCTCCTCGGACAGGTCCAGCGGCTCTTCGAGCGCACGTACGGCCGGCCGGCCGGCGTCGATCTCGAGGCGTGCGTCGTCGGTCCGCGCCGTTGCGCGGAGCTCGCTGCCCGGAGCGCCGACCACCCCGAGATGTCCGACTGGGCGCGCTTCTTCTTCTATGTCGAGGATGCGAACCTGCGGCTCGCCCTCTTCTACGCCGACGAGATGATCGAGACCCTGGAGGAGCGCGACCCGCGGCGCGGACTCTCCGAATCGAACGTGCTTCCGCTGCTCGTCTTCACCGAGGAGGCGAGCCACGCGCTCCACACGACCTACGCGTTCGGCGATGGCGGGCCGGCGCGCGTGGCGGGCGAGGAGTTCCTGGCGGAGCTCGAGCTCATGGCCCGGATCGACGCGTATCTGCTCCTGCGCCACTTCGTGCGCGCGCTCGCCCGCACGGTCGAGCCCTCCGATCTCGCCTGGGTGCGCCATCAGGCGCTGACCCGCTGGGACGTACCCTACGACGATCCCTCCCTCGCCGAGCGGTACGCCGGCTCCGCCCGCCTCGCCGCCGGCTTCGTTGACCAGTTGGAGGCATCGCCTCCGCGTCGCCGACTGGCCGAGCTCCGCGCCTTCCGCGCGCTTCCCATGTCGCAGAAGCGGGGCCGCCTCCCCGCGAACCGGGAGCTTCGGCTACAATAGCTTTTCCATCCCGGGTGCACCGGTTCACCCCCGACAACTCCTT
>DASSBK010000256.1:0-3161 GCA_035698825.1 Gemmatimonadota bacterium
GAGGCGCGGGCCGCGATTCAAGCCGAGCTGGACGAGGCGCAGACCGATCTCTTCCTACCGGATCTCGTGGTGGATCCGACCGACGGGCCTTCGCAGCTCCGGGTCAAGGAGGCGATCGCCAGGGACGCGGTCGACAAGATCGACGAGCGTATCGCCGCCATCGGTGAGCAGATCGAGGCCCTGAATCGGAAGGAGCGCGACAAGGAGGAGTTCGACCGACTCAGGGACGACATCGCGCTATGGGGCGGGCAGCAGGGCATCCAGGACGAATTCGAAGCCATGCGGAACGCGCAGGAAAGCGGGGGCGTGCCGGGCGTCTTCGAGGACACCGGCCAGGCCATCCGCGACTTGCAGCGGCAGCTGATCGGGCTGACGGACCGGCGCCAGGAGTACGCGGCCAAGGCCGCCGTGTTCGCCGAGCGATTGCAGGCGTTTTATGATTAACATGATGCGCGGGAGGAACGATTCGATGGAAACCCCATGTAAGGCCGTCCGGTCGTTTCGACCGGCGCACGGCGGGGTCGCCGCGCTGGCGGCCCTGACGGCATTCCTGGCCGCTCCCCTGGGGGCGCAAACCGTGGACGGATCGCCGTGGTCCTACGATCACGACGTGCGGCTGACGTACGAAGTCGACGACAACGTAGCCGAGCTGATCGACGATCCGGTCCGGGCCCAGGTCGCGCGGCTCGCGTACCGGGGGGACCTCCTGTGGGGCACGTCCGGCGAGCAGCGGTTGTCGCTCAACTACCAGGGCGGTGTGAAACGCCATTTTGGCTTCAGCGATTTCGATGTGACGAGCCAGTTCGTCAACGAGGGGACACTGGGATACCAGCGCCGTGTCTCCGACGTCGTCGCGCTTGGAGGGACGGTGGGTCTCAAGAACCGGGCCTGGACCGACGGGTTCTTCTTCATCAATGAGGACGGATTCACACGTGTCAGCGGCACGCTGAGCGGGCTGGTGAACCTGGCTCCCCTGTCGGAGGGCGAAACGTCGCGGCTCGAGCTGGGCGCCCGCTATTCGGATACCGACTTCGAGAACCTGGACGCGTCGTTCGGCAACCACCTGGTCGGCGCGTATGCCTCGATCGCCAAGGACTTCGGGACCGATGTGTCCCTGCGCTGGGATTACTCCTTCGACAAGATCCGCTATCCCGGCCGTGGCAAACTCGAGCCGGGCGACAGCCCGCAGTCGATCCGCGGCCCGACGCGCGACCGTCAGGAGGACCACGTCCACGAGCTCGGCACGATCGTCACCTGGCTGGGGCCGGTTTCGATCCAGGGAGAGTACAGCTTCCGGCTGACCGATTCGAACTCATTTGGCTTCAGCTACGTGAGCCACAATATCGGCCTGCAGGTGCTGCGCCGGCTCCCGTGGGGGATGCTGGTCCAGCTCTACGGTCAGGTGGAGCTTCGTGACTTCAGCGAACCGGTCGCGAACACGCAGGCCGGGTCGCTCGACACGGGGGAGACGGAGAACAATGTCCTGCTGCTCCGGCTGGTCAAGGACGTGACGCCCGACTACTCGGTCGAGGTGCGCTACGGCCGCTACCGCAACGAGGCGATCACTCTGAACGATTTCTACACCAAGAACATCTATGCTGTGGGGATGAACTATCGACCCTGACGGGATGGTGTTGATCTGGGAGATACGGCACTAGATCCGGAGCGCGAGCTCCGGTCACTGGGCGCCGCGGAGCAGCGTCGCCGCCGTCGAGGGCTCTTCTGGACGGGGGTGGCGATCTCGGCGGCGTTTGCGTTTGCGCTCCTCGCCTGGGAAGGGGTGACGGGTGGTGGGGGATCCGCGCGCGCGGTCGGCTACGCGGCGGCGCTCCTGCTGGCGGGCGCGGGCGCCGCGATGGCCGTGCGGGGCTGGCTGGCGGGCGCACGCGGCGAGCGCGAAGTGGCCGCGCGGCTGGAGTGCCTGTTCCCGCAGTCCAGGGGCCGCGTCACCGCGTCGCTCGAAGACGGCGGGCAGGGACTCGCGGCCGCCGTGACGAGCGGCGGGCGGGAATGGCTCGCCCGGCGCGGCGCTGCCCGGCTCGACCGCGCGCTCGGCGAGGACGCGCAGGCGCGGCTCGGCCGCTGGCGGCGGGCGGCCCTCGGATTCGCGGTGCTGGCCGTCGCGACCGCGCTGGCCGAGCCGGCGGCGGCCCCGCGCGTCCTGCGCGCGGTGCTCGCGCCGTCCACGCTCTGGCGCGGAGAATCGGCTGCCTGGCGGGTCACCCCCGGCGACGCGGAGGTCGAGTACGGCGCGGGGGTCGTCGTCCGCGGCCGGTACCTCGGTCCGGCGGCGGAGGGACCGCTCGTGCTGGAGTGGCAGGAAGGGGAGGAGGCCTGGCGGTCGGACACGCTGGGCCCCGAGTCGGCGGGGTCGTGGCACTGGGACGGCGTGACGGTCGAGCGGCGCTACCGGGTCCGCTATGGGCGCGCGGCGAGCCGCGAATACACGGTCTCCGTTCGCGCGCCGCTCGCGCTGGTCCGCGTGGAGGCGCGCGGCACCGACGAGGCGTGGGCGCCGCTGGCAGGCAGGACGACCTCCGCCGACGAGCCCCTGGAGATCCGCGGCGGCGCGACCGGCGATCTCGCCTCGGCGTCGGTGATCGACGCCGGCGGCCGGGAGATCCCGCTGGCCGTGGCGGGCGCCTCGTTCCGCGGGCCCGTTCGCGGGCTCGCGCCGGGCGAGGCGCGGGTCGTGGCCGTGGGCGCGAGTGGCGCGCGGCTCGAAGGGCCGGCCTTCCGCGTCGTCGCGCGCGGTGGGGCGTTCATCGACGTCCTGCGACCGGCGGAGAACCCCGCCACGCTGGCCGCGGAGAGCGCCTGGCTCGAGGTCCGGGCGGGAGCGCCCGCGGGCCTCGTGTCGCTCGGCTGGGAGACCGCGGACGGCCGCGCCGGCGCGATCGACGTGGCGCCGGGAACGCGCGACACGATCGCCTCCGCCGTGGTGCCGCTGGCCGCCGGGCGGATGCCGGGGGACACCGTGCGGTACCGCGTCGTCGCCCGGCCCGCGTCCGGGGGCGGGGCCGCGAGCCCCTGGCGCACGGCGATCGTCGCGAGCGCGGCGACGCTCCGCGCCGCGGCGGAGGAGGAGCGCTCCGCGGCCGCCCGGCAGGTCGAGGCCGCGCTCGAGGCCGCGCGCCGCGCCGCGGAGGAGAACGATGCCG